>JAKLKE010000001.1:79387-123839 GCA_023150775.1 Myxococcota bacterium
GCCGGTCGGCGCGTCGAACCACGGCGAGGGGTAGAGCATCAGCTTGGCCTCAGCGGTGGCGAAGGCCACGAGGCGCAGCTTGGACTCAAAGGCCCGGCGCAGGTAGAACTGGTCCACGGCGTAGCGCAGCTCGAACCACTCAAACCGCTCCGCCGCCGCGCCCTGGAAGGCCTTGCCCAGGCCCTCGACGTCTTGGCGGATGTACGAGAAGCCGCCGCCGTGGAAGGCGATCCACTCCAGGCTGGCGTTGTCGATGCCGATGTTCTCCAAGGAGCCGTCGATGCGGCTGCCCGCGTATTTTCCGCAGAGCTTGCCGGGATCGACGTCTACGGTGGTGCGCTTGAGCGAGTCCTCGATGGTCTTGCGGGGGCGGATGGGCCGCCCGAGGCCCACGGAGAACACCGTCGGGCGCAGGTCGAGCTCGACGCCCTCGCCGGTGCGGCGCTCACGCAGGTTCTTGAGCAGTCGGGAGAGCCGCGCGGCGTTGTCGCCGCAGGTGTCGGCGGCGCTCAGGTTGTTGAACCCGTCGGTGAGCACGATGATCGTCGGGCTGGCGTCGTTGAGCGTCAGGAACTTCTTGATCTCTTCGTTCTGCAGAAGCTCGCCGGTGGCGTAGTCCACGGCGTCGTAGAGGTGGGTGTAGCCACCTTGGGGCTGCAGAGACTCCCGCACCAGCGTCTTGTAGCGCTTCTGGTTCTTGAGGATCTCCACCCCCGCCGTGCCGACGGGCATAGGTTTGCCCGCGGTGAAGTTCAGCAGGACCACCGCCGACTTCACCTCCTCGGGGAAGAAGCCCTTCACGACGTCTTTGTTGAGCAGCGCGTCCTTCACCTTCGCCATGCGGGACACCCCTTGGGCGTCGAGCTGGTTCATCGAGCCTGAGGCGTCGATCACCAAGATGAAGAGCTGGGGCGTGCGCACGGGGTTGTGCGGGATGATCTCCACCTTCATCGGCGGCTGGTCCGGGCTCACCCGGGCGCCCATGTGGTAGACCTCCAAAAACTCCGAGGTGAGCGGCACCTCAAACTGCGTCGAGTCGTAGCGGAAGTCGAAGGCGATGCGCACCTGGCCCGAGGCGCGGTCCACGTAAGGCAAGCAGTCCTTCATCTCGGACTCCTTCACCCCAGCGTCCACACACTGGCCCTCCTCCGTGAAGATGCGCAGCTCTAAGTCGGTGCCCTCGACCTGCTCCACGCCGCCCACGCGCAGCGTCGTGTTCGGGATGTGGATGATGTCTTCGGAGCAGCTCGTGAGCAGGCCCCACAGCATCAGCGACGTGAACATCAACGCTCCTCCCTGGGGAGCATGATGAACTCCAAGGTGGTCGCCTGATCGCCTTGGCCGAGCACCACCCGATCGCCAGAGCTGAGGCGCGTCTCCAAAGGCGCGGGGCGGCGCGGGTCGTAGCGCAGGTCGATGCGCTCCAAGAAGCGCCGCACCACCGTGGGCTGCAGGGTGAGGCCACGGGCCTTGTAGTGCTGCTCGGCGTCTACAGCGACGGAGAGGTGCAGCTCCATCACCTGGCCCTCAGCGTTCAGCCAGAGGTCGAGACCCCGGGGGAAGTGGCCGACGAAGCGCTCTTTGGGGCTGCGGTCCATCGCATCTACGGGGATACGTAAGCCGTAGCGGCTCGGCGAGAGCACCCGCAGCCAGCCCGCGTAGAGCTCGTCGGGGATGCCCCAGGCCAAGACCCCGTAACCAAAACCCCAGGTGAACGCGCCGAGCGCGCTCGCGAGGTAGAGGTCGTAGTAGATCGTGAAGTTGCACAGGTGCCAGACCGCGCCGCCGAACAGGCCCGCCGCCGCGCCGGAGAGGAGCTGGGTGACCCCACCCTTAAACTTCCGGGTGACCAAGGGGCCGAGCGCCGAGCCCACGCCGGCGATGGCGAAGCCGCCGAGGCGATACCGCAGCGAGACCAAGGCCGAGTCCGTGGAGTCGGGCACCGCGCCGAAGAGCGCCGGGCCCAGCGCGAAGGTCCACAGCCAATACCCGGCGAAGCCGACGCCGAAGCTGATGCCCGCCGCGGTCAAGGTGAGCGCGAGGCGGCTGGGCAGCGCCCGGCGGCGCAGGCTGCCTTCGGCCAAGACCGCGCCGCCGCCGATGAGGCCGGAGCAGGTGGCGAGGTAGAGCGCGCCGTCCCACTCCAAGGACCAGAACGGCCCGATGAGCGTGAACCAGCTCATCACAAACCACCACGCGAGCAGGCCCGCCGCCCCCGTGATGAGGGCGACCTGCAGGTGGCGTTGCCAGGTGTAGGGGACGAGGAAGATGTTCAAGTGGACCTCCACCTCTTTGGGAGCGTCGCGCCGGGACGATCATACAAGCTCTGCGGCGGGAGGGCGAGTGGGCCCGCCCGATCTCCTTCATCATCGGGCCCCAGGCGCGCGGCCTCCCCCCACTGACCGCCGGGGGCTGCTATGATCGCCCACGCGGAGGATGTATGGCCGAAGATCTGGCGCTCTACCTCAGGCTGGCCCCCGAGTTCGGCGGCACACGCTTCGGGCCCTTTGAGGGCGCTGAAGTGCGCCTGGGCTCGGATCAGTCGAACAACGAGATCGTGCTGCCCGAGGCGCTTGGCGTCGCGCCGGCCCATGTGCGCATCTATCGCCAGGCCGACATGGGCATCATCGTCGCGCCCGTAGACCGCACCGCCGCCGTCTACGTCTGGCAAGGCAACGCGACCAAACCCAAGCAGATCAACACCCCCGTGGCCACCCGCGCCGGGGACTCCTTCGCCTTGGTCACCGCCCAGGGCCCCCGCTTCTTCATCGAGATCGACAAGCTCCCTGAAGAGGTGGTGAAGAAGCGCGAACAAGAGAAGAAGTTCAACCCCGCGCGGCGCCGCCTCTCGGCGGAGGCGTTTAAGCAGGAAGGCAAACGCCAGGCGCTCACCTCGGTCTTGAGCACCGGCATCGGCCAGATGGCCCAGCGCGCCTACGTCTTCGTCGTCTCCGGCGCGATCTTCCAGCCTCGAAACATCATCATGCTGTTCGGGGTCGCCGGGGGCTACATCTTCGGCGGCGTGCAGAGCTGCCGCATGGCCGGGGTCAAGACCGAGCTCGACAGCACCAAAGCCGAGCTCGACAACAAGGGCAAAGAGGTCAGCGTCCTCAAGGACATCTCGAACACCAACTCCGCGGACCTCAAGTTCTCGCAGCTCGTGCTCCAGGTGACCGGCGCGACGGCCTTGGCCTCGGCCCTTGATGAAGATCAGGCCATGGCGGCGGCGGTCAAAGAGAAGGCCGCGCTCATCGCCCAGTCCTCCAAAGACTACGAGTGGCTGATCAACCCCAAAAAAGGCGCGGCGCGCGCGGGCAACTTCGCGAGGATCCGCGAGGCCGCCTTGGAGGAGTCGGAGTTTGACCCCGACACCGCGAAGCTGATCCCCTGGCTGGCGGCGGTGACCGACCTGTCTCAAGAGGGTTGGACCTCGATCAACGACTCCAACGCCGAGCAGGTCTGCGGCCGCGGGCCGATGGCGATCACCTACCGGCAGGCGATCAACTTCGGCCTGAGCCCCGTGCTCGACGCCTACCTCAAGGGCAGCCTCGCCGACTACGACGGTGAGGGCTCCCGGGCCCTGCGCGCTGAGGCCCTGCGGGCGACTGCGAAGGCCTCGGGCATCGCCGCCCCGGCGGAGCTGGAGGGCGAGTTTGAGACCCAGATCAACCTCATGCGCACCGGCCGCGAGGCCTGCCTCGCCTTGACCGGCGGCGACGACAAACGTGACAACGTCGGCGTGCTCATCCGCACCTTGGCCCGTCACCTCGGCGCGAGCGCCGACTTTGTGCCCGCCGCGGGCAAAGCCCACGCCGTCACCGCGCGCATCGCCAAGTTCTTCGCCGCCGACATCGACACCGTCGTGTTCTCGGAGAAGCGCAGCTCGGGCCTCGACCTCAACCGTGGCCCCGTGGGCGCGGCCTTGGGCCAGATGGGCCCCCAAGGCGCCTGGGTGAAGGACCACGCCGCGGAGACCATCGCCCGCTCGACGGTGCTGCCGTGCCAGGCCGTGCTCAAGTACGGCGAGAACCCCGCCGTGGCCGCGACCTTCGGCGACGCCTTGCCCTCGCCGGTCTACTGCTTGATCCTCGACTGGAAGCTGCGCAACGAGTGAGGCGCGCGGGGCTCAGCGGCGGGGGCTCAGCGGCGGCGGCTGAGCCCGACGAGGAGCAGGCCCAAGGCGGCGGCGTTGAGGCTGAGGCCTCCGCCCGACGCGCAGCCTTGGCAGCCGCCGGTCTCACCGGCCAACGACGCGGCGCCCTGTTCACCGCCCGCGGTGGTGTCGGAGTCCTCGGTGTCGGCGCCGGAGTCCGACGCGGCGCTGTCGATCGTCGCGTCTTGGGCGACGGCCAGGGGGCTAAGCATCAACATCCACAGGGCGAAGGCGGCGGCGCGGGTCATCAGAACCTCCGGGCTCCCCCTAACCGGACCTTTGGATTCTTGCGCGGGCTCGCATGAACACACGGCGCGCTTGGCGAAGCCGGGTTCGCCAAGATAAAGAGCATCGAACGCGCCTCGGCCCCCCCCGCTGACGCAAAGATGGCTCCGGAGAGCAAACAAGATCATGGCCACCCCGACGCAGACCGCCGCCAAGGAGGCTCGCCTCTCGGCGCGCTCCGAGCAGGATTTCGCTGACCTCATCGCCCAGGTCCTCATCGACGAGCGCGACGCCGAGAAGGTCGTCGACTTCTTGACGAAGCTGAACGTTCCCAAGGTCTATGAGCCGGGCACGGAGCTGGTCATCAAGCCCGAAGGCATCACCTCGGCCACGGACTTCGACGTGGAGACCGAGATCTCCAACGGCTTCGTGAAGTTCACCGATCGCCACGTGCGTAAGCTCAAGTGGCACGTCTCGCACCCCGCCCTCGACGGCGTGGAGCAGGTGATCGTGCTCTACCGCTCGGTCGGGTACATCGCGCAGCTCCGCATCTCGCGCATCCTGCACCTCCTCAAGGAGCGGGACACCCTCACCACCTTCGAGTGGGGCATGGCGCGTGAGCTGCTCAACCGCACCTACCGCGACTTCCGCCAGGCCACGAGCATCGTGACCCAGGCTTGGCTCGACGCGCTGAAGGAGTCCAACGACTCCGAGGCCGTCAAGGTCGCGCTGACCCCCCTGCCCGTGATCATCCGCAACCAGTCGAACGTGCTGGCGGAGCTGCGTGACCAGCTTGAGCGCGCCCGGCTCACCCTCGCGGTGAAGCCCGACGGTTACCCCCCGGTGCGCCCGCCGCGCTACTTCGGCGGTGACTTGCTGGACAGCGCCTCCTGGAAACACTTCTGGGGTGAGGTCCACATCATGGCCGACAACCTCAACCAGCACGTCCTGAACTGATCGCCCTCGGCGGTCAGCCTCAAGGCGAACGGAGCGTCTGTGTCCACTGTGCTCAACCTGCCCGTCGAGGGCATGACCTGTGGTGGCTGCGCGAGCTCCGTTCGTCGAGTGCTCGCTGAAGATGAGGCCGTGCTGGAGGTCCTGGAGGTGAACGTCGCCGAGCGGCGCGCGAGCCTCCGGGTAGACGAGGCGCGCCTCGATCGGGCCCGCCTCGCCCAGCGTGTCGAAGACGCCGGGTTCAGCGTCCCCGGCTGATCCCCCGCCGCCCGGCGCTCAAGGGAGGTCACGCCCCAGACGAAAGCCGCGCAGAGACGTGCGGTGGTCGGGGTGGTTGTGGTTGCGGCGCGGCAGCCGGCAGAGGCGCTCGGTGCCGTCCCAGCGCCCGCCACGATACGACCGAGAGACCTCACCCTCGGCCACAGGAGACGGCAGCGCCCGGCCATCGGGGCCTACGAGGGGGCCCTCGGGGCGCCAGGGGTCGCCGAGCCACTCCTCGACGTTGCCCGCGAGGTGGCGCACCCCGTAGGGGCTCTCGTCGACGGGGAACTCGCTCATCGCCGCGGGCAGCTCGCGGCCGATGCGGCTCTGGCGCATACAGCAGTAGGTGGGATCGAGCCAGTCGCCCCAGGGGAACTCCCGGCCATCGACGCCGCGCCCGGACTTCTCCCACTCAAGCTCGGTGAGCAGGCGGGTCGGGACCTGGTCTCGGGCCGCGCGCCAGCGGGCGTAGGCCTCGGCGCAGCCGCAGCTCACGAAGAGCACGGGCCACTCCGGCAGCCAGACGTCCCCTTCGAGATCGGGGCCGAGCACGAAGCGCCCTCGGGCGTCGCGGTGAACCACCAAGGCGCCATCGGGGGCGTCTACGCCGCGACGTTCACGCGGCGCCCAACGAAGCGCGTCCTCCTCTTGGCCCCGATCGAGCAGATCGTTCAAGAACGCCAGGTACTCGGCGTTGGTGGTCGGGAAACGGTCGATGATGAAGCCGTTGACCCAGACCGGCGCCAAGGGCGGGCTGTCGGGGATCATGTCGCCGCCGCCGGCCAAGAACCAGCCGCTGGGGACATACCGTTCGTGTCGGCCCAAGGCGCCGAGGGGGGGCAGCCAGATCGGGCTCGGGGAGGAGTCGCCCGGGGCGACGCCGTCCCAGCGGCCCTGGCGGCTGATGTGCACGGGGTAGCTCACCTCCTCGTGGCCCGGCGCGCGCACACGCAGGAGGTAGCTGCCCATGGGCAGGGGGTGGTCGATGAGCGGGGTCTCGCCGAGCGCCTCGACGAGCTCGGGCACGAGGCGGCGATCGAGGGTGACGTAGCGGTAGAGCGTAACCTGGGCGCCAGGGGGGTCGGTGATGAGGCTCACCGCGCCTTCGCCGGAGAGGTAGGCCCGCCACGCGCCGCGGTCGTGGCGGCGGAGGTGGGTCTCGGCGATGGCGGCGCTCGCCTCGTCTCGGCGGGCCTCGGCGGCCTGGTGCTCGGCGGCGAAGAGGTCGGCGAGGCGGGCGTGGGCCTCGTCGAGATCGGGCACCTGATGAAGCGCGGTGTTGAGCAGCTCCGCCCGGCGCAGCTCCAGACGCCGCGCGAGGGCCTCTAGGCGGGTGGCCTCGTCCTCTGCGTCCCAGGCGGGGCGCTTCTTCTCGACGGGGTCCACCGGGGTCAAGCCCTCGGAGAGCGCGACGAACAAGGCCCGGGCGGCGACGGCCTGCTCCCGAAGGCGCGCGGCCTCGGGCAAGAGCGCGTCGGCGCGGGAGACGATCTCCAAGGCGCGGTCGCGGCTGCGCACGCCCTCCAGCCACTCGCCGATGGTGTCGGAGAGCGCCAAGGCGTCCTCAAAGCGGTCTTGGGGATCCCGGGCCATGGCGCGCAGGCAGATGGCCTCCAGCTCTTCAGGGATCGGCCTGGGGGCGACGGCTGAAGGCGGCGGCGGCGGCCCACGCAGCAAGGCGTCGAGGGCCTCCAGGCCGTTTCGTTGGGTGTAGGGGGGCCGCCCGGCGAGCAGCTCGTAGAGGATCGCGCCCAAGGCGTAGACGTCCGCGCGGGGGCCGAGGTCGGGCTCGCCTCGGGCCTGCTCCGGCGCCATGTAAGCCGGGGTGCCGGTGACGCTGCCTTCAGCGTCCGCGCCGGCGACGTGGGGCTGGGGGCTGCGCTCGCCGTGAATGACGGCCACGCCCCAGTCCATGACGAGCACCTCGCCGAAGTCGCCGACCATGACGTTCGACGGCTTGAGGTCGCGGTGCAGCACCTGGAGGCTGTGGGCGTAGGCCACGGGCTCACAGACCTTTCGGAAGAGCTCCAAGAGCCGCCGCTGGCTCCAGGTCGTCGAGGTGGCGGCGTGGGCCTCACGGAGCAGGTCCTTCAGGGTGCGGCCCCGGACCTCCTGCATCGTGAAGAAGTAGCGGCCATCGGCGGTGCGACCGCGCTCAAACACGGGCACGACGCCGGGGTGCTGGAGCTGGGCGGTGATGCTCGCCTCCTCAAAGAAGCGGGCGACGGCGCGCTCGTCGGCGGCGTGCTCCCGGCGCAGCACCTTCATCGCCACGCAGCGCTCCAGGGCGGGATCCCAGACCCGGAGCACCTCGGCGTGACCCCCTTGGCCGAGCTGGCCCACGAGCTTAAAGCGCTCGGGGTCGGTGCCCGAGACGACCATGCCGCCAACGCCCCCCTCGGGGCCCACCCCACGACCGCCGCCGCTGCCGCTGAGGAAGATCTCTAAGGTGGCGTCGCTGGGGTCGATGCGCCCGGAGCGGCGCAGGGTGGCGAGGTCACCGGCGCGGGACAGCGTGAGCGCGTCCTCTAGGGCGTTCTGGGTGACGACCCGGCGGATCACCACCTCCAGGTCCTCACGCGCGTCGCCGCTCAGCCCATGTTTTTGGACCAGCTCTGCGACCTCGGCGCGGAGGAACGGATCGCGCATTGATTGCTCCAGGAGGGCCTGGAGAACGAGATTACCGCGTCGATGTCGGAATTTATCGAGGCTGTGACAAAAGGAGACAAGGGCGAGGGCTCAGACCTTGGGGGGCCGCAGCGGGGTCTTGAGGTATGAAACACCGTTCTGGCCCGGCGGAGGCAGATGCCCCGCGTCGATGTTCACCTGCACGCTGGGGAAGAGCAGGCGCGGCGCGGCGAGCGTCTTGTCTCGCGCGGTGCGAAAGGTGACGAACTCCTCGGCGGGGGTGCTCTCCTTGAGCTGCACGTTGCCCGCCTTGGACGCGCCGATGGTCGTCTCATAGGCCAAGGCCCGGCCGCCGGGCTGGTAGTCGTGGCCGACGAACACCCGGGTGCTCTCGGGCAAGGCGTAGAGGCCGTCGTGAACCGAGCGGTAGAGGGTCTCGGCGCTGCCCGCGGGGAAGTCGCAGCGGCCGACACCGTAGTCGGGCATAAACAGCGCGTCGCCGGTGAACACGGCGTCGTCGATGACATAGCTCAGGCAGGCCGGGGTGTGGCCGGGGGTCGAGATCGCCCGCACGCTGATCGTGCCCGCCTGAAGGGTCTCGCCGTCCTGGAGCAGGCGGTCAAACTGCGAGCCGTTCGTGGGGAAGCTGGGATCGAGGTCAAACACGCCCTTAAAGATGCTCTGCACCTCTTGGATCCGCGCGCCGATGACCACCCCCGCGCCGTGGCGGCGCTTGAGCGTCTGGGAGCCGGAGAGGTGGTCGGCGTGGGCGTGGGTCTCCAGGATCCAGCGTAGGGTGAGCCCCTCGGCCTTGAGAAACGCCGTCACGGCGTCAACGGACTCCTCCCAGATGCGGCCCGAGGCGGGGTCGAAGTCGAGGACGGGGTCGATGACCACGGCGTCGTGGCTGGTCAGGTCCCAGACGACGTAGGTGAGGGTGAAGGTGCGGGCGTCATAGAGGGCGTGGACGTTCATGAGGACACCTCAGCGTGATTGATCATGGGCGGAGACAGGGGGGCTCAGGGCCCGAGCAGGCGGGTGAGGCCGCCGACGAGGGGCCGGGCCTCGACCCCGAGGGCTTGGAGCTGTCGCGCGGCGATGGCGGCGCGGCGGCCAGACTGGCAGACGAGGAGCACGGGCTGGCCGCGGAGGGTCTCGGCGCGGGCGGCGTCGAGGGTGTGCAGCGGGAGGTTGATCGCCCCGGGGAGATGGCTGCGGTTGAACTCGTCTTCAGTGCGCACGTCGATGACCAAGGCGTCGGGCTCTTGGAGGAGCGCGGCGCTGTCGGCGTGGGCGGCGGCGAGGCCGGCCTCTTTTTGATGGGACTGAATGCGCCAAATGGCCCACAACGGCAGCCCGACGGTGGCGAAGGACACGAGGAGGAGGAGCAGGGGGTCCATTCAGCGGCCTCGGGAGAGGTGGAACGACAGGATGCACGACGTTTTGCATGAAGCGTGCCAGCGTGGAGATTCGGCAAGATTGAGCACGCGGCGGCCCCGGCGCTACGCCGCGAGGAGGCCTTGAAACGGAACGTTCTCGTTTCACGTTTCAGCGGGAAACAGGCCCCCAGACGCCCAGCGCGTGGGTTAGTCGCGCTCTCAATGCACAGCGCGCACGACTTCCTCGTCAACCTCTCCCTCGTGTTCACCGTGGCCGCGATCGTCACGGTCACCTTCGTGAAGCTGCGCCTGCCCGCGGTGCTCGGCTACCTGCTGGCGGGGATGCTCGTCGGCCCCCACGTCCCCGTGCCGCTCGTCGCCGACCCCGCCGTGGTCGAGACGCTCTCCGAGCTGGGCGTGATCCTGCTGATGTTCTGCATCGGCCTGGAGTTCACGCTCAAACGCTTCATGAAGGTGGCGCCGGTGGGCGGGCTCATCGGGCTCGCGGAGGTGAGCCTCATGGCCTGGCTGGGCTTTCAGGCCGCCGGGCTTCTGGGCTGGACGACCCCCGAGCGCCTGTTCACCGGGGCCATCGTCGCGATCTCGTCCACGAGCATCATCGCCAAGGCCTTTGAGGAGAAGAAGGTCACCGGGCCGTGGCGGGACACCGTGCTCAGCGTGCTCATCGTCGAGGACGTGCTGGCGATCTTGCTCATGGTGGTGCTCGGCCTCGTCGCCGGAGGCCAGGCCGTCGCCCCGGAGCGCCTGGGCTGGGAGCTGTTTCGCCTCGTCGCCTCCTTGGGCACCTTGCTCGCCGCTGGGCTCCTCGTCTTGCCCCGGGCGTTTCGCCTCGTGCAGCGCCTCGACCGCCCGGAGACCACGGTGGTCGCCGCCGTGGGCGTGTGTTTCGCCACCTCACTCATCGCCCAGGAGCTCGGGTACTCCGTCGCTTTGGGCGCGTTTATGGGCGGGGTGATGGTCGCTGAGTCAGGCCACGGCGAGGCCATCGAGCACGCGATCCGCCCGGTGCGGGACGTGTTCGCGGCCCTGTTTTTTGTCGCCGTCGGGATGTTGATCAACCCCGTGCTCGTGTGGCAGAACATCGGCGCGGTCACCCTGCTCACCTTCGTGGTGGTCTTCGGCAAGCTCATCGGCGCGGGCGGGGCGAGCTTCTTCGCGGGCACGGGCCTACGCGGCGCGGTGCGGGTGGGCATGACCCACACCCAGATCGGCGAGTTCTCGTTCATCATCGCGGGCCTGGGCAAAGCGATGGGCGTGGTGGGTGAGCAGCTTCAGCCCGTCGCCGTGGCGGTCTCGGTGATCACGGCGTTCACCACGCCGATCGCCATCGGCAACGCCGACCGCTTCGCCACCTGGATCGACCACCGCCTGCCGCCGTCGCTGCAGCAGCTCAGCTCGGTGTACACGGCCTGGGTGGAGCAGCTCCGCGCCGCGCCGCGCACCGAGCGGAGCGGCTGGCGGCGCACCTTGTCGCTCTTGGCCTTAGACACCATCGCGCTCATCGCGCTCATCGTCGGGCACAGCGTCGTGGGGCCGATCTTAGAGGCCCAGCTCGTCGAGCTCTCCCACATCGACGCCCATGTGGCGAGCTGGGGCATCATGCTCACGGCGCTGATCGTCGCCGCGCCCCTGCTCTTGGGCGTCGTGCAGCTCAGCGCCGCCTTGGGGGAGCAGCTCGTCGCGCCGCTCACGCCGTCCGAGGGCGCGCGGGCGCCGGGGCTGTTTGTGGCCTTGGGCCTGCTCGTGCGGGTGGCCTTGCTCGGCCTCGTCGGCCTGATCGTGCTCGTCTTCACCTTGCCGTTCTTGCCGCCGCTCTCGGCCTTGTTCTCCTTGGGGCTGCTCCAAGGCCTGCTCGTGCTGCTCTTGTTGCGGCGCACCGGCATGAAGGGCGGGCAGCTCGTCTCCGGCGCACGGTTTGTCGCCGAGGCCCTGCTTCAAGGCGCACACTCCGGCCGCGACCAAGACGACACGGCCCACGGCCACGGCCACGCCGAGCCCATGCTGCAGAACGAACAAGTGCGCCTCAAACCGAACGATCACGCCGTCGGCACCTTGGTGCTCGTGGGGGAGCGCGCGGCCCTCGCGGCGGCGACGGCCTTGCTGCGGGCGGGGCCGGAGGAGACGGAGGGCTAGACGCCTCGCGCTCAAAAAAATGGGGCCGCCATGTGGCGACCCCAGGGTTGTGCCGAAACATCCCCTGCATTCGGCCAGAAGCCTACTAGGGAAAACTCGGCACATTGTTATAATACTTGGCTCCATAAGGGTTGTCAAACCAAGCGCATGCTCAAAGGGGTCCTATCGTCCGAGCAGCGCTAAAATAGCCTCACAACGCTGTCCACCAAGTAGCCATCTACATCCACACCGTTCGGCTCGATGTATCTGAGCCTGTCGATCGCGCGCCGAAGGTCCACTAAATGCTCAGCACCTTCAAGCGATCGTCGGTATCCACTCGCGATGAGGTCACAGACTTGCAGCGCCGAGAGAGAAGCCGAGCTGCCGTAAGTCACACCTCCAACCAGCTTGGTGAGCTGTCTGCTCGCGACCATGCTCTGCACACACTCCGAGATGTGGTGATCGAGTTGGTGGGTAGACCAATCGGAGATCACCATGCCCGATGTGCCCTGCGACTCCAATTCAGCCAAGTATTTGAGCAAGAGGCGCTGCACCATCAGCGGGACCAATGTTGACTCAGCGGGAGTGCTCACCGCCTTAGACTTCTCCAAATAAACCACATAGGTATGACATTGATTCCGGCGAAGAATGTCGAGAAGCTCGAGACATAGTTCCCGACGACTTCGGCGACTCCATGCGTTCTCAGGAAGAAAGTCAATGCTCTTTACTTCCCATTCGTGGGGACCACGCTTCGGAAAGTAGCGTGACTTCGCACCGGAAATCTGGCGGCAAAGCGTGTGCCATCTGGAGAGATCGACACTAAACCCACCCAAGACCGCGAAGGTTGTAGAGTCGTTGGGATGCACCTTGCCCGAGTCATCTAGATACAACGCACGCATAATAGTCTCCCACGATTACGTGGCGGATTAACCAACTATCGGCGAATGTTCCACATGCAAATTTACGAGGTGCATATCCACCAAGTCGCGCCGCCCCAACGCCTTAGACGCCTCGCGCGTCCGGCGGCCAGATGATCTTGTGGAGCTGGACCTGCACCCGGGCGGGCAGGCGCTCGGCGAGGGTCCAGTCCACGAGGTCTTCGGGGCGCACGGCGCCGAAGACGGGGGAGAGCAGCAGCTCTCCGGCGCGCTCGTTCAGGCGGTGCTCACGGATGACCTGGGCCGCCCAGTCGAAGTCGGCCCGGGAGGCGAGCACAAACTTCACCTCGTCTTTGGGCTTGAGCAGGGGGACGTTGGACCACAGGTTTTTGGCCGCCTCGCCGGAGCCCGGGGGCTTGAGGTCCAGGATGATGTGAACGGCCTCGGGCACTCGCTCGATGGAGATGGAGCCCGAGGTCTCCAAGAGCACCTGATGCCCGGCGGCGATGAGGCGCTCCATGAGCGGGATGGCCTGGCGCTGGGCGAGGGGCTCGCCGCCGGTCACCTCGACCAGGCGCACCCCCAAGGCGCTGACCTCGGCCACGACCTCGTCGATCGCCCGGTGGGCGCCGCCCTTGAAGGTGAAGGTGGAGTCGCACCACACGCAGCGCAGGTTGCAGCCCGCGAGGCGCACGAAGGTGCAGGGCAAGCCGACGAAGCTCGACTCGCCCTGAACGGAGGTGTAGACCTCGATGACGCGCAGGCGCTCATCAAGGGGGATCGTCGTGGTCATGGCCCGGATATAAGGCGTCCAATCCACGACGGCGAGCCTGATGCCCCACCCTCCCCCACCCTCCTCGGACGGCCTCTTGGGCCTCGTCGGCGCCACGCCGCTGGTCGAGCTCACCCGGGTGTCGCCGCGACCGGGCCGCCTACGTTTTTTCGCCAAGCTCGAAGGCCAGAACCCCTCGGGCAGCATCAAGGATCGTATCGCCCTGGCGATGGTCCTCGACGCCGAGCGCCGGGGGCTCATCGGCCCCGGCAGCACGCTCATCGAGGCGAGCACGGGCAACACCGCCATCGCCTTGGCCATGGTCGCCCGGCGCCGGGGCTATCACCTCAAGGTCGTCGTGCCTGAAGGGGTGGTGCCGTCCATCGCCGACGTGCTCTCCTTGTACGGCGTGGAGCTGTGCTGGGTGAAGCCCAAGGCGGGCATGGTCGGCGCCATCGAGGCCGCCAGCGAGATGTCCGCCCGAGGCGAAGGCCACGCTCTGCGCCAGTTCGACAACCCCGTGAACGTGTTGACCCACATGAACACGACCGGCGCGGAGATCGCCGCCGCGCTGCCTCGGGTGGACGTGTTCGTCGCCGGGATCGGCACCGGGGGCACGCTCATGGGGGTGAGCCGCCGCCTACGCGAACAAAACCCGGCGCTGCGGGTGATCGGCGTCGAGCCGCGCATGGGCGAGCGCCTGCAGGGCCTCCGCAGCCTCAACGAGGGTTACCACCCTCCCCTCTTGGACCTCGACGCCTTGAGCGCGCGCTACCTCGTCGGCAGCGACACCGCGCTCAACATGATGCGCCGGGTGGTGCGGGAGGAGGGCGTGATGGCCGGGGTCTCCTGCGGCGCCGTGCTGCACGCCGCGCTCCAGGCCACCAAAGACCTGGAGGAGGGCGTGGTCGTCTGCATGTTCAGCGACGGCGGCTGGAAGTACCTGCCCGCGCGGCCCTGGGAGGCCGCGGCGACCCACGACCCCAACCTCGACGAGACCCACTGGTGGTGAGCCCGGTCTAGGCCGCGCTCAGACTAGGCCTCGCCTTCGGGGCCGCCCGCCAAGCTCGGCACCCAGGTGTCGCGCAGGTGCCCACGCCCGAGGATGACCTGGGCGATGGGGTGCCGGTGGTGCAGGTCGAGCAGGCGGCTGAGCAGATCTTCGATGGCCAAGAAGCTCGCCCGGCCCAGATCGACGTCGTAGACGACGCCTTTGCCGCCACGGCAGGGCTGAGGGTCGGAGATGTAATGAACGCGGCCGCCGTCCCGGGTGCCGAAGCGCCCGTTGAAGCCGCTCTCGTACCAGGCGCCGATCACCGGATCGAGCTGGGCCACGGCGTCGCCGGACTCAAAGAGCACCTGAATCGGGAGCTGATCCCAGGGGCACTGGGAGCTGATGTACAGCTCAAAGGCGCGCTCGCCGGTGTTGAACAGCACGACCGCACGGGCCAGGGGCTCTAAGCCCGCCACGGCGACGACCATGGGCTGATCCCCGACCTGACCGGCCTGGCCCGTCGAAGGATCCACCAGGTCCACACGCACCCCGGCGTAGGGGCGCGCGCCGTCGGGGATGGACGGGACGAGGCGGCCGTCTGGGGCGCGGCGCATCCGGGCGCACTCCGACATCCAGCCCTTCTCTTCCATCTCTTTGACGGTCTCGTCGAAGAACTCGACGTAGCTGTCGCGGTGGGCGACGAGCAGGTCGCGGGGCTCGCGGCCCTCGCTGCCGTCAGCCATGGCCTTCACGGCGCGGGCGAGCTCTCCGGCGGCCTCGATGAAGGTGTCCTCGTCGCGGTCTTCGTTGATGTAGGTCGCCAGCTCGGCCAAGGCCTCGTCGATGCGACCGCAGGCCATGAGCAGGTGCGCGCGGGAGGCCCGGGCCCGGGGGGTGCCGTCGTCGAGCTCTAAGGCGTCGTCGTAGGCCTTGAGCGCCCGGGCGGGCTCGTCCATGTCTTCGCTGGCGGCGGCGACGCCGAGCTGCACCTGCACCAGAAACTCTGGCGGGGCGCCGGCCTTCCAGCCCATCTCTAAGGCCTGCTCCAAGAGCGGCCGGGCGCGACCGGGCTCACCGAGCTGCAAGAGCACGACGGCCATCGCCTGATGAAGATCGGCGCGGGGCTCACCGGCGGCCTCCATCGCGGCGACGAGGTGGTCACGGGCCTTGCGGGGATCCCCGCCGTGCAGGGCCTGCATCGCCTGCTGAATCAGCTCCTCGACGGTCATGGGCTCGATGCTCCTAGATGGGGTGCGTCTGATGCGCTGAGAGAATATCATCCCCGGTTCACGAATCACCGCCCGAGGCGAACGTGCCGCTCTCCGACGCCCTGCTCCAAGACATTCAAGACGCCCGCGCCCACTCGATGCCGACGCTGCGGGCCACGGCCCCGGCGTTAGAGGCCCTGCTCTACACACCGTTTCCTTGTCTGGACCACGGCTTCGTGCGGGTCGTGGACTACATGGGCGACGACGACGCCGTGGTGCAATCGGCGCGGGTGTCGTATGGCCGGGGCACCAAGGCGAGCCGCACCGACCGGGGCCTCATCCGGTACCTCATGCGCCACCGGCACACGACGCCCTTCGAGATGTGTGAGCTCAAGCTCCACGTCAAGCTGCCGATCTTTGTGGCCCGGCAGTGGATCCGCCATCGCACGGCGAACGTGAACGAGATCAGCGCGCGGTACTCCGTGCTCGACCGGGAGTTTTACCTGCCCCGGCCTGAAGACATCGCCACGCAGTCCAAAGACAACAAACAAGGCCGCGGCGAGGCCCTGAGCCCGGAGCAGACCGAAGACGTGCTCGCCGCCCTGCGGGAGGACGCCGAGCGCGCCTTCTCTCGCTACGAGGGGCTCTTGGAGGAGCAGTCCTTGGCCCGGGAGCTCGCCCGCATCGGCCTGCCGCTCTCGGCCTACACCCAGTGGTACTGGAAGGTTGACCTGCACAACCTCCTGCACTTCTTGTCCCTGCGCCTCGACCCCCACGCCCAGCTTGAGATCCGGGTGTACGCCGAGGCCATCGCCCAGGCGGTGAAGGCCTGGGTGCCGCTCTCTTGGGAGGCCTTTGAGGACTACCGCCTGGGCGGCGTGGCGCTCTCGGCCCAAGGCCTCGACGTGGTGCGGCGCCTGTTACGCGGCGAGGCCGTCAGCCAAGAGGCGAGCGGCTTGGCGCCCCGGGAGTGGCGGGAGCTGATGGACCTCTTGGAGCGCGACTGAACGACGCCCAGCGCCCACCGGGGGCGCTGAGAACCGTCAGGAGAGGCCAACGCCGAGGGGCGCTCAGCTCATCTCGGCGCGCTGGCCCTGGCGCATGTCTTCGGTGACCAGATCGAGGAGCGTCGTCGAGAGCTCGATGATCTGCTCATGAGAGAAACCTTCACCGCGGAGCTGGCGGTAGAAGGACTTGGCGACCGCCGAGTTGCGGTTGCGGAGGAGCTCGTTGGAGCGGCTGGACGTGTTCACGGTGATCTCCCTCTTGACCCGCTCTATTCTAAGCAAGAGTTGTGCCGAATCTTGACCGCTCCCCCAGCGCCGGGCACGGGATCTTCGGGCCTTGATCCACCCTCCGACGAGGTCCATCCTTCTGACCGGCCCTTACGCGGGTTCGCAGAGAGATGGCGCAGTTCGGTCGTTTTTGCTACGCGACCTCTCCAAGCCCGACCCCACACCCAGAGCCAAGACGGGCCTCGCCGCTGACCCCGATGACGAGGTCAGTGCGAAGCCCGCTTCGCTCCTTGGGCGCCCGCGGCGCGCAGGGCCTTACGCGCTCTCGCCGGAGCGCTCCAGCTTCTTGATCGCCATCTGGACATACTTGCGGATGTTCGGGATGTCGGGATCTAAGGTGTAGGCCTTCTGGAGATCGAGGAACGCCTCGCGGTACGACTTCTTGTAGTAGTACGAGATGCCCCGGCGGCAGCGCGCCATGGCGTGGTTGGCGTCGACCTCGATGGCCGAGTCAAAAAACTCGATGGCCCGGGTGTAGTCTTTGCGGGCGAAGAACAGCTCACCCATGGCCACGAGGGGCTCGGGGCCGTTGGGGTCGAGGTCTTCGGCCTTCTGGAAGTCGGACATCGCCGCGGCGTAGTCGCCCAGATCGAGCCAGCAGCGGCCGCGGCCCAAGAAGGCGTCGACGTGGTCGGGCTTGAGGTCGAGGAGGTCGGTGTAGGCCGTGGCGGCGTTGTTGAGGTCGCCTTGCTCCAAGGCCTCCTGGGCCATCTTCATCAGGGCGGCGAGCTGGGCCTTGTCGACCTCCTCCACGGGGCGGAGGCTCGCGGCGTTGAGCTCGTCGGGGTCGTTGTTGGGCTCATCTCCGCCGAGCTGCAGGCGGGGCTGCTCGACCTCGGGCTCATCGGACTCGACCTCTTCGGTCTCCATCTCCATCGACGCGATGCTAAAGCCGTCGCCGTCGCCGTCGTCGAGCTCGTACTCTTCGCCCGCGGACTCCATCGGCACGCGGATCTCGTCGAGGTAGTCGAGGCCGACCACACCCAAAGCGTCGCCTTGGGGGGTGAGCTGGATCGCGGCGGCCACGGGGCGGGCGGCGCGGGGATCCTTGATCATCGGGAGGATCGCCGGGCCGAGATCGGGGCCACGGCGGGGCGCGGGCTCGGCGGGGGCCTGGCGCGGCGCCGGGGCGGGGTGATCGAGGCGCTCGTCGTCTTCGATGAGCAGGTCGGCGTCGGCGCGAACGTCCTCGTCGCCGAGGTCGTCGAGGCCCACCCGAGCCAGAGGCGCGGGCGCAGGGCGCGGCGAGCCGCCCGCGGCGGCGGGGACGACGCCGGGGTTGAGGTTCAGAGGCTTGGCGGCGGGGACGACGGCGGGGCTCTGCGCGGGGCTCGTCCCGCTGGCGCGACCCAAGGCGGCCATGACGCCGGGGTCCATCATCAACATCGTGCGCTCTTGCTCGTCGTCCTCGGGAGGCGGCGGCGCGGAGGGCGCGGGCTTGGCGGGCTCGGGCTTGGGGCCACCCGACAGCTCAGCGAGGCTCTGGGCGATGGCGTCGCTGATGGACTTCCCGATGTCGGCGGGAGCGGGCGCGGGCTTGGGAGGCGGCGGCGCGGCGGGCGCGGGCGCGGGCGCGGGCTCACCCAAGAGGTCGAGCAGCATCTCCCGGGTGAAGAGCTCCGTCGGCTCGGGATCGACGTCTGGGGCGGGCTGGGCCTGGGCGGCCTGGCTGGTGGTGGTGGCGGCGGTAGCGACGGCGGGGCTCACCTGGGCGAGCACGTCGATGCCGCGTCTCTGGCCGGGATCTTCGATGTCTTCGAGGAGGAGCTGCTCCAAGGCCTCGATGGAGTCGACATGCACGACCGTGGGGGTCTCGGCGGGGCGAGGCTCTTGGGCGCGGGGAGACTCGTCGGTGTCGGGATCTTCGACCTCTTCGGCGGCGGGCGACGCGGCGGCGCTGCCGACCACGGCGGCGACCACGCTCCCCGGCACAGAGGGGCTGTCTTCGGTGTCGTCCTCGGCGACGTCCTCCTCTGAAGGCTCCTCTGCCAGCTCCTCAGCGGCCTCTTCTGGCGCCACGGGGAGCGCCTGGACGGGCAGCTCCGCGATGGGCGGCTCGGCGGGGAGATCGAGGAAGGGCAGGCTGCCGAGGGGCTCGGTCAGCTCGGGGTCGGTCAGCTCGGGCGCGGCCTGCTCGACGCCGGGGTCGGTGACCTCGGGATCGGCGGGCTCCTCGTCGTGGACGACGGGGGCGGTGATCTCGGGGTCGGCGGCGTCTTCAGCCTGGGCGACGGGGAGCTCGTCCACAGGCGCCGACGGCTCGGCGTCGAGCACCACACCCTCGATCTCATCAGCGCGCACGGGCTCCACCGCGGCGCGGAGGGCGGCGAGGCGGAGGCTGAGCGGGCGGAGGCGGAGGTGCAGCGCCGGGAAGCGGGAGCCGACGTGCTCAAAGCGCGCGGCCTCCTCGGCGCGGAGACGCGCGAGGGGGGCGAGCTCCAAGACGGAGAGCGCAGCGCGGGCCTCGATGAGCGCGGCGGACAGCGCGAGGGCGGGCTCCGACGCGCCCTCGGCGCGGGTGTCGTGGGCCATTCGCGGGGACCTACTTGTTCAGGTTGAGCTTCTGGGCCTTCTGCTGCAGCGCGTCGAGGAGCTCGGAGCGGAGCTTCTCGTGGCGCTCGATCTCACGCTCCAGCGCCTCATCTTGGCGGCGGAGCTCGTCGATCTCGGCGCGAACGCTCTCTAGATCGGCGCTGCGGCGGGTGCGGGTCTGGCGGAGCTGGTCAACCTCGATGTTGAGGGCGTCCAGCTCGACCTCTAGCTCGCTCACGCCGTCGCGGAGGCTGTCGCGCTCGGTGAGGCGCTCGCCTTGGCGGCTCTTGAGGTCTTCAGTGCGGGCGCGAAGGGCCTTGACGTCTTGGGAGACACGACCGAGCTCCTCGTCTAAGCTCTCGCGGAACCGACGGCTGCGATCGATCTCTAGCTCAGCGGCGATGATGTGGCGCGTGGACTCTTCTGTGTCGGCGACGACACGCTTGAGCTCGGCGACGCGCTCATCGAGGACGCTCTTGAGCTCCGCCTGAAGTTCAGCAAGTCGATCGGTGCTCATGGGCCTCAGCTCTCGGATGTCAGAAGGTTCAGGGGGTCACCCGCGCGCAGCGCGCGGGCTGGGGTCGCTCACTTCGGAGTTTATCTTAAAGGAGGAGAAGCGTTGGTGCGGGCAGAGCACAGAAAAGCCGTCAAGCGTAAACTCTCTTCAGCCCCCGCGACGGCGCGGACACGGCCAGAGCACGCCAGGGAGAAGCCCAGCATGAGCGAGCGTGATCCCCAAGGCGGCGCACAGCGGCCCGGGGTGGTGATCGTCGAGGAACATATGGCGCGGCGCCTGGGGCGCGCGGCGGCGCTCTCGGCGCGTTGGCGGGTGCTCGCCTTGGAGTCCTTCGAGACCTTGAGCCGGGTGCAGCGCGCCGAGCGGCCCAGCTTGGTGCTGCTCTCCGTCGATCCCGCGCACCCCGGCGCCGCCACCCGCGCGGCGCAGCGCACGAAGTCGGCGCTGAGCCCGCCGCGTGTGGGCCTGCTCTGCCACGGTCGTGTGGACGATCCCGCCGCCCTCGTCCTGGGCTGCGGCGCGGACGGCTGGCTCGGCGGCGAGGTGAACGAGGCCACGCTCAACGCCTGGGTGGACCAGGTGATGCGCGGTGAGCGCCCGATCACCCAAGAGTCCGCGCCGCGCCGGGGGCTCTTGGGGCGGCTTCTGGGGCGCTGAGGCCGGGTGGGGGACGCGCTCAGGTCAGCCCGCCCGCAGAGTGCTGCTCGGCGAGCTGCTCCCGCTCAATCCACGAGATGCAGGTGACCGGGCAGGCGTCGATGGCGTCCTGGATGAGATCCATCGGGCCCTCTTGTTTGAGCACCTCCGCCTTGGCCTCGCCGGGCAAGGTGAAGACGTCCGCCGTCTGCTCCACGCAGGTGCCGCAGGAGATGCACTCCCATTGGTCAATCGTGAGCACCTTGCCCACGGCCTTGGCGCGGCTGGACTCGTTGTCGACGGGGCCGATGAAGGGCACACCGTCGGCGGTGTAGTTGATGCCCACCGTGGCGAGGGTGACGTCGCGGCCGTTGGCGCGCATCCGCTCGCGGTACCCTTCGAGGTCGGTGGAGCTGTCGTCGGCGTGGCGGGTCTCTTTGAGGCCCCCGGCGGCGGCCATGGAGGCCAAGGCGGCGAAGGAGGAGGTCGGGGCGGGCTCGGCCTTGGGCGCCTCGACCTTCACGGCCTCGACGATGGGCTTGGGCGCCTCAGCCTTGGGCGCCTCGACGACGGGGGCGGGCTTGGGCGCCTCGACCTTGGGCGCCTCGACCTTCACGGCCTCGACGACGGGCTCGGCCTTGGCGGGCTCAACCTTCGCAGGCTCAACCTTGGGCGCCTCGACCTTCGCAGGCTCCTTCTTCGCCTTCTTGGCCTCGGCCTTCGGGGCCTCCACCTTGGGCGCCTCGACCTTCACGGGCTCAGGCGCGGCCACGACAGTCACACCTTGGGCCTTGAGCGCCTGGAGCTCCTGTTTGGTGGCGGCCAGCTCGACCATGAGCTGACGCACGAGGCCTTCGAGGTTGCGAAGGTCTACGCGCAGGTTGTTGAGCTGAATCTCTCGCTCGTCGTAGTCTCCAGAGACCGCGGCCTTCTGAAACCCGGCGAAGGCCGAGCCGACCATCGTGCGAATCATCCTGCACCTCATCCTGTGGTCGCGCCCCGGGACAAGGGCGCTCGCGCCGACACAGCGTAGCGGAGGAGGGACCGGGGCGGCAAGCCTAAGCCTGCGGTGCGCTCAGAATTGCGGGCTCAGACCGCCTCTTCCCAAGCCTCGACAAATCGTTGAACCCGGTCGGCGAGGGGCTGAAGCTGGTCGTAGACCTGCCGGTCCTCCACCTCGGTCTGGAGGCGCACAAAAAACGCCTCGTCGAGCACGATCTGCTCACCCACCCGGCGGGCGACGCCGAGGCCCTGCAGGATCTCCACGAGCTGCTCCCCGGTGACCCCGGCGCGGGGGCGCCGGATGACGAGCCAGCCTTGCTCGCTGCACAGCTCGTCGAGGAGCAAGAGCAGCTCCCCTACCCGCTTACGACCGCGCCAGAGCTCCAGGCTGCCGTCGCGCAGGCGCAGCACCCGGCGCCAGCCGGGGCGGCGGTGCAGGATCAAGAGCGCCGTCATGAGCGCGAGGTGGGGCACGTTCGCCACGGCCCGCAGGCGGAGCGTGACCTGATCGGGGATCGACCGGCCTTGGGGCTCCCCCGTGGCGAAGACGCCGCCGTGCACGAGCTCGCGGCGGTCGGTCACCCGGGGCACACCGACGCCGTTCTTGGCCTGACGGGCGCGCTCCAGGAGCCGGTTGGCCTCGGCCACGCCCCCGGCGAGGGCGGTGAGGTTCGACGGCAAGGCGAAGAAGAGGCCCTCTTGGTCTTGAAGCTCCAGAAACGAGCCGGTCTGGGCGCTGGGCTCGGGGCCGGTGTCTCCGGCGATGGGGAAGTCGTCGATGGAGCGGCCCAAGAGCACACGCTCTAAGTCTTTCACCAGCCGGGACGGGGTGACCGTCTCGCCGAAGACCCGGCGATCCCAAGAGGTGAAACGTTCGCGGAGCTGGCCATACCGCACCGCCGCGCCGGGGTGGCCCGACGCCGCCTGGCGCATGTTGTCCAGATACTCCCGATAGCGGGGGTCGGAGAGCGCCACGCCCGCCACGGTCTCGGCCAGCTCACGGCGCCACACGGCGCCCCAGCTCCCGACGAGGCGATCCCCCACCCGGAAGGCGTCGCCGCGGCGCACGGCCATCTCGGCGTAGCCCCCGACGGCCACCCCCTCGGCGCCGCCTTTGTCGAGCACGGCGCGCAGATGGCCGAGGCTCAGCTCGCCGTTGTCCAGAAGCGCGCGGAGCACGAGGCGGTACACATCCGGGGACTCAGGGCCGACGAGCTTTGGGGCGAGGGTCTCTTCAGGGGGCTTGGCGACCTGATCGGGGCCGAAGTCCAGCGGGAGCTGCTGGGCCTTGGGGCGGCGGGGCCCGAGGCGTAAGGCGGGCTCCAGGAGGCTGCGCACGGCGCTCGCGCGGCGCTTGGCCGTGGCCTCAGCCATGTCCGGCGCCCACTGCTGGATGAAGCGGCCCAAGGCCTCGGCGTCGGGCAGCTCGTCCCGGCCGGTCATCAACTGCACC
This sequence comes from Myxococcota bacterium, assembly GCA_023150775.1. Lineage (GTDB taxonomy): Bacteria > Myxococcota_A > UBA796 > UBA796 > CAJQPC01 > JADKFE01. Next base: position 102,408 of record JAKLKE010000001.1, read on the forward strand.
ACGAAGTCGTTCGCCCAGGCCGCCTGGGCGTACACCCGAGGGCGATCGGGGCCCGCGAAGACGTACTCTAAACCCAGCTCGGTGAGCTGCAGGCGACCGCCGACGTCGTCCGTTGTTGTGAGCCCGAGCCACTCCCCGGCCTGGCTGTAGTAGTGGACCGTGCGCAGCTCACAGTCGAGGATCTCGGCGATGGATCGTGGCTCACGCACCCCCTGGCCGATCAGCTCCATCACCCGGGCGAGCAAGCGCGGGCTGTTCGCGTTGGGGATCAAGACGTTTCGAGGCGGACGAACGGCCATCGGTGTATCGGGGCTGAAAGGAGTGACTTGATGCGTCACCTCAACTTAACACTTGACAACACAAATTGAGATCGGTGAACCTGGGGAATGTGAGATTCCCTCCCAGAACGCGGGAGATCGGGCCTTGCACGATCCTTCTCGCCGAGAGCGCCCCATGAGCCGTCTTCAGCGTCGTGTCGAACATCCAAGTCTTGTCCGGGAGCAAGGCTCCTTCAACCCGGACCAGCACGAGCTGGAGGCCGCGATCCGGGGGCGCACCAGCCGCAAGGTGCGGGCGCACCTGCGGCGTATGGACCCGGTGGTGCTCACCACGCCGCGCTGGTCCGAGCCCCAGGCCTTCTTGGAGGATCTCGCCCTAGACCTCGCCGTCGGTGAGCCCGCCTTGGGCTGCCGAACCGTCTCCTTTCGCCCGCTCAAGGGCCGCCCGGTGACCGAGGCCTGGCACTTCGTGATGCAGGTGCTCGCCCAGCTCTCCGAGCGGGAGTGGACCGAGGTGCGCACGCCGAGCGTCGCCGATCGCCGGGGCCTGCGCACGGTCTGCCGGGATCTCCTCCTGCGCGCTCAAGATCACCGCCGTGAGGACGCCCACCCCCAGGTCGCGCTCTTGGGCCACGGCGCCGAGCACCTGCCCGTGGAGGTCGTCGAAGATCTCGGCGAGGCCTGGGCCCGCTTCGCCCAGGAGATCCCCCACGATCGCCGGGCGACGCTCCTGCTCGCGGGCTCCGTGGACGCCCCGGCCTTGGCCTTGGACGGCGGGGTAGAGGTCGGGCTCCAAGACTTCGGCGAGGCTGAGGCCGCCGCCACCCTGGTCGGCCAAGCCGGGCCCGCGGGTCGTCGGGAGCTCGAAGGCGCGGCGCGTTTCTCCGGCGGCATCCCCGCGCTCATCACCGCCTTGGGCCACGGCGCGCGCGGCAACGGGTCGATGCCCAGCGGTGAGGCGGCCTTGCTGCGCGCCATCGGGCCCCTCGCCGATGAGATCCGCTACGCCGTAGACATCGCCTCGGGCAAGTCCGAGCTCGCCGATCGCCTCGACAGCCTGCGGCGCGGCGACCCGCTCATCGAGGTGCCCGAGCTCGACCGCCCCCTGGCCTTGGCCGGGCTGCTCAAGCGGGTGCGCCTTCTCGGTGAGGACCGCGTCCTGCTGCGGGCCCCGGCCATCGCCGCGGCCTTGGGCTAGGGCCCGGCGCCGCTACCAGATCCCGTACTTCTGGCGGTAGCTTTGGTGCTCGGCGGCGTTGCGGCTGGGGTGCAAGACGCCGTCTTTGTCGTGCAGGTAGTACCAGTACTCGCTCACCACGGGGTTCATCGCCGCCTGCAGCGAGTCGGCGTTGGGGTTGCCGATGGGGGTCGGCGGCAAGCCCGGGCGCAGGCGGGTGTTGTAGGGGTCGTCCGGATCCCGCAGGCGCTTGAGGAAGGCGTCGCGGTCGTTCCACTCGGCCAAGGTGTAGCGGCTGGTGGCGTCCACGCCGAGGTTCCACTGGCTGTCGATACGTTTCCACAAGATGCCCGCGACCAAGGGGCGGTTCGCCGGGGTGGGCTCCTCCCGCTCCAGCATCGAGGCCATGATCACGACCTCGTAGAGCGTGCGGGCGCCGAGGTTAGGCGTCGGACCCAGGCGCTCGGTGAAGGTGTCGAGCTGGCGCTGGATGAAGACCTCGACGGAGAACTTCAGCGGATCGACCATGTAGGTCTCGGGGTAGAGCAGGCCCTCTAGGCTGCTCAACTCACCGAGGCCCTCGGGCAGCTTGAACCGGCCCGGCTCTCCGGCGGCGCGGGCGTAGGCCCCGGCCTCAATCCAGCCGCGCTCGGTCAAGGCCGCGTCGATCTCGCGGATACGCCAGCCCTCGACGATGGTGAAGGGCTCGTCGTTGGGCAAGGGCGCGCCGCAGAGCGTCTCCATCAGCTCGGGCAGGGCCATCGCCGGGCTCACCTTAAAGCGCCCGGCCTTGAGGCAGCCGCCGGAGCCGCTGCGCTTGAGCCAGAGCCGCCACGTCCACTCCGAGTCCACGAGGCCCGCCTGCACCAAGGCCGTGGCGAGGCCCTTCGCCGTCGATCCAGGCGGCACCTCAAAGACGCGGGGCTCGGCGTCGGCGGGGTTCATGGGGGTGTTGGCCTTGTCGTCGATGACAAAGCAGCCGAGGGGGGCGAAGGCGAAGGCGAGGAGCATGGCGCGATCGGTAACCTGCCGCTTGTTTGCGCGCTCTTGACACGAATCTCACAAAGCCGCATCCTCTCGGAATGCTCCGCCTCCTATGGGCCTTCGCCGCCTGCGCCGATCCCCCGACGCCGAACGACGATCGTGTCGCTGAGAGCGTCATGACGTTCAACCTCGACTCCGGTGAGACCGGCGCCGACTCCGGTGACTCCGGCCACACCGGCGACTCCGGCGACACGAGCCCGCCGGATCTCCCCGCCCTCTCCGTCGATCTCTTGGTGATCGGCGCGGGCCCCGCGGGGCTCAGCGCGGCCTGGGCGGCGCAGGAGGCCGGGGCCACGGTCTTGGTCTTGGAGCGTGAGGAGCGCGCCGGGGGATCGGGCTGGTACGCCTCGAACTTCTTCGCCGCCGGGACCCGGTACCAGGCCGACATCGGCGTCCCCGACAGCCCCGCCCAGGCCCTCGCCGAGTGGCAAGCCTTCACCGAGGGCGGCGACCCCAACGACCCCTGGGTGATCGCCCTCGCAGAAGGCTCAGCGGCCGTCGTTGAGGGCCTCGTAGACGTCTGGGGGGTGAGCTTTGACGGCGTCAAGTCCGACATCACCATGGGCCCCACACCCCGGCAGCACCACCTCACCGTCGATGGCGCGGGCCCCGTCGGCCCCCTGGTGGACGCCAACGCTGAGGTCACCTGGCTCAACACCGAGGCCGAGGCCTTGGTCACCGAGGGCGACCGGGTGATCGGCGCGCGGTTTTTAGACCTCAACACCGGGGAGCGGGGCTGGGTGGAGGCCAAGGCCACCTTGGTCGCCACGGGCGGCTTCTCCCGGGACATTGACCGTGTGCTCGACGACCGGCCGGAGCTGGAGGGCTGCACGATCGTGTTTGAGTCCGCGCCCCACTCCAAGGGCCTCGGCCTGGACCTCGTCGAGGTCGTCGGGGCCGCGACCACCCTGCGCGGTGACCACGGCATCTACGTTCACTCGATCCTCGATCCCCGGCCCGGCTTTGAGGGGGAGGCGCTCTGGCTCTTGGGCCTGCAGCAGGCGGTCATCGTGAACCTCAACGGCGAGCGGGTGATCAACGAGCAAGAGATTCAGGGCTTCCAGATGGTCGATGCGCTCATCGCCGCCCCCGACAAGCGGCTGTTGGCGATCCTCCCCCCGGCGATGGTGCAAGGTTCGTTGGGTCTGATGCCCATGTACAACGTCGGCGAAGACGGCGACAAGGACTTCACCATCGACGAGCTGATCAACATGGGCGTCGCCGCACGGTTTGAGGACCTGGCGAGCCTCGCCGCCGCGCTCGGCCTGCCCGAGGACAGCCTCACCACGACGATGACCCGCTACGAGGAGCAGGTCGCCGCCCGGCGTGACGACGACTACGGCAAAGACCGCGCCTACCTCACGAGCTTCTCCGGCGGCCCGTACCACGTCGTCGAGCTGCTCCCGGGCACGGCCAAGAGCTTCGGCGGCCTCGCCTTGGACCCTGAAGGCCGGGTGCTCGGCGTGAGCGGCGAGGCCATCCCTGGGCTCTGGGCCGCGGGAGAGGTCGCCGGCATGTTGGGCACGGCGGCCATCGGCGAGGGCCTGGGCGGGACGATCACCGCCGTCTACTTCACGGGCCAGCGCGTCGGCGCCAACGCCGCCGCCGAGGCGCTCCACGAATGAGTCCCTGGGTGCTATCCTCTTCGACGACCCCAGCCTGGAGCACCAGGACGTGCGCCTGAACCCTCTGCTCAGCCAGCTCCGCACCTACCCCCAGGTCGCCTTGGACCAAAAAAAGCGGGAGGTGCAGCGCGCCGGACGCGCGCTCTACGATCTCGGCACCGGGGATCCGCTGGAGCCTACGCCACCCTGGATCCGCGACGCGATCCGCGGCGCCGTGCCCGAGATCTCCCAGTACCCCACGGTGCGCGGCTCCTTGGCCCTGCGCCAGGCCATCGCCGGGTACATGGCGCGGCGTTTTGACCTCCGCCTCGATCCTGAGACCGAGATCCTCCCCACCTCGGGCAGCAAAGAGGCGATCTTCCACCTGCCGCTGTTGGTGATCGACCCTCGGGCCGAGGATCGCCTCGTGATCGTCCCCGATCCCGGCTACCCCGTCTACGCCCGAGGCGCGCTGTTCGCCGGGGGTGAGCCCTGCTACGATCGCCTCATCGACGACTTCGTGCAGCGCCCCTGGGAGCTCCCCACCGACGTGCTGCGCCGGGCGCGGATGATGTTCATCAACACGCCCCACAACCCCTCGGGCGCGGTGACGCCGCGGGAGGCCCTCGCCCGCACCTGGGAGGTCTGCCGCGATCACGACATCTTGCTCGTGAACGACGAGTGTTACGCCGACGTGTACGCTGAGCAGCCGCCGCCCTCGCTCTTGGAGGTCGGCACGAAGGGCGCCTTGGTCGTGCACTCCTTGAGCAAACGCTCAGGCATGACCGGCTACCGCTCGGGCTTCGTCGCCGGGGACGTTGAGGCCGTGCGCGCCTTCGCCGAGCTTCGTGTGAACCTCGGCGTGGCCCCCCAAGACATCGTCAACGAGGGCGCCACCGTGGCCTGGGCCGACGACGCCCACGCCGCCGAGCGCCGGTCGCTCCTCGCCGAGAAGAAGCGGGTGTTCACCGCGCTCTTTGAGGAGTTGGGCCTCACCTTGGTCGCGTCCCAGGCCTCGTTGTACCTGTGGTTTAAGCCGCCGCCGGGCTTAGACGACGAACAATACGCGCTCAAGCTCCTCGACGTCGGCATCGTCGTCTCGCCGGGTCGGTACTTCGGCGTCACCGACGCGGGCAACGGTTATGTTCGCGCGGCGATGGTCCCCCCGCTCAGCCAGTGCCGCGAGGCCGCGGCGCTCTGGCGAGAGGTTCACCGGACCCTGTAGACCTGAGCCGATGGCGGAGACGACGTGACAGAGCTGAGCGAGCGGGTGCAGGCGGCCTATGCGGGGTCGCTGAGTCGTGAGGACGGTTGGGCGGCGACCCAAGAGGCCATGGCGCTTCTGGACCGCGGCCAGATCCGCGTGGCGGAGAAGGGCGAGGCCGGCTGGATCGTGCATGAGTGGGTCAAACAGGCCGTGCTCTTGTGGTTCCGCTACGCCGAGATGGTCGTTCACGACCTGCCGCCGTTCCAGTTCTACGACAAGGTGCCCCTCAAACGAGACCTCGCCGCCCAAGGGGTGCGGGTGGTGCCGCCGGGCACGGTGCGCTATGGCGCCTACCTGGAGCGCGGCTGCGTGGTGATGCCCGGCTACGTGAACGTCGGGGCCTACGTCGGCGCGGGCACGATGGTCGACACCTGGGCCACGGTCGGCTCTTGCGCGCAGATCGGCAAGAACGTGCACCTCAGCGGCGGCGTGGGCATCGGCGGCGTGCTGGAGCCCCTCTCCGCCCGCCCGGTGATCATCGAGGACGGCTGCTTCATCGGCTCCCGGGCCATCGTCGTCGAGGGCGTGATCGTCGAAGAAGAGGCGGTTCTGGGGGCGAACGTCGTGCTCACCGCGTCTACGCCCATCCTCGACGTGACCGGCCCCCAAGAGGTCGAGTATCGGGGCCGGGTGCCCGCGCGCTCCGTCGTCATCCCCGGCACCCGCGCCAAACGGTTCCCGGCGGGGGAATACCACACGCCCTGCGCCTTGATTATCGGCCAGCGTAAGGCGAGCACCGACAAGAAGACCTCCCTGAACGAGGTGCTGCGTGAGCACGCCGTCTCCGTCTAGCCCGCCGCCTGTTGAGACCGTCGAGGCCCGCCTCGACGCGTTGTGCTGGGAGCTCGTGCAGCTCCCCTCGGTGATCACCGAAGAGGCCGCGCTCTGCGATGAGCTGGAGCTGCGCGCCCGGCTTCTGGAGCGGGTGGAGGTCGAGCGCATCGGCAACTCCATCGTCTGCCGTGGCCCCCGCAGAGATCGCCCGCTCATCAGCCTCTTCGGCCACATCGACACCGTGCCGCCCAACGCCGGCAGCGGCCCCGCCCGCCGCGAAGGTGACCGCCTGTACGGCCTCGGCGCCTCGGACATGAAGGGCGGCATCGCCGTGATGTGGGCGCTGATGGAGCGCCTCGACCTGGACGCCCTACCCTTCGATCTGGCGTGGGTTTATTACGATCAAGAGGAGGGTCCGTACACAAACAACGGGCTCGGCCCCGTGCTCGACCGGGTGTTGTGGCTGCGGGAGACGGCCTTGGCCTTCTGCCTGGAGCCTTCAGACAACGCCGTGCAGGTCGGCGCCGTGGGCACCCTGCACGCCGAGCTGACCTTTCTGGGCAAAGCCGCCCACTCCGCCCGGCCTTGGCAGGGTGGGAACGCCATCCACAAGGCCGGGGCCGTGCTGCTGGAGCTCGCCGGGCGGCCTCCGGTGGCGGTGGACTGCGGCGGCTTCTGTTTCCGTGAGGTGATGTCGGTGACCATGGCCCAAGGCGGCCGGGCGCGGAACGTCATCCCCGACCGCTTCGTCTTGAACCTCAACTACCGCTTCGCCCCGGGCAAGAGCGTCGAGGACGCCCAGCGCGACGTGTTGGCCCTCGTCGGGGGCCGCGCTGAGGTCGACTTCACCGACCTCTGCCCCTCAGGCCGGGTGGTGACGAACAACCCCTTGCTGCAGCGCTTCGTGGCGCTCACCGGGGCCGCGGTCACGGCGAAGCAAGCCTGGACGGACGTGGCCCGCTTGGGCGCCGTCGGCATCGACGCCGTGAACTTTGGGCCGGGCCTCACCTCCCAGGCGCACCAGCGCGACGAGTTTGTCGAGCTGCCCCTGCTGCACCAGGGCTACGGCATGTTCCACCGCTTCTTGACCGGCGGTTGAGCCCCGTTGCGCCTGCGGCTCGCCGTGGCCTGCGCGTTGTTGGTGGCCGTCGCCGCGACGCGGCCCCCCGTGCTCGACGAGGAGGTCTACCTCAACATCGCCGCCCAGCTCCAAGGCCACCCCTGGCGGCCTTACGACTGGTGGCGGCCGATGCAGCCCTGGGGTGACGAGCCCGCCCCTGACGCCTTCCTCTTCGCCCACCCGCCTCTGCACCTGCTCTGGGTGAGCCTGTGGACGGCCCTGCTGCCGTGGGGGCCCGCCCTGCGCCTCGCCGTGGCGACGCCCTTCGCCTTGCTCTTGGGCGTCGCCGCCGGAGACCTGCTCCGCCGGGAGAGCCCCCGGGCCCAGCGCGGAGCCTGGCTGTGGCTCGTGAGCCCGATCCTGTGGTTGGCGCTGCAGTCGGGGCTGATGATCGACCTCGGCGTCGTGGCCTTGTCTACCGCCGCCCTCGCCGCCAGCCTTCGAGCGCGGGAGGCCCCGGATCGCCCGGGCTGGGAGTGGGCTGAAGGTGGGTTGTTGGCCTTGGCCTGCCTCTGGAAGTACCCGGCGTTGATCCTCGTCTTTGTGCTCAGCCTCGACGCCCTCCGATCCGGGCGGCGGCCCGGGCGGGCGATCTTCAGCTTTGGCCTGATCTTCGGCGGCGTGCAGCTCGGCCTCGCGGCGCTGTACGGGGCGCCTCACCTGCTCCATGTGCTCTCCGAGGCCGCCCAGATCAGCCGGGGGCCGCTCCTGGGCCGGGCCATCGGCGCCGTCGCCCGGCTCGGCGTGGCCTTGAGCCCGATCCTCCTCCTCACCCTGGGCCTGCGGGGAAAGATCGCCGTGATCACCCTCAGCGTGCCTTTGACCCTGATCGCCTTACAAAACGGGGCCTACACCCTCGTCGATCACGGCCTGATGGCGCTCTTCTTGATCGGGGGCCTGAGCGCCCTCGGCCTGGGGATCGTCGCCCTCACCCAGCCGGGGCGATCTTGGCTCTATGGCGCCTGGGCCCTCGCCGTCGTGATCGGGGTGATCGTCGGCCACAACTACGCCAGCGGGCGCTACCTGCTCCCGGCGGTCTTGCCTTTGGCGATCTTGGGCGCCGAGCGGCTCTCGCGCCGCGCGCTGATCCTCGGCGTTCTCCCTTGGTTCGCCCTCGCTGGGGCCAGCTCCGTCGCCGAGCAGCGCCAAGCCCAAGCCGCCGTGAACGTCGTGGCCCAGCTCACCGCCGCCGAGCCGACGCCGGGCCTGTTCACCGGCGAGTGGACCGCGCGCTGGGCCCTCTCCCGCGCCGGCTGGCGCTTCGTGAGCCCCGGCGCGGCCTTGCCCCCCGGCGCCCTCTACGCTGAGCCCCTTCACTCCTCCCCCGCCGCTCGCCCGCCGGGCCTCGTGCCCGTCGCCGTGTTTGAGAGCCCAGACCGCTTCCCCCTGCGCATCAACGACCCCGAGCGCGGCGTCGGCCTGCACGCCGAGACCTTAGGCGCCTTGCCCCTCGGCCTCGGCCTTGGCCCGCTGGAGCGCCTCACGCTCTATGAGGCCCCATGAGCCGCCCCCCGCCGCCGCCGTCGTTTGAGGCCGTCTTGCTGCATCGCAGCATGACCCAGCGGGCGGTGGAGGATCGGTTCTGGTCCTTTGATCGGGCCCTGCCCCCGGCGACGACGGCCTTGATCGTGCTCTGCCTCGCGCCGATGGCCCTGCTCTACGCCATCGAGCGCCCCTGGGAGAGCGGCGGCCTCGGCGGTGTACTAGGATATTCGCCCTCCACCCAGGCCTTACGCGGGATGGGCGGTCGGGTGACCGCGCTCGTGGCCCAAGGGCAGACCTGGCGCCTCGTCTCGGGGATCTTCCTACACGGCGGGCTCTTGCACCTCCTGCTCAACGTCTTGGGCGTCTTCGGCCTGGGGCGGCTGGCCGAGGCGATCTGGGGGCCGGGGCGCACGATCCTCTTGTTCACCTTGGGCGGGCTCGGCGGGGCGGTGGCCTCGCAGCTCGCCGGGGTGCCACGATCCGTAGGCGCGTCGGGGGCGATCTTCGGCCTCATGGGCGCCTTGTGGGCCTTCGGCCTGCTCCAGCGGGCCTCATTGCCGCACACCCTGGGGGTGGTCCTGCGCCGGGGCGTGGGCGGGGCGATCCTGCTGAACTTCGCCCTGGGGATCACCCTGTGGATCATTGTGGACAACTTCGCCCACCTCGGCGGCTTGATCGTGGGGATCGTGATCGCGCCGTTCTTGCAGAGCCGCACCTTGCCTTGGGAGCGCCCGAACCCCACGCTCGGCCTGCTCGCGGGGCTCACCGGCGGGTTGATCATCGCCTGGGGCCTCATCGGCGCGCTGAGCCGGTGACCGACGCGTGAGGGGGATCACCGCGCTGAGGCCGCGGCGAGCAGGTGAACCTCCTTCGCCCCGGCGCAGAGCAGCTCACGCGCACAAGAGGCCGCCGTGCTGCCCGTGGTGATCACGTCGTCGATGAGCAGCACCCGCCCCTCCACCAGGGGCCCCCGGGCGTCGAAGGCCGCCGCCAAGTTCTCGCGGCGGGCCTCGGCGTCTAGCCCCGCCTGGGCCTGGCCCCCCTGGCGGCGTAAGGCGTGGCGCAGCGGCACATTCAGGGCCCTCGCGACGGCGGCGGCCAAGATCGCCGTGGGCATAAACCCACGCTTGAGGCTGGCGGAGAGGCGCTGGGGCACGGGCACCACCACGTCGAGGCGCGGCAGGCGACCCCGGCTGGCCTCGGCCATCACCTCGGCGAGGCCCTGGAGCGCCGCCTCATCTTGGCCATACTTGCCCCGGCGGATCGCCGCGCCGACGGGGCCGCCGTAGCTCGCGTACACCCAGGCCCCCCGCAGAGGATCCGGCGGGTTGGCGAGCGGGAAGAGGCCCTTGGGCAGCCCGGCGGCGCAGGCGGCGCACCACGGCGCGGGCTCCTCCACCCGACGAGGGCCCTCACAGGCCGCGCAGCGGGTGGGCAGCACAAGATCGACCAGCGCGCTGAGGATCGGCAGCATGGCGGGCTCCGAAGGAGGACTCCGCCATTAACTCACAAGGAGCAGCCTGAAAATCCGCGTACCCGCATAATCAACGTCGATTTACGCGGGGATCTCAGCGGGCGGCGGCGCCTCGACCCGGGTGCGCCGGGCGTCACCCCAGAGGCCGTCGAGGTCGTAGTGGTCGCGGAGCTCACGATCAAAGACGTGCATGATCACGTCACCAAAATCGACGAGGATCCAGCGGGCGGAGCTTAACCCCTCCACTGAGCGGGCTTTGACGCCGAGGTCGCTCGCGGCCATGTCCATGCAGTGCTGGGCGATGGCGCGGACCTGGCGGCTGTTGGTGCCGCTGCAGATGACGAAGTAGTCGCAGTAGTTGACAAGTCGCTCGACATCGAGGATGACGACGTTCTCGGCCTTCTTCTCAAGGCTGAGCGTGCTGAGCGCGCGCACGATCTCTTCGGACGTGATGGCCGCCTCCAAGGGGCGTGAAGGGACAGAGAGGCGCCGCAAAGACGCCCGCACCCCAATAACCCGATCTCGCGCGCGCGCTCACGCGGGATGATCAACGAGCCCGGTCACCCCGCGCGTCGGCGGGGGTCTCGATCGCCGGGGGCTGGCCGAAGCCGCTGCGCATGAGCTTGAGCTTCACGCCGCGCTCGTCTTCGCCGCCCGCGAGGTAACGCCCCTCCACCTCGACGCTGAGCCGCGTGGCCGTGGCCTCATCGAGTACGACCTCCCCCGAGAGGCTCAGCGGCACGTCCGCCCGGGGCCGCGCCTCCTCCCCCTCGGCGGGCTCGGCGAGGCTCAGGCTGTAGCGGGTCGCCGGGCGGCCCTCCACCACGGCGTCATCGTCCTCGACCTCCCAGACGATCCGCCCCATGAAGGGCCCGAGCGCCTGATCCCAGACGTTCCACGAGTACCCAAGCTCGGTGCGGTAGAGCTCGGCGTCGTCATGGCGGGTGAAGCGGCCTTGCCCGGCGCGGGCATAGGCCACCCGCTGGATCACCCGCACCTCCGCGCGCTGTCGCCCGTCGCGCAGGCGTCGCGCCTGGAAGTTGTCCCAGTCACCCCAGAGGAGCTCCAAGGTCTCCCGGGTCTCTCGGCTGCCCTCGACGTTGACGATCGTGGCCTCTACGCGGTGCGGCCCGAGGCGCGCGGCGCTCTCTAGGGTGACCTGGGTAGAGGCCGCGGCCAGCTCATCCGCCGCCGACGGCCCACAGGCCCAGCACACCGTCGCCGTCATCGGCCAGAAGAGCGCGCGCCGCATCGGTCGCCCTCACCGCAGGGGAGAATCCACCTCGGCGAGTGTAGCGCGAAGCTCGGTAAGTCGGCGCCAGCACTCTTGCATCAGCTCCGTGGTGCCCTGGTGCAAGGGCGCGGAGATCGCCCGCACCTCGACGCCGGCCTCCTCCTTGAAGCGGGCGCGCAGGGCCTCGATGGCCTCCTCATCGAGGGTGTCGACCTTGGTCAACACCACGATCTGCGGGCGCTGGGCGAGCTCTGGCGAGAAGACGCGCAGCTCGTTGTTGATGATCTCGTAGCGCCGCACCGGGTCGGGCACGTCCTCGCCGTAGTCCATGCAGGAGACGAGGTGCAAGAAGAAGGTGCAGCGCTCGACGTGGCGCAAGAAGCGCAGGCCGAGGCCTTGGCCTTCGCTCGCGCCCTCGATGAGCCCAGGGATGTCGGCGATGACGAAGCTGCCCTCCCAGCCGAAGCTCACCACGCCCAGGTTGGGCACGAGCGTGGTGAAGGGGTAGTCCGCCACCCGGGGCCGGGCGTTGGAGACCGCCGAGATGAGCGTGGACTTCCCGGCGTTGGGGAAGCCCAGCAGGCCGACGTCGGCGAGCAGGCGCAGCTCAAGCCGCACGTCCCGGGCCTGGGCGGGGCCGCCCGGGTCGTAGCGGGTGGGCGCGCGGTTGGTGGAGGTCTTGAAGCGGGTGTTGCCGCGACCGCCTTGGCCGCCGTGGCAGAGGATCACGCGGCGCTCGTCTTCAGCGAGATCGGCGAGCAGTTGGCCCGTCTCGGCGTCAAAGACGACGGTGCCCACGGGCAGCTCGATCACGAGGTCTTCGCCGTCTGCCCCGGTGCGCCCCGCGCCTTGGCCCGGCCCGCCGGGGGTGGCCTGGTAGAGCTTCTGGCCGCGCAGGTGCTCTAAGGTGTTGCGGCGGGAGGTCGCGTAGAGGACCACGTCGCCGCCTTTGCCGCCGTCGCCGCCGTCCGGGCCGCCGAAGGGCACAAACACCTCTCGACGGAACGAGGCGCAGCCTTTGCCGCCCTTCCCGGAGATGGTGGTGATCTCGACCTCATCGATAAAACGCATGACGAACCCTGAAGCAGAGAACGCCGCGGAGAGTCTCCGCGGCGATCACGAGCGGTCTGTTGAGCACACCAGCGGTCACTTGGCCGCGGCGGACTCCTCGGTCTCGACGGGGGTGACGGACACCCGACGACGGCCGCGGTACTGAGAGAACTTGACGTGGCCGTCCACCTTCGAGAACAGCGTCCAGTCACGGCCGGTGCCGACGTTCGGCCCCGCGTGAAAGACGGTGCCGAGCTGGCGGACGAGGATGCTGCCCGCGGTCACGAGCTGGCCATCGCCACGCTTCACGCCGCGATATTGCGGGTTGGAGTCGCGACCGTTGCGGGTCGAGCCCTGTCCCTTTTTATGTGCCATGGGGGGGTACTCCAGTGGAGGAGGCGCAGGGCCTCAGGCGTTGATGCCAGTGATCTCGAGGGTGGTGAGCGACGCGCGGAAACCGCGACGAACGCGGGACCGCCGACGGCGACGATACTTGAAGGTGATGACCTTGTCGCCCTGGTCGTGGGAGACGACGCGGGCGGTCACCGAGGCGCCGTCCACCGTGGGGGCGCCGACCTTGATCTCATCGCCGCCGACGAGCACCACCTTGGCGAAGGTGGCGTCAGCGCCGACATCGAGGGCGAGGCGATCGACCTGGACGGTGTCGTTCACCGCGACCCGGTACTGCTTGCTTCCGATCTCAACTACCGCGTACATGCGAGGACTCCTGTCTCCACAGCGGACCCGTAGGCCCCTTGGAGCGCGAACCCAAGGTATTTAGGCCGTCGCCTGGAGGCTGTCAAGCGTCCGGGGCCTCAGCGAGCGCACAAAGCGCCGACCTCGGCCCCGGAGGATCACGCCGCCCGCCCACCGAGCAGGCTGCGCAGGGCGTCGAGGCGCGCTTGAACCTGCTCGGTGTCCAGTCCTTGATGCCGCGCGGGCAACATGCGCTTCGTGGACGACTCGAACACCGCGAGCAGCTCCATGAACTCCAACATCCGGGTGTCCCGGGAGGGGATCACGTCGGTGACCGCGGCGTCGAGGTCGGCGGCGCTCACCACCTCCCGATCTTCGCCGTTGGCGATGCCCGCCGAGGCCAAGAGCACGGCCTCGATCTCCGCCGCGCTGTAGCCAGGGATCCGCGCCGCCGCCGCCGCCAGGTCCACGTCCGGGGCCAAGGTGAGCTTGTTCTTACGCACCTGGGCCTGCATCACCTTGAGGCGCTCGTCCTCGTGCTCGGGGAAGAAGAAGGGGATCTTGAGGTCGAAGCGGCCAGGGCGCTTGAGGTCGGTGTCGAGCTTGTCCGGGCGGTTGGTCATCATCACGATCACCACCCGGCCACGGTGGGAGGTGTCGGACATGAACTCCTTGAGCCGGGCGATCACCCGGGAGCCCGTGCCGCCGTCGGTCTCGCCGCCTTGGTTGCCGATGCTGCGATCGGCCTCGTCCAAGATGAGCAAGACGTAGCCCAAGCCATCGACGACCTGGAGGATCTTCTCCAGGTTGGCCTCGGTCGAGCCCACCCACTTGTCGCGGAAGTTCTTCAGCTTGAGGCAGGTGAGCCCGCTCTCCCCGGCGAAGGCCTCCGCCAAGAAGGTCTTGCCCGTGCCCATCGGGCCGACGAAGATCACGCCCATGGGCACGCGGTTGGTGTGGCCCTTGCGGATCGCCGTGGCGATGCGCATCAGCTCCTCTTTCACCCCGTCCATGCCGCCGACGTGGGAGAAGTCATGCGACGGGTCCACAAACTCGACGAGGCCGTGGCACTCCTGCTCGATGATCGACTTCTTGCGCCGGGACACGGCCTTGAACGAGATCGCCTGACCGCCCTCGCGCGCCACGCGGAACAGGCCGCGGATCTGCAACAGCGTGAGCCCGGCGGTGACCCGGGCGAGGTCGTGCTCGCTCATCTGCAGGTCGATGCCCGCGAGATCCTGGGCGCGGATGAAACGCTCCCGCTCCTCCTCGTTGGGCAGGGGCACCGCCACATGGGCGAGCTGGGGCGAGGCGAGCACCTTGCGGTGAAGCTCCAAGAGCTGCTCGGTCACCAGGATCACGAGGTTGTCGGACGCCAGAAGCGCCGGATCCGAGGACCAGCGCTGCAAGGAGACCAGCGCACGTTTGTCGAGCTCAGACATGAAGCTGAGGTCGCCGCTGGGCGCGATGGTCTCGGCGTAGTCGAGCACCACCGCCGCGCTGTGGCGGGTGTCGGTGATGACCTCCTCAAGATGGGGCAGCACCTCGCCGGGGCCTTTGGGCAGCTCAGCCAAGGTGACGCCGCCGGAGAGGCAGCGGTTGAGGCGGCCCTCCATCTCTTTGGTGGGCACCTCGACGCCTTCAGAGACGTTGTACCAGGCGACGATCTCTTTGGAGCGCGACAAGAACGCCTCCAAGAACGCCCGCAGCGGGACGTACTGGATCTTGCCGTCGCGGTCCTCCCAGGGGTGCAGGTCGCGCACGTTGCCGTGCAGCAAAAACATGCTCGCCTCACCGGCGAGATACCGCTCTCGTAGCTCACGCGCCCACGTTGGGAGCTGGGGTTCACGCTTCATCTTGACCTCCGCCGCCTCGTCCTATCCTGTGGCGCGGTCGTATGGTAAACCCCATCCATGCGGGCCCTCCTCCTCGGCGCCGACGGGATGCTCGGCCAAGCCATCCAGCGCGTGAACCCCGGGCACACGCTGCTGCCTCTGACGCGGCGCGCGCTCGACCTGCGCGACCTCTCGGGCCTCGACGCCACCCTGGCCTCGCTCAACCCCGACCTGGTGATCTTCTGCGCCGCCGTGAGCGACGTGGACCGCTGCGCCACGGACCCGGAGGCCTGGGCGGTGAACGTCGAGGCCCCTGCCGCCTTCGCCGCGCGCCTGCCCACCTGGTTTTTGAGCAGCAACTACGTCTTCGGGGTGGGCCCGGGGCCCCACGCGCCGGACGCCGTCCCCTCCCCGGTGAACGCTTACGGCGCGCAGAAGGCCGAGGCGGAGCGCCGGGTGCTCGCCGCCGGGGGTCATGTCGTGCGCACGGGCTGGCTCTATGGGCCGGGTGGGCAGAACTTCCCCTCTTCCCTCCCCCGCCGCCTCGGCGTTGAGCCCGTGCCCGCCTTACGCGGCTGGCCGGTGCAGCCGACGTATGTGGAGGATCTCGCCGACGCGCTGTGGCGCCTGCCCACGGGCGTGAGCCACCTCATCGGGCAGGAGGAGTGTGACTGGTTCACCTTTGCCGTGGAGGTCGCAGCGGTCTTGGGCGCGCCGCCGCCGGAGCCCACCGACGCGCTGCCTTGGGGCGCCCGGCCTCAGGACGCGCGGTTGAGCCCCGCCACCTTGCCGGGGTGGCGGGATGGGGTGGCGCGGTGGCTCAGAGGCCGATCCACACCGTCTTGAGCTGGCTCATCTCATCAAGCACGGCCTCGCCGTTCTCGCGGCCGAAGCCCGACTGTTTGACGCCGCCGTAGGGGGCCGTGGCGTCGAAGCGGTTGTAGGTGTTCACCCAGACTGTGCCCGACTGTAAACGCTGGGCCATGTGGTGCGCCTTGGACACGTCTTTTGTCCACACCCCAGCGGCGAGGCCAAACTCGCTGTGGTTGGCCAGCGCAATGGCCTCCTCGACCGTCTCAAAGGTCAACACCGCGAGCACGGGGCCGAAGACCTCCTCCTGGGCGATGGTCATCTCGGGGCGCACCTCATCAAACACGGTCGGCGCCACGAAGTAGCCGGGGCCGTCCACGGGGCCGCCGGTGCGCAGGCGGGCGCCCTCGTCCTGGGCGCGCTGGATGTAGCCCACCACACGGTCGCGGTGCTCGGCGCTGATGAGCGGGCCGATCTGTGTGCCTTGGGCCGCCGGATCGCCGACCTTCATGGCCTTGGCGGCGTCCACCACCTGGGCGATGACCTCCTCAGCGACGCTCTTCTCGACGAGCAGGCGCGTCCCGGCGGTGCACAGCTCGCCTTGGTTGTAGAAGCAGGCCGGGGCGGCGGCGCGGGCGGCGGCGAGCAAGTCAGCGTCGGCGAAGACGATGTTCGGCGACTTCCCGCCAAGCTCCAGACTGAGGCGCTTGAGGCTGGCGGCGGCGTTTCGCATGATGAGACGCCCGGTCTGTGTGCCTCCGGTGAAGCTGATCTTCGCCACGTCGGGGTGATCCACCAGCGCCGCGCCCGCCTCCTCGCCGTAGCCGGTGACCACGCTCACCACGCCCGGCGGCAGGCCCGCCTCCTCCATGATCCGCACCAGCTCAATACACGAGAGCGAGGCCTCTTCAGGGGGCTTGAGCACGACCGTGTTGCCCACGGCCAGGGCCGCGGCGACCTTTCTCGCGGCGATGAGCAGGGGGAAGTTCCAGGGCACGATGGCGCCGACCACACCCAGAGGCTCCCGCAGCGTAGACGTGGCGAAGGGCCCACGCACGGGGAAGGTGCGGCCGGTGAGCTTGGTGGGCCAGCCCGCGAAGTAGAAGAAGGTGTCGGCGGTGCGGGGCACGTCGATGGTGCGCGCGTTGACCAGAGGTTTGCCCGTGTCGCGGGACTCAATGGCGGCGAGCTCGTCGTTGTGCTGAACGATGAGCTCGGCGACGCGGCGCAAGAGGCGCTCACGCTCGTAGGGGTCGATGCGCGCCCAGCGGTCAAAGGCCCCGCGGGCGGCGCGCACGGCGAGGTCCACATCCTCCCGGCGGCCCCGGGGCAGCTCCGCGAGCAGCTCACCCGTGGCCGGGTTGTAGGTGGGGAAGGTCTCCCCGGACAGCGCGGGGCGGGCCTGGTGCTGGATGCGGATCATCGGTTCCTCGGGCGATGGACGGGGCAAAGGTAGCACGTCGGGGGGCGGGCGGGAGCCAACGTGGGGTGGCGCGCAGAGAAGGCTTGACAGGATGCCGTGGATCAAGGTGTACTCTGCGAGAAGCGCCCGCTTCGTTAGGCTTCAATGAGGAGACCCTGAATGCTCAGCCTCCTGCTCCTGATCGGCTGCCAAGCCTACTATCAACAGGCCAAAGCCGACGCTTTGGCCGCAGAGCTCCCGATGGTCACCCACCAGCTCGGCGTCGCGCTCGCGGGGGAGCACGGCCTCGACGCGCCATGGCTCGCCTGCGCGCCGGGGGCCTGTGTTCCCCCGGCGAGTATTGAAGGGGAGCAGAGTGAGCGGCTCAACGAGCGGTTTGTGTGGCGGATCAACCCCGCCGAGCGTGGCGGTGACGTCTGTGTGCGTGAGATTGAGACAGCGCGCTGTATGTGCTCGGCGAGCGGCGATGTGCCGACAGAGACCCCCTGCGACGACGTGCTGTCCCTCCCACACATCCTCTGAATCGCTGCGATGGACCTTCATCTTCGACAAACCGCGACGGGCAGAACAGGCCGCTCACGCACAACACGGATCCTGGGTGGCTCGTCCTCGTGCGGGGTCGCGAGAGGCCCGATCCGGTCGCGGGGGGGCCGAGGCGAGGGTGCGTATCCCGGCCATGGCCCTCAGCGGCGACGCGCAGCGTGATGAAGGGCGCGCAAAGGCGCAAAGGCGCAAAGGCGCAAGTGCTGGGATCTTTGGGCCTTTGCGTCTTTGCGCGCCACAGACGAGTTGCGGCGATCGACCGGGGGTGGCAGAGTGAAGGGCGCGGATCCCGGCCTTGGCTGTCAGCGGCAGCGCGCGGCGGGGAGATCTAACACGGAACATGTGATCAATGAATAGCAACGGCGTGAGGTGATGACCATGCTTAAATCCTGCGCCCTCCTCTCGTTCTTCGTGCTGGGCGCCTGCGCCTCGGCCCACGTTCAACCTCTGACGGGCAAGCTCGCTCTGTCTTCTGACGAGATCAGGCACACCAAAGGCGTAGGGATGCCATCGGTCGTCAAAAACGATGGCGAGCTCGTGTCCTGGCGATGTGACCACCCAGAGGTCACGGTGTCACTAGGCGACAGCCACGAGATCGCCGACGAGGTGGTCCGCTTCGTGACCGTGCAGATCACTGGCACCGAGCCCAGACACATTCAGGGCTTCTGCGAAATTCAACTAGAGCACCGCGACCTCCAGGTGCCCTACGACGTCGAGATCGGCGGCACGCCCGAAAACCCCCGGCTGGGCGCCTAACCCTCCTCCACCCGCACCTCGCCCGACCGGCCATCGACGGTGACGCGCTGGCCGTCGCGCAGCAAGGTTGTTGCGTTGGTGACGTTCACCACGGCGGGCAGGCGGACCTCGCGGGCGACGACGGCGCCGTGGCTCAACATCGAGCCCAGCTCCAGCACCAGGGCCCCGGCGACCAGAAACAGAGGGGTCCAGCCGGGGTCGGTGGCCGTGGTGACGAGCACGTCGCCGGGGCGCAGGCGGTGGGCCTCCTCCGGCGAGCGCAGCACCCGCACGAAGCCCGTGGCGCGGCCGGGGGAGATGCCGAGGCCGCGCAGGGTGCGGCCGCCGGGGGCCACCTCCACGCCCTCGTCGCCCAACAAGAAGACGGGCGGCGCCGGGCGCTCGGCGTAGGTGGCCCACACCGCCCGGCGGCCTTCTGCCACGCGCAGGAGCTCCGCGGCCTCGCGGCGACCTTGGGCCAGCTCTCGCAGCTCGGGCCACTCCAGCCAGCGGGCCAAGGCGCCTTCGCCGAGGACATCCTGGGTGAGCGTGGTCAAGGCGCGCTGGAGCGACCAGGCCACACGGTCAAAATGGAAACGCTGCTCCTCCCGAAGCTGCATGTGCCGCCGGGCGAGGCGCACCGTCGCCAGGGTGAGCCGCCCGCCGAGGCCCTTCGCCTGGGCCTGGAGCTGGGCCATCGCCGCGTCAGACGCCGCCGCCTGGGCGCGGGCCAAGGCGACGGGATCTTCGCGAGATCCCCGGCGCCAAGACTCCAAGAGCGGCTCGATCAGCGTCGGGTCGTCGCCCCAGCGCGGGGCGAAGATCTCCCACGAGCTGCTGCTCGCCCGGTGCCCAAACCGCCGCAGGAGCGCGTCCCGATCCCCGCCCAAGGCCACCTCCCGCAGGGCGAGGTTCACCTCGGTGGTGCGGCTGCCTTCAGGGGCGCGCAGGAGGTCGTCGAGCTGCTCCGGGGGCACGAGGCCGCCGAGGGTCTGATGCAACAGATTTGCTAGCAGAAGCGAGATGACGTGGATCTTGATGTACTCTCGCAGGAGCAGGATGAGGCGCTCGATGCGAGAGACGAGGGCGCCGGCGTCCCGGGCGGGGCCCTCTAGGCTGGGGAGCTCGCGGTCGAGGCGGGCGACGAAGCTGTCCCAGGCGAGGTGGTTCGTCAGCGGGTTCCAGCGGAAACGCTGCCAGCGACGCTCTCGGGCGGTGGTCGAGAGGATCGAGCGGTACACCCGGAAGTCGGGCGGGTAGGCCCAGCGGCGGGTCCAGCGGTGAAGCTCCTCCGGGGGCAAAAACTCCATCATGAACGCCGGGGGCGGCAGGCCGGGCAGCTTAAACGCGAGGTGCCGGAACATCGTGGCGTTGACGTAGGGGTAACCTTGCAGCAACCTTGTTGCCGGATCTCCGCCCAAGAGGCGCCGGGAGGTCTCGGGGTAGGCGATGAACCACTCCAAGAGCCCGCCGACGATGGACCAGCCCATGGGTGTGACCGGGCCGATGAAACGTTCGCCGATGAAGCGGCGGGTCCACAGGGCGGGGCCCGCGCGGGTGGGCTCTCCGGCGGCGGTGATCGGCCGGGCCTGCAGCAAGAACAGGCGCCCGGCGGGGTCCATGGCCCACTCGACGTCTTGGGGGCAGCCCGTGAGGCGCTCCACGGCGAGGCCCAGGCGCCCGAGCTTGCGGCGCTCGTTGGGGGTGAGCCGGGGCTCTTCAGGCCGGGGGACCGCCGCCCAGACGAGGTCCTCGGAGGAGCCGGGCACGAGCTGCCGGGGCTGCTCGACGGGGCTCACCGCCCGGTCCTCCACCTGCAGGCGCGCGGCGAGGCGGCCCAAGAGCGGCAGGCGGCGGGGTCGGCCCAAGGTCGCGCGCTCGGGGGTGACCTGGCCTGAGACGAGGGCCTCGCCCATGCCAAACACGGCCTCTAAGGTCATCTCCGCGAAGCTGCCCGTCACCGGGTTCATCGTGAACAAGACCCCGGAGACCCGGGCGTCGATGAGCGGCATGATCACCACGCCCATGCCCAGGCGCCCCACAGCCCGGCCCTCGGCGCCCCGGTACACATGCACCCGGTCGGCGAAGAGGCTGGCCCAGCAGCGCCGCACGGCCGCCTCCAAGGCGTCGCCTTGCCGCACGTTGAGCAGGGTCGAGAGCTGCCCGGCGAAGCTGCGCTCTTTGCCATCCTCGCCCAAGGCGGATGAGCGCACCACGAGGCGATCCCCGAGCCCACCGCAGGCCGCGCGCAGGGCCCCGGCGAGGGTGGGCGGCATCACGCCCGCGTTGACCCGGTGCCGCAGCCCCGCCGCTAGCTCGATGCGCCCAGCGCGCTCAAAGCGCTCCAGGTCGTCAACGAGCTTGTTGTGCTCCAAGAACAGCCGCAGCGCGGCGTCGGTGAGCGCCACCCCCGGCGGCACGGGCAGCCCGGCGTGGGTGAGCCGGGCCAAGGAGGCCGCCTTGCCGCCGACGTGGTCCAGCTCCTCGGCGGTGAGGTCGTGCAGCGGGGCGAGGAGGCGCATTGTCCCGATCTAATGCGCCGCTCCGCCCGATGCGAGCCTCACTCGGCCAGGGCCTCGGTCACGACCTCATGCCGGGACTGAATGTGCGCGACCAGGTCCTCCACGGAGCCCTCAAACGCGGCCTCGGAGCTCAGCATCGTGGACTCCGCCCGCTCGCCGTCCTCACCGATGACGTAGGGCTCGATCAGCGCGTGCAGGGTCTCGGCCTTGGCCCGGAAGGTCTCTACCTCCATGGCGCCCACAACCGCCTCGGCGAGCAGCGCCTCGTACCGGGCGCGGTACACCTCATCGTCCATCAAACGGCGGATGAGCGGCCACTCCTCACCGACGCCGTCATGAAACAGATCCTCAGTCTCCAGCG
>JAKLKE010000200.1 GCA_023150775.1 Myxococcota bacterium
CGGCCTGATCAATTCGGGCGGCGCCTCTGCCGGCCAGGCCGACCTGCAGGATGCCGTGCGCACGGCGGTGATCAACAAACGCGCAGGCGGCATGGGCCTCATCTCCGGGCGCAAGGCCTTCCAGAAGCCTCGCGCCGAGGGCATCGCCCTGCTCAACGGCATTCAGGACGTCTACCTCAGCGCTGATGTGACCATCGCTTGACGAGAGGTCCACAACGCGGCGCGCGTGGCGTAGAATGGGCCGTCTCCAAAGAGGGTGACCTTCGGTATGTCCAAGCTCGTCTCGCGCGCCCTGTGGATCCTTCCTGCGGCGCTCATCGCCCTGACCGCCTGCCCTGAGCCCCCGGCGAGCGCGCCCACCCAAGGCGGCGCCCCGGGTCAGGGCGCTCCTGGCGCCCCCGGCGCTCCTGGGGCCCCGGGCACGAACGGCCCGATGGCGGGCGGCGCGCCCCCGGCCTCGGTGAAGCCCGAGTTCACCCAAGGGCAGCTCGCCACCGCCGCCGACACGATCACCTTCGCCGGAAAGATCGTCTGCGAGGCCAACCCCGGGCCCTTCGTGGTGCACATCTTCCCGCCACCTCCGGCTGATGGTGGCGGCGCCACCCCCTCCGACAGCCCGCCTCAGCTCATCACCGAGCAGAAGGTGGAGAAGGTCGGCGAGTTCACCCTCAAGGTGCCCAAAGGCGACGACGTGGTGGTCTTGGCCTTCCCCGACAACGACGGCGACGGCGCGCCGGGGCCTGAAGAGGCGATCTTCTTCCACAACGACACCAAAGCCGTCAAACGTGTGGCGGATCTCGCTGGGGTGGAGCTTGACTGCTCCAAGGTGGTGACGCCGCCTGCGGTGATCCCCGCCGACG
This sequence comes from Myxococcota bacterium, assembly GCA_023150775.1. Taxonomy (GTDB): domain Bacteria; phylum Myxococcota_A; class UBA796; order UBA796; family CAJQPC01; genus JADKFE01. Next base: position 861 of record JAKLKE010000200.1, read on the forward strand.
CGGTGAACCCCCCCACGGCGCCGAACCCTGGCCCGGGCGGCACGCCGATTGAGCCGGGTGTGGCCGGGGTGCCCGCTGAAGGTGCTCCGCCCGCCGCTGAAGGCGCCGCCGCCGCGCCGCCCGCGGCCCCCGCCGCGCAGTAAGCCGCGCCCCTGAAGACAAGAAGAGGCCCCCAGGAGGGCCTCTTCGTGCTCTGGACGCCCGAAGGCGGAGGCTCAGTGGCCGCCGCCCTTGAGGTCGTCCGCGTCCATGTGGGTCCACTTGTTGAGCAGGGGCGAGAGCGCGAACATGAGCACCGCGCTCGCGGCCGCGGCGACGCCGATCTGCCCGAAGACCGTGCCGTAGACGTGCAGGGTCTCGATGGGGGCGGGGATGAGGTTTGAGCCCTCTTCGCCGTGGCCGCCGATGCCCGTGAGCTGGGCGATCTGACCGGCCAAGAAGCCCGAGAAGGCCGTGGCCAAGAACCAGGCGCCCATCGCCGTGCTCACGATGCGCTGGGGCGCGAGCTTCGTGATCATCGACAGGCCCACCGGGGAGAGGCACAGCTCACCCGTGGTGTGCAGCAGGTAGGCCAAGATGAGCCAGGCCATGCCGACCATGCCGCGGGGGTCGGCCACCATGGTGCCTTGCCACAAGGCGCCGAAGCCCATGCCGAGCTGCAAGAGGCCGAGACCGAACTTCACCGGGGTGGAGGGCTCTAAGCCCCGTTTGCCCAAGAAGCCCCAGAACGCGGTGAAGATGAGGCCGAAGGTCACGATGAAGATGGCGTTCGTGGCCTGAAACACCGAGGCCTTGAGCTCGGAGCCGCCCACGCCCATGCCGACGTGGCTGGGCTCGATCACCCAGCCCCGCGTCGCGTCGTTGCCGCTGCCCGCCTCGGAGCGGGCCTTGTCGAGGTCGGTCAAGGTGAAGACCGCGCCGCTCTGCGTGAGGCCGATCTGCTCTTGGGTGAGGGTGAGGTTGACGGTCTGGCCGACCTCGGCGGCGGTGATCACCCGCTCCTCGACGACGCGGTCGACGTTGCGGTCGGTGAAGTTGTTGATCGAGCTGCCGGCCTGCTCAAAGAAGGCCCAGAACAGCATCGAGAAGAACATCATCACGAAGATGACCTGGAGGCGCTCCCGCTCGATCTTGTCGCTGCGGAAGGCCTCGATGAGCAGGCTCAGCATCGCCAGGCCACCAAAGGCCGTGAGCACGTACCCGGCGAGGGGGCCGTCCTGCACCAAGAAGGCGATGAGCGGCACGGCGACGACCACGGCGGCGAAGATCGTCTGCCGGGCGGTGAGGGGGCCGAGCACGGCGCGGTGCTGGGCGTCTGGGTCTTTCGGGCGGCCCACGTCGTCGGGCATCGCGCCCTGGCCCACGGCCATGGCGGCGATCCCGGCGGCGACGAGCAGGGCCAAGGCCACGGGCGCGTTCACCCCGAGCATGATCTTGTCTTCCCAGCCAGCCCACACCATCATCCCGGCCGCGGCCACGGAGCCCGCGAGGATGAGGATCTGCGTGAGCACCCGAGGCGCCACGAAGACCGCGAGGCCGATGAGCATCCCGATGGTGGCGAGGCCGAAGCCGTAGTGCCAGCCGTAGGTCTCGCCGACGTAGCCGCAGAGCAGGGGGGCCAAGGCGGCGCCGAGGTTGATGCCCATGTAGAACAGCGTGAAGCCGCCGTCTCGTTTGCTGGAGCCCTCGGGGTAGAGCGAGCCGACCATCGTGGAGATGTTGGGCTTAAAGAAGCCGTTTCCGACGATGAGCAGGGCGAGCGCCATAAAAAACGCCGTGTCTTGCTCGATCGTCATCAAGAGGTGGCCCGCGGCCATGAGCGCGCCGCCGATGACGACGGCCTGCCGCGCCCCCAAGAAGCGGTCGGCCAAGGCGCCGCCGATGAAGGGCGTGGCGTACACCAGGGACGTGTAGGCGCCATAGACGCTGTAGGCCTGGGTGTCGCCGTAGCCCAAGAAGCCCTTCGTCATGTAGAAGACGAGGAGCGCTCTCATGCCGTAGTAGGAGAAACGCTCCCACATCTCGGCGAAGAACAGGACGAAGAGCCCGGGCGGGTGCCCGAAGCGCCTCTCGAAGTCGGTGATGGGGCGGTCAGCAGAGACGGGGTCCGACAAGGAGGGCTCCTGCTCGGTGGGGAGGGGTGAAACCTGAGGACGCTACCACGCGAACCCGCCACGGCGCAAGGCGCGGGCGCGGGGCGATCTCCGCACACCTCCCCCCTTGACGCTCTTCAGAGCTGTGCGCAGCCTTGTTGCATCCGCTGCTTCCAAGCGGTTCTGCTCCAAACCGAGCGTTCATGGCCGAATTTCACGGCCCTTACCGGAGGTACGTCCAATGCTCACCACTCTGCAGCTCCTCGACCGCACCCTCTCGTCTCTCGACACCTTCGACCGCCTCACCCGTGGCGTGGGCGCCGAGCGTGTCAGCGGCGGCGCCGCGCCGGTCAACATCTTCGAGGGCGAGCGCGCCGTCATCGTGCAGCTCGCCGCCCCGGGCGTGAAGAAGGAGGAGCTTGAGATCAACGTCGAGGACGATGTGCTCACCGTCTCCGGCGCCCGCGCCGCCAAGCTGCCCGAGGGCTACACCGCGCTTCACCGCGAGCGTCGCGCCGGGCGCTTCTCCCGCAGCTTCGCCCTGTCCCGCGAGCTCGACGCCGGCGCCGCCGAGGCCCGCCTGGAGGACGGCGTCTTGACCCTGACCCTGCCCCGCCGCGTCGTGAGCCGCCGGTCGATCCCCGTCCAGGCGGCCTGAGCGGCCTCCCAAACGCAGCTTCATCGCATCAACAACCCAATCGTGACTGGAGATCCCATGAGCCTCGACACCGCTGAGTCCAGCCGCTCCCTCACCGCGCCCGCCCAGCCCCGCCCGCGCCTCGCCGCGCGCCCCCGCCTCGACCTCTACGAGGGCCCCGATGAGTTCCTGCTCATCGCCGACGTGCCCGGCGTGAACGTCTCGACCCTCGACCTGCAGCTTGAGCGCGGCGTGCTCAAGCTCCGGGGTGAGATTCAGGGCACCTGCGAGGACCGCGCCGTCTCCGTCGAGCAGCGCGCGACGGAGTGGTCTCGCGCCGTGACCGTGCCTGACGGCGTAGACGCCGAGGGCCTACGCGCCGAGCTCGGCGACGGCGTGCTGACCGTTCACCTCAAGAAGTCGGACCAAGCCCGCCCCCGCCGCGTGCCCATCGCCGTGCGTTAGGCCCTTCATTTGGCGTGGGGCGCCGAGGTGGCCGGGGCTTGGGGGCCAGCTCGGGCGGCCGTGATGAGCGGGATCACCGCCCCGCTCACCAAGATCAGCGCCATGCCGAGCTGGGCGCGTGGGCTGGGGTGCTGCCCGAACACCCACCACGCGCCCAAAGCCGCCATGAGCGGCGAGCTTGAGGCCGCGGCGGCGACGAGCGGCGCCCGGCCCACCTGATAGGCGCTGGTCATCAAGAGCTGGGCGAAGGTGGCGGCCAAGGCGGCGGTGAGGAGCGCGGCCCAGACCATCGGCGCTCGGGGCAAGGTCGCGCCGGAGACGCCGAGCACGATCAGGGTGACGAGGGTGCCGATGGCGCTGAACCAGAAGACGATCACCGTCGGCGTGTTCGTGCGGCTCGCCCGGCGCACGGAGAGCATCGCCCCCGCCGCGGCGAGGCCCGAGCAGAGGCCCAGCACCCGGCCGAGAAGATCGGGCTCATCCGTGGACGCGCCCATGAGCAGGCCCACGCCCACAAGGCTCACCAACACGGCGGCCCAGATGAGCGGCGGGCTCGACTCCTTGAGCACCAAAGGTGAGAGGAGCACGATCCACACCGCGCTCGTTTGCATCAAAAACGTGGCCTCTCCGGCGCCGACCATCGAGATCGCCGCGAAGTAGCTCAGGAGGCTCACCGCGCCGAGGAGCCCCCGGGCCCACAAGGCCGGGCGGGCGTCGCCCAAGAGGCCCCGGGGGTTGCCCCGCACCAAGATGAAGAGCACCACGAGGCTCACCACCGATCGCACGGCGGTGCTCACCCAGGCGCTCAGGTGGGGGTCGAGGCGGTGGGCCTGCTCGACGGCCAGGGCCATGCCCGCGAACAGCGCCGCGGAGCCCAACATCAACAGCACGCCCCGCGCGGGGGCCTCAGCAGGAGGGGTGGACGTACAGAGGCCGAGGGGCGCTGGGCGGGCCGAGGGGTCAGCCGAGCTGTGTGGAGAGCCGCGCCACGAGGAGATCCCGCAGGGCGGCGACCTTTCGCGGCAGGTGCCGGGTGGCGGGGTAGACGAAGTACAACGAGGCGGGAACCTCGCTCCAGTCGGGGATCACGTTCACGAGATGGCCAAGCGCGACGTCCTCTTGGGCGTAAAACGTCGGCAGGGGCCCGATGCCGGCCCCGGCGCGTAGGCTCGCGCGCACGAAGCCAAAGTCGCCCGCGAAGAGCCGTGAGCCCGAGGTGACCTCAGCGAGGATGCCGCCGGAGCCGCCAGCGCGGAAGGTGATCGTCTGGTGGGCGTCCAGATCGCTGAGCTGGGTGGGGGCGCCGTTTTTTTCAAGGTAGGCCGGAGAGGCGTAGAGCTTGAGCGTGGTCTGGCCCAGGCGCCGGGCGATGAGTGAGCTGTCTTTCAGGCGTGCTGTGGCCCGAAGCGCACAGTCAAAGCCCTCTTCGAGCAGGTTCACCACCCGAGACGACAGCTCGACCTCAAGCTGGGCTTTGGGGTGCCGGGTCAAAAACGCCGCGGCGGCGTCGGCGAGGAGCGTCTGGCCGATGTCCACCGGGGCGGTGATCCGCACGAGGCCACGCACCTCAACCTCTTCGTCATGCAGGGCGCTCATCGCCTCGCGCAGCCCGCCGACGTGCTCACTCACACGCTCATAGAAGCGCTGACCGGCCTCGGTGGGCCGCACGACGCGCGTGCTGCGTCGCAGCAACTCCACGCCAAGCTCGGCCTCCAAACGGGCGATGGCGCGGCTGAGGTTGGACTTGGGCACCCCAGCGGCCCGGGCGGCGGCGGTGAACGAGCCCGCCTCGACCACACGCGCGAAGGCCTCTACCTCATCGAGCAGCATAGGCGGCTCTCTATCCGATTCATCTTCCGGCCGCGCGTCATCTCCATGATCCACGCGGCGCGTTGGCCCGTCCTCACGGGGAGCGGTTATGGGGCCGACCCTGAGATCGCTGCACTTCTTCTACAATCACCGCTCGTCACTGACTGAGCCGGAGGACACGATGACCCCCCCCAAGAGCAAAAACATCACCTGGCACGGCGGCGTCGTGACCCGGCAAGACCGTGAGCGCGCCGCTGGCCAGAAGGGCTGCGTGGTGTGGTTCACGGGCCTCTCCGGCTCGGGCAAGTCCACCGTCGCCCGCCGCTTTGAGCAGCTCCTCCTGGAGCGTGGCCGCGTCTCTTATGTGCTCGACGGCGACAACATCCGCTTCGGGCTCAACAAGGACCTCGGCTTCTCCCCTGAGGACCGCAACGAGAACATCCGCCGCATCGGCGAGGTCGCCAAGCTCTTCGCTGACGCCGCGATCATCACCACGACGGCCTTCATCTCGCCCTACCGCACCGACCGCGACAACGTCCGCGTGATCATGCCCGAAGGCACGTTCATCGAGGTCTACATCAACGCGCCGCTCGACGTCTGCGAGTCCCGCGACCCGAAGGGCCTGTACAAGAAGGCCCGCGCGGGCCTCATCCCCGAGTTCACCGGCATCTCCGCCCCTTACGAGGAGCCGATGAGCCCCGAGCTTGAGCTGCGCACGGACCTCTACGACGTGGACGCCTGCGCCGAGCAGGTGCTCAGCTACCTCGACAAGCGCGGCTTCTTCAACGTCGCCTGATCGCGACGGCGTCCGCCACCCGGTTGACGATCGTGGCCAAGGCCGCGTCACGGTCGTCAAACGGGGTGAAGCCGGACGAATCACAGATCGCCGTCGTGGCGCCGAGGGATCCCAGCACGTTGCCGAGCACCAGGTCGCTCGACGTGCGCTGGCGCTGGCCCTCACACAAGGCGCGTAGGCCCTCGGGGGTGGTGCCCGGCCCGGCGGCCTTAAAGCTCACCAAGAAGCTCTCCGGGCTCCAGGCCTTGATCTGATCGAGGATCTTCGGCGTCGGGCGCAGGGTGAGGGTGAGGGTCTCTTGGCCGGAGCGGATCTTGTCGGCCCGGGGCTCGGCCTCGTAGTCGCCGACCGCCGCGGAGTGCACCACGGCCACGCCGGGAAGCTCGTGGAGCAGGCGATCCATTCGCGCCATGAGATCACGGGTGCTGCCGAACTCCTCCCGGCTCGCCGCGTCGTCGGGCCCCGCGCGCATGAGCGTCTCGGCGGAGCCCAAGAGATGCACCACGACGCCCCGGGCGCTGAGGGCCCGGGCGAGCCAGACCCCGGTGGAGCCCGTGCTGCGCGCGGAGATGTACCGCATGGCGTCGATGGGGTTGCGGGTGGCGCCCGCGGTGAGGAGGACCTGGGGGGCGATCATCGAACGGGGGCTCCGGCGGCGGCGCAGCGTGGGCGAGTTCGCGTACTATTGTAGACGACGCTGGGGCGACCCCCGCGTGGTGTTTGAGGTGACGATGCGCCCCCTGCTCTGGCTCTTGCTCGGCTTCTTGCCGGATCCCGCGGACCCTTTGCCCTCGGGAGAGCCCACGCCGCGCCTCGCCCGCAGCCCGGCGACCCAGGCCCAGCTCAGCGCCAGCCCCGCCGCCCGGGCGTTCTTCGCGCGCTGGGGGGACTGGCGTGTGCGCTGGGACGAGCGGGACGACACGCCCCGGGCGCTCTCTGGCGGCGGGGTGCCCTTCGCCGAGCACCCCCGCTTCGCCGCAGACCTCTTGGCCTTGGCGGGCCTGCCCGCTGACGCGCTGGTGCTCACGGGCACACGCGCGGATCTGCGAGGCCGCTCGGCGCACTACGCCGTCCATCACAACGGGGCGCCGGTCGAGGGCGCGTTCTTGGACCTCTACGCGAAGGGCGGCGAGCTGAGCTTCGCCTTGATGAGCCTGCATCGCCCCAAGCCCGGCCCCGATCTCAGCGGTGACCTTCGCGGCGGCGCGCCCCGGCCCGGCGAACGTTGGCTGCCCGTGCCCGACGGCGATCGGCTGATCTGGCGCCTGGGCCGGGTGGAGACGGACGGCGACGTGGTCACCTGGCGAGCCCGGAGCGGCGCGACGCTCCTCCGCTACACCCGGCGGATGCACCTCGACCTCACCGCTGAAGAGCGCACCGTCGGCGACGCCTTGGCGCAGGCGCCGCTGCCCTACGTGCTCGTCACCGACGCCACAGGCTCGGAGACCACCGACGGCCTCGGCGCCCACAGCCGCACGTCCCCCTACGACGTGACGATGACCGGGCCCTGGCTTGAGGTCTACCGCCTCGGCGCGTTGGTGAAGGCCACGGCGGTGAACGACGAGCTGGTCAGCGGCGGGGTAGACATCAGCTATGCCGCGGCGTCGGTGCTCCGCCACTTCTACACCGTGCACGACTGGCTGACCGACCGCCGCCCTGACCACCCCTGGCTGCCGGAGACGGTCACCGCCAACGTCGACATCAACACCGGGTGTTGCAACGCCTTCTACACCAACGGCACGATCAACTTCTACATCGGCGGCGGGACCACGAACAACCTCGGGCGCATCGCCGACGTGATCTTCCACGAGTACGGTCATGGCGTTCACGACTACATCCTGACCGGCGGCACCTTCGCCGGGGACGTGAGCGAAGGCAGCGCCGACTTCGTCTCGGCGACCATCCTCGACGACCCCATCCTCGCGCCCTACGCCCGCAGCGACGGCGGCTACATCCGCGAGCTCGACACCGACCGGGTCTACCCCACGGACGTGAACGGCGAGGTGCACAACGACGGCCTCATCTGGGGATCCTTCTTGTGGAACCTGCGCACCGCCTGGATCGACACCTACGGCGAAGAGCTCGGGGCGGAGAACACCGACCTGCTCTTCCTTGAGGCGCTCTCCGTGGGCCCGGGGCTCACCGACCTCGCCGAGGCGGTGATCTACGCCGACGACGACAACGGTGATCTCCGCGACGGCACCCCCCACGCCTGCGAGCTCGGCGAGCTGCTTGACCTCCATGGCCTGCGCGGCGCGCCCATCGCCTCCATCGTGCTGGACCACACGCTGCTGGAGGATCAGCCCTCAGACGCAGAGGCTTACACTGTAAGTTTCGCCCTCGAAGATCCCTTCGTGGACTGCGCCTTGGTGAGCTTGGGCGACATCGCCGTCGAGTACAACTTAGACCCGCCCAGGGGCGCGGCGGTGGAGGACATCGGCTGGACACGCCTGCCCGCTGAAGGGGGCCCCGAGGCCCTCACCGTGACCTTGCCTCGGGCCCCGGCGGGGGCGCAGATCGCCTACCGCATCGTCTGGACCGACCTCAACACCGGGGAGACCTCAAGCTCAGACGGCGGCCGGGCCTCGGCGCTGTACACCTTCTGGGTGGGCGACGCCGAGCCCGTGTGGTGTGAGGGCTTTGAGGGCGGGGCCCCGGGCTGGGTGGCCGACGTCGGCACCCCAGATCGCCCCCACGCCGGAGAGGCCTGGGTCAACCAGTGGGAGGTCGGCGCCCCCGCCGCGGGCTCCAGCTTCAACCCCGAGGCGGCCTATGAAGGCGCCAAGGTTTTGGGCACGGCGGTGACCGGCGAAGGACGCTACCTGCCCAACAACGCCCAGCAGGTGACCTCCCCGGCCTTGGACCTCACGGGCGCCGGGGCGACGACGGCGCGGCTGCGTTTTTGGCGCTGGCTGAGCGTCGAGTCGTATGTCTACGACCGGGCCGTGCTCTGGCGCTGGGAGGGCGGCGCGCCGGTCTTGTGGTGGACGAGCGAGGCCGGGGTGACCGGCGCCGACGCGATCCTCGACCAGGCCTGGACGGCCGTAGACCTCGACGTGCGTGACCTCGCCGAGGTGGGCACGACCCAGCTCACCTGGAGCCTCACCTCGGATCCAGGCCTGGAGTACGGCGGCTGGAAGCTCGACTCCTTGTGCCTCTACACCCTCGCCGACGCGCCCCGGCACTACCGCGCCCAAGACCTCAGCGCGACGGACGACGCCGAAGACGTCACCGTGCGCTGGTCGAGCCCGTGGGTGCGGCCGCTCTACGCGACGGCCTTGGTGCGGCGGCTCGACGGCCCGCCCCAGAGCGCCACCGACGGTGAGCTTCTGGAGCTCGACCTGAGCCCGACCCCCGGCGAAGAGAAGGTCTTTGTAGACACGAGCCTCAACCCGGGAGAGACGGCCTGGTACGCCGTCTTCGCCGCGGAGGACGCCGAGGGCCTGCTGAGCGAGGCCGTCCTTGGCGAGAACCTCGACGAGGGCGGGGTGCCTGCGCCGCCGGAGCCTGAAGACACAGCTCCCGACGACGAGCCCCGGGACACCGCCGGAGACCCGGCGGAGGTGGATCGCCCCAAAGAGCCGAGGCTGTCGTGCGCCTCGTCCTCAGCGCCTGGGGCCTTGGGCCTCGCCTTGGCCGCGCTCAGCTTGTGGCGGCGACGGCGGCCGCGAAGCCGCTGACGGCGGCGGCGAACCCGATGACCGCGCCGCCGGGC
>JAKLKE010000201.1 GCA_023150775.1 Myxococcota bacterium
CGGGGGTGGCACGATCACCGGCCGGCCGCAGGACGGGTCAGCGACCCGTCCCCGGCTTCGTGCGCACGGAGCAGGAGCCTTGGACAATCCCTACATGACCGCCGTCGGGCAGATGCCCGCCGTCTTCACGAGCGACGAGCAGCCCCTCGCCGTCCTCCAAGAAGGCGCGCACGCCGAGGTTCGCCAGGGGGGTGACGCCCTCGTCTCCGAGCGTCCAGGCCCCGTCCGGGCTCCCGAGGTAGAGCGACCCCGCCTGCTCCAGGACGGCCCAGGGCTCTACCCCAAAGGTGTCTCGACGCTCGACCACCGCGCCGCCCTGGACCCGCAGCAGCTCCACCCCGGTCGCCACCCACAGGCCCCCGGCGGCGGCGGGGCTGATGCTGGCGTTGGCGCGGGCTTCGCCTTGGGTCGTGAGCTGCTTCGGTGTGCCCGGCGCGATCTGCCACAGCCCCGCCCGGGTCTGGGCGTAGACCACCCCGTCCACGTTCACGAGGCGCTGGGTGAGGGGCTCCTCGCCGGGGATGAGCGGCACGGCCTCGCAGCGCGCGCCGTCAAAGCGGCACACGCCCCCCTCACCGCCGACGTAGAGCAGGCCGTCTGGCCCCAAGGCCAAGGCCCGCACCTGGGCGCTCGGCAGGCCGGCCTCGGGGCCAAACCGCGCGACGACGACACGCCCCGGCGGGGGCGCGGCGAGGGCGATCGTGGCCATCCAGGCCAACCAGCATCCTGCGACGAGGGCCATCTGGGGATTGTACTCCCCAGCGGGCCTGACGCCGTCTCAGACCTCAGAGGATCCCCGCCGCTCGTGGCGGAGGGGGATCTCAGCGTCGCGCATGTCGACGACCTGCTCGCCGCGCTGCCCCTCCAGCCCTTGACGGGGATCGGAGGCCGTCGAGCCCGACCGAGCCGGTCGCTGCACCGCGGGCTCAACGACGGAGAACAAGGCGACGAGGATGAGCGCGACGGCGAGGGGGAGGTCCGCCAGGGCGCCCGCGGCGATGAGCACGGCCACACCCGCGCCAAAGAGCAGGAAGGCCAAGATCGCGCCCGGGCGCGCCGCACGATCCCAGGCCAGGAGCGCGGCGGCGAGCACCTGCGCGACACCAAAACCTTTGGCGGCGCTGACGCCGAGCCCCGCCCGGACGAACAGCAAGAGCGGCGCCTCCCAGCCGAGGAGCTTCACGACGCCAGAGAGCGTGAGCGTCGCGATCAGCATGATGCGGAAGATGAGCCCGAGGTGAGCCCGCCAGGCCGATGTCATCGTGAGTCGCTCCGAGCGTAGACCCAGCGGCCGAGCCCGCCGAGGAGCGCGCCGCCGAGGAGGAGGTTGGCGGCGCCCGCGAGGCGCGCGGCGAGCACGAGCTGCCCCCCCAGACTCACCGTCACGCCGCCGCTCGTGGACTCTGCGGGGAGCACGCCGCTGACGCCGACGACGACGAGCCACAGCGCGATGGGGGCGCTCCACGGGAAGAGCCACCGAGCCCCCGCCAGACCCGCCGCGGCGATCCCCAGGAGGATGGCCAGCGGCGGGAGGTGCGGCGCCCAAGCGGCGACGCCCAAGGCGCCGCCGGCGAGCTGGGCGGCGGCGACGGAGAGCGCGACGATCTCGAAGGACGCCCAGAGGTTGAGGCCAAAGGCCAGAAGCGCCAAGGCGCCCACGCTCCGAAGCATCACCGAGTCAGTCAACGCTCAGCTCGCGAAGGCGGGGGCTAACGCTGGGGCCGCCGCGCCGCCGGTCGCGACGATGGCCACACCCGCCGCGACGACGACGGTGCCCACCAGAATAACCTCCTTGTTGTCCCAGACCCAGTTCGCGAAGGCCTGAATCGACGACGTGATGGCGTCCCAGACCTGCACATACCATGGCTGCGGCTGAGGGTTCGGGGTCACCGTCAGGGTGAGCGTGTAGGAGATCTCACCGGTGATCTGAACGCCGTCGATCACCCGGCTGATCGACTGGGAGGTGCACTTGTAGGTGATGGTGTTGCCCGAGATCGAGGTCTCCACGGAGCCATACGCGCCCGCGGTGCCGAAGGTGACCGTGGGGGAGCCGCCGTTGAGGTTCACCGAGATCGAGTTCGTGATCCCACCCAAGGTAGAGGACAGCTTCGCGGAGACGCCATCTTGCCCCGCGCCGACCTCGTTGCCGTTTGAGCCGATGGTCGCGCCAGTGGGCGAGACGCTGCCGGGGTTGGTGCTGCCGACGGGCTTTGCCTTGAGCGTGCCGCCGAGGTCCAGGCTGCCGGTGATCGTCGCGCCCGGCGTGACGATGGGGCCGACCGGGATCGGCGGCGCCAGGTTCAGGTTCGCGGTGACCTCGGGGAGATTGGTCGGGGCGGCCGGGCTGGCGCCACGCGAGGTGTTCTGCGGGTTGCTCGCGATCTGGGTGCTGTTTTGCGGCGCCTGGGTCTGGTTCTGACTTTGGCTTTGGGTCTGCTGTCCTCCGGCCATGTCTCACGTCCTGTGTAGAGGGGGGTGGTTCCGAATCGCGCTAAAGTGTGAATAAGATACGGCGAAGTGCTCCTTCGGCGATAACAATTTTCGCCTCAACAAGGAGCCGGAGCCCAAGGCCGTGAAGGAGCGCCGCGTTCAGCCGGGCCAAGAGCGCGCCCCTGAGGCGGGACCGGACACCCAGCGACCGGATCTCGCCGCGCCCGATCTCCGCCAGGCCACGCTCAGCCAGCAGACCGCGGCGATGATGCAGGCGGGGTATGGCAACCAGCTCGTCGCCGAGCTCACGAACCTCGCCAGCCACGGCGGAGACGGCGGCGACGCCGGCGGTGGCGGCGCTGACGGCCACAGCGCCGGGGGCTACGCCTGGTGGGGCAAAGACCCCGAGGGCGCCTTGCAGGTCGAGGAGACCCTCACCGCGACCCTGCGCGACTCGGGCGCGGGCCTCAGCCACGGAGGCCCTCCGGCCGACGCCGACGCTCCACCCCCGCGCCGCCGGGGCGCCACGGCCACGGCCAACGGAGGGGAGCTGGGCGACGAGCGCGCCGTGCCCTTGCGCTCGCGGATCTCCCTCCAGGCGACGAGCCGCGCCGCGCGCTTGGGCCGCGATCAGCGGATCAGCGGGATCACCCTAGAGCTGCCCGCGCAGGGGGAGCCCCTCATCCGGCGCGGCGAAGACGGCTTCAGCGTTCAGGTCACGCTCAAGCTCACTCTGCGCTGGTCTCTGCGTGAGCCCGACGCCTGGGACCTCGCCGACGCCGACGCCCCCGCGCTCACCAGCGCCACCTGGGCCGAGGCCGCCGATGACCTTCGCCCCGTCCCCGGCCCCCTCGGGCCGACGCCGCCGCTTCGCCGCTGGTGGTCCCGCGCCCTGGCCGAACAAGAGCTCAAGCTCCTCTTGGACGCCGCGACCGAGGAGTCCCGGCGAGGGCTCCGCGCGCTGACGCGGTGGCTCAACACGCAGAGCGCGGCCTCTGAAGATGAGGTGCGGCGCCGGCTCGACGAGGCCCTGCAGCGGCTCGGGCGCCACCTGAGCGCGCAGCTCGCTGACCCGGAGCTCGTGATCGACGCCCGCCAGAGGATGGCCCCGGTCTACGCCGGGCGCGCGGCGGCGATCACCGCCCGTGGCGAGGCCGGGGCGTACCCGACGCCATCGCCGCTCCCAACTCCTGAGCGCCGGGGAGCGCGCTTTGGCGGCCTCATGGGCGCGCTCTTGGGGCTCCTCGTGGGGGGTGGGCTCCTCTGGGACGCTCAGAGCGCGGCGATGGGCGCTGCCCTCGGCGCCTTTGGAGGCGCCCTCGCAGGGGCGCTTGGCGAGCGCGACCGCCGGAGCCCACGATGAGCGTCTTCATCGCCCTGCCCGTCTTCACCGCGGAGCTCCACCTCCCCTTCCCTGAGCAAGAGCCGGCGGCGCACCTCGCGCTCTTGCGGGCGAACGGCTACGGCCCGGACGAGCACGCCGAGGCGCTCCGCAGCGCGCTGGACGCCGTGCGCGCCGCCGCGGCCCACCTGCTCGCCCGCCGGGACGACGCCCCTGGCGACCGCGATCTTCTGCTTCGTGCGCTCCTAGACGCCGACGAGGAGGTGCAGGCCTGGGCCGCCTGGGGCCTCGCCCGCCGCGGCGACGCCAAGCTCGGTCGCGCACGCCTCATCGAGCTCACCCGCCGCGCGCCGAGCTGGGGTGACCACGCGCCGCTGATCGCCGCCGACCTCCTCGCCCGTCTCGGCGACCGCCAAGGCCTCGAATCGCTCCGACGCGCCCTGGTGGTCGCCGACTCTGGGCGTGAGGTGGTGCGCAGGCTCTACCCATTCTTGCTCGCCGAGGCTGACGCTCCGGGGCCGGTCACTGAGACGCTGAACGCCGCGCTCCAGCACGAAGACCCCGGCGTTCGCCGCCTCGCCCACGACCAGCTTCAGGCCGCTCGGCGCGGCGTCTCCGGCGTCACCTCGGGCGCTGGCGCTGGCTGAGCGCGCCGCTCGCGGCGACGGCGGTCCTTCGCCTCCTTCTCGGTGCCGGCGTACTCCACCCGGGTGCCCAAGAGGCGGTCTACCCAGTCCGAGCGCACGCCCCAGTTGGCGTCCTGATCGGGGCCCATGTGGTGATCGTAGTGCCATGGGATGTGCTCCCGGGCCCAGTCGGTGTCGAGGTGGGAGCGTTTGTGCACCCGGTAATACTGCACGCCCGAGGCGAACAAGGTCGCGGTGAACCACGGCGCGATGGGCACGAGCGGGATGTGGGCCAAGGTGAGCAGGCCCAAGGCGAGCGTCTCTTTGCCCGCGGCGTTCCACTGGAACACGGAGCCTTGGTAGACCGGATCGACGAAGTTGTTCGTGCGGGAGGCGCGGTGGTGCTCGTGAAAATGAAACGAGAACGGCGCGCCCCGCCTCTTCCCAGCCCCGTGGAGCACCCAACGGTGGATGGCCCACTCCGCGACGTGTCCGTATGCCCAAGCGAGAGGGATCCCGATCATGGCCTCGTCCTCCGGTGGGGGTGGGGACTCACCCCCTACCCTCACCATGAACAGACCTGACGCTGTCCGCAAGTTTTATCTGACAAAACCGTCAGAAGGGTTCAGATTTGACACACACCGACGATCCCGTCGGACATTGTGAGATCGCCAAGATCCAAGCCCCAGCGCACAGCGCAAGGATCTCCGGCCCCGGGCTGGGGCTCGACGGGGCGCCAGAGCGCACGAGCCACCACCACAAGAGGTTGTTGAGCGCGTGGGCCAGCACCCCCGGCCACACCGAGCCGGTCACCGCCCGCAGCCAGCCCAGGCCCAGGCCCGAGACGAAGGCCGCCGCCGCGTGGCCCGGCGTGAGGTGCATGAGCCCGAAGAGCGCCGCCGAGCCCACGATGGGCAGGCCGACGCCCCCGGCACGGGCCAAGGCGCCAAAGATCGCCCCACGAAACAGGAGCTCCTCGCCGAGCGGCGCGATGATCCCCGCGGCGAGGAGGATCAACACCGACTCTGGGCCCGAGGCGAGCTGAGACAACAAGGACCAGCCCTCGGCCGGGGCGCCAAGCAGACCGGACACCCCCTCCCCCACCCAGGTCGAGAGCAGGCCCATGGGCAGGCCCAGGCTCAACAGCGGCCAGCGCCTAAGTGCCCCTACGGCGAGGGACGGGCGGGCCCAGGCGCCGATGCCCAAGAACACGAGGCCCTGGCCGAGCACCGCCAAGGCGAGGCCACGATCTCCGGGAGAGGCCACCTGCGCCGCCGTGCTCGCCGCCAACATGCCCAAGAGCGCGAAGGCCGTGGTTCGGAGAGCCCAGGCCCAGGCCTGCCTGCGGGAGCTCGGCGGGTCTTGGCTCATCCCGCGAGCGCGCGCACGAGGCGGAGCGCCGGGGGCCCCTCCTCGATGAGCCGGGGTGACGCTGAGGGGTGGGCCGGGAGCACCAGCCGCCCGCCGGCCTGGGCCGCGGCGATCACCTCCACGAAGGTGTCGTGGTCTTGGCGCGCCCGCAGCTCGGCCCGGGCGAGCCCCGCGCGCTCGGCTTGACGCGCCGCCGGGCTCAGCGCCCCGTCTGGGCCCAAACGCGCGGCCTCCAAGGCGGCGCAGAGCGCCTGCAGCCGCGTGACCACCTCACCCAACCGCGCGACGACCTCCGCCTTCGCCGCCTCATCCACCAGGGCCTCAAACCGCAGGAGCAGGCCCGGGGGCTCGTCCCGGCTGAGGCGCACGTCGGGGCGCTCGACCTGGAGCGTGTCGGCCCGGGCGCCGAAGCGCCGCAGCTCGTCCTCTTGGCGGATGGCCTGGCCCCAGCGGGTGTAGAGCCCACCCTGGGCGTTGATGCGCAGACGCCAGAGGCGCTGCCCCGGCTCATCCCACAGGAGCGCGACCCGGCACAAGGCGCCGAGCTCACCGCGCAGGGCGGCGACCAGCTCATCTTCAGAGAAGGTCCAGGGCGCGTGGCCCTCGACGTTGGCGGTGTAGCGGGCGGGCAGCGGCGCGCCAAACCGCGCGTCGAGCCAACGAAGGGCGCTGATCTGGGCCTCGTGGGCCAGGTCGGCGGCCTCGCCGAGGCTCAACAGCGCGATCTCCGGCTCGGCGAGGGCGTCGTAGATCATCGCCTGCCGGGCGGCGCTGTCGTTGGGGTCGTCCCAGAGGCCGTGGCGCAGCAGCTCGGCGTCGGCGAGCTCGGCCACGTCCCGGCCCGCGAGCAACGCCGAGGCCCGGCAGAGCCCCGCGAGGCGCTGCCAGCGGCGATCGGAGACGTAGGCCCCCAGGCCGACCTCCCGGCAGCGCCCGGCGAGGGTCCGGCGCAGGTGCAAGAGCAGCGCCTCCAAGGCGGGGCTGAGCGGGATCCCCTCGGCCTGGGCTCGGGCGGCGAGCAGCTCCGCCCGGCTCAAGGCCAGGCCCGGCGGCAGGCGCGGCGTCGGGCTCACCCGGCCCTCTCGAAACAGGCGCCGGGCGCTCTCTTCGCCCTCGACGGGGCTCACCTGGAGGCGCAGGGCGAAGCGGTCGTAGAGCGCGCGGAGGCCCTCCTCTTGGGGCACCTCGTTCGACGCGCCCACCAAGGCCAAGAGCGGCGCGTTGAGCACCGTGGCCCCGTTCACGAACTGCCGCTCGTTGAGCAGGCCCAGGAGCGTGTTGAGGATGGCCGAGCCCGCCTTAAACACCTCGTCCAAGAACGCGAGCTCTGCGTCGGGCAAAAAACCCGCCACCCGGCGCTCGTACACGTCCCGCTCCCGCAGGGCCGAGAGCGACAGAGGCCCAAAGAGCTCCTCGGGCGTCGAGAACGGCGTGAGCAGGTGCTGAAAGAGCCGCGCGTCGGCCACGGCGGCGGTGAGGCGCCGGGCGATGAGGCTCTTCGCCGTGCCCGGCGGGCCCAACAAGAGCAGGTTGTCCCCGGCGATGAGCGTGATGAGGCCCAGGCGGATCGCCTCGTCACGCTCCATGAGGCCCTCGCCCAAGGCCGCCGCCAAGGCGCGCAGGCGCTCGGGAAGGCTCAGGGAAGGGGCGGTCTCCGACATGCCCCCCTCAGTATCCTGCGCCTCTCGGGAAGGCAGTCGCCCCTCGCAGAGGTTAAGCGTGCGCTCCGCTCGGAGGCTCCCCATGGTCCGGCTCAAGTCTTACGTCAACGGCGCGTGGTTCGAGGGCCAGGCGCCCTTCGCCGTCCTCATCGACCCCGCCACTGAAGCCCCCGTGGCCGAGGCCTCCACGCGGGGTCTGGACTTCGCCTCCGCGGTCAAACACGCCCGGGAGGTCGGCGGCCCGGCCCTGCGCGCCTTGACGTTTGCCCAGCGCGCCGCGCTCCTCAAAGAGGCCAGCCGCGCGATCTACGCCGAGCGTGAGCGCCTGCTCGACATCGCCCAGGTCAACGGCGGCAGCACCCGGGGCGACGCCAAGTTTGACGTCGATGGCGCCACGGCGACGCTCTCCTACTACGCGTCCGTGGGCAAAGGCCTCGGCGACGTGCACCACCTCATCGACGGCGACACCGAGGTGCTCTCCCGCACCAACGCCCGCTTCATCGGCCTGCACGTCCGCGCCCCCAAACGTGGGGTCGCCGTGCATGTGAACGCCTTCAACTTCCCCGCCTGGGGCACCTTCGAGAAGGCCGCCGTGGCCTGGCTCGCCGGGATGCCGGTGATCACCAAGCCCGCCACCTCCACGGCCTGGCTCACCTACGAGATGGTGAAGATCCTCATCGACGGCAAGATCTTGCCCGAAGGCGCCCTGCAGCTCATCGCGGGCTCGGCGGGCGACCTCTTGGACCAGCTCGGCGGCCAAGACGTGCTGGCCTTCACCGGCTCGGCGAACACCGGGGCCACCCTGCGTGGCAGTAACTGCCACACCCAGCGCAGCGTCGCGGTGAATGTCGAGGCCGACAGCCTGAACGCCGCCGTGCTTGGCCCGGATGTGGAGCGCGGCGACGACGTCTACAACTGGTTCGTGCGCGCCGTGCAGGTGGAGATGACCCAGAAGGCCGGGCAGAAGTGTACGGCCATCCGCCGGGTGATCGTGCCCGAGCCCCTCGCGGACGCCGTGATCGAGGATCTCAGCGACCTGCTCTCCCGGGTGGTCGTGGGCAACCCCGCCGACGCCACGGTGACCATGGGCCCGCTCACCACCCTCTCCCAGCTCAACGACTACCGCGCGGGCGTGGCCTTGCTCAGCCAAGACGCCGAGATCGTCTTCGGCTCGGCCGCGCCGTTCAACGGCGTCGGCGCCCCCGAGGGCAAAGGCGCTTACGCCGCTCCCGTCGTGCTGCGCGCCCGCGACAGCCTCAACGCCCCGAACGTGCACCAGCACGAGGTCTTCGGGCCCGTGTGCACCGTGTTGCCCTACGACGGCAGCGCCGCCCAGGCCGCGCAGATCGTCGCCTTGGGCGAGGGCTCCTTGGCCACGAGCGTCGCCACCGACGACCGCGACTTCTTGGCGGAGGTGCTCTTAGAGCTCACCCCAACCAACGGCCGCGTGCTCACCGTAGACAAGAAGGTGGCCGACCAAGCCACGCCCCACGGCATGGTGCTGCCCCAGCTCAACCACGGCGGCCCAGGCCGGGCGGGCGGCGGCGAGGAGCTCGGCGGCCTGCGTGGCCTCGATCTCTACCTCCAGCGCACGGCCATTCAGGGCAACCGCGGTGTGCTGGAGCGCCTGCTGAACGTGCCCAAGGCCACGGGCTGAGCGAAGCCTACGATCGGGCGAAAGATCCGCTAAACTCCAGGGAAACCAAACCCCTGGAGCGCCAATGAGTCGGCACCTGTTCGTTCTGAGCCTGCTGTTCGCCCTGCCCCTCGGCTGTAAAGACGACGCGCCCGCTGAGGACACCGAAGACACCGGCGACGGCGTGATCGACGCCGACGCTGACGGCTTCATCGGGGACGCCGACTGCGACGACAACAACCCCGCGGTGAACGAGGGCGCTGTGGAGGCCTGCGACGGCCTCGACAACGACTGCGACGGCCTCGTGGACGCCGACGACGACTCCTTGGACGCCACGACCGGCGGCACTTACTACGCCGACGCCGACGCAGACGGCTTTGGCGACCCCACGACGAGCGCCGTCGCCTGCGAGACGCCCACGGGCTTCGTGACCAGCGCGGACGACTGCGACGACGGCGATCCGACCGTGAGCCCCGGCGCGGACGAGCTCTGCGGCGGCGGTGACGAAGACTGCGACGGCCTCGTAGACGAAGAGGACGCCGTGGACGCCGCGGAGTGGTACACCGACGCCGACCTCGACGGCTACGGCGACCCCGCCGCACCCCAGCTCGCCTGTGAGCAGCCCGACGACGCCGTCGCCGACGCCTCCGACTGCGACGACACCGACGTCTCGATCTCCCCCGACGGCCTGGAGATCTGCGACGGCCTGGACAACAACTGCGACGGCCTCACCGACGACGCCGACCCCACCCTCGACCTCAGCACGGCCTCCACCTGGTACCTCGACGGCGACAACGACGGCGCCGGGGACGAAGACAGCAGCACCTTCGCCTGCGAGGTGCCTACGGGCTACGCCGACAACGCCGAGGACTGCGACGACGGCGACGCCAGCGTGGTGGAGTGTGTCTGCGGCGACGGCTCGGACGGCGCCTACGCCCTCACGACGGGCAGCGACACGATCGAGGGCGGCGTCTGGTATTTCACGACCTTCACCGTCGCCCCCGGCGCGACCCTGAACGTCACCGGCGACGAGCCCCTCGTCATCATCGCCGACACCGTCTCCATCGGCGGCACCCTCGACGCCTCGGGCGGTGACGGCCTGGACTCCGGCTCAAGCACGGGCCCCGACGGCGGTGACGCCGTGGGCGGCGGCGGCGGCGGCGGCGCGGGCGGCGACTGCGGCAACGGCAACGGCAGCGGCGGCGCCCCGAACGGCGGCGAGGCCGTCGAGTTCGGCTCGGGCACGTCC
>JAKLKE010000202.1 GCA_023150775.1 Myxococcota bacterium
GCTGAGGACGCCTACACCCAGGCGCTACAGCTCTACAAGCGCGTGGAGGCAACACTCGGAGAGGCCAACACGCGGAAGGCCCTCGGCGACCTCTACGTCCGCACGGATCGACTCGCTCCCGCAGAGGACGCCTACATCCAGGCGCTACAGCTCTACAAGCGCGTGGAGGACTCACTCGGCGAGGCCAACACCCTCCAGGCGATGGGTGACCTTGCCCGAGGTAAGCGTCGACACTCGGAGGCCCTCGGCCTCTACCGCCGCGCGGAGGCCATTTACCGCACAATTGACGAGCGGCTCGGCCTTAGCAACGTGCTCGCCAACGGGGCCAAATGCCACGCCACGCTCGGCGACACCGCAGACGCCATCAAGGCCGCACAGGAGGCGCTGCGGATTGGCCAGGAGATCGGGAACGGCTACGCCGTGGATGTGGCGAACAACGTTCTGGAAGCCCTCCACCCAGAGAACGAAGGCTGAGGCCAAGCTCACCCCCACGCCCACGCCCCAAGCCGCCCCCAACCCAGCACCTCCTCTCCACCCCCCAAGCCACCCGCCCCAAAATAGACTACAACCCGCACCCCACCGCCCACCCAGAGCCCACCGCCTTGCTCCCCTTCGCCGTGACCCCGCAGCAGCTTGAGTCCCACCTCTGGGAGGCGGCCAACATCCTCCGCGGCAGCCCCGTCGATCGCACCGACTGGAAGTCCTACATCCTGCCGCTGTTGTTCTTCAAGCGCATCTGCGACGCCTGGGACGAGGAGCACGCGGAGATGCTCGCCGACTTCGGCGAAGACTTCGCCGACCAGCACCGCTTCCAGGTGCCTGCAGGCTGCCACTGGCGGGACGTTCGGGCCGCGCCGAAGGACGTGGGCGCCGCGCTCGCCAGCGCCATGCGCGGCGTCGAGGCCGCCAACCAGAAGCACCTCTACGGCGTGTTCGGCGACGCGCAGTGGACCAACAAGGACCGCCTGCCCGATGAGCTGCTCAAGGACCTCATCGAGCACTTCTCGGCCTTGGCCATCGGCAACAGCCGGGTCGCCTCGGACGTGATGGGCGACGCCTACGAGTACCTCATCAAGCAGTTCGCCGACGCCACGAACAAGAAGGCGGGCGAGTTCTACACCCCCCGCAGCGTCGTGCGCCTGATGGTGGACATTGTGAGCCCCAAAGAGGGCGAGACCATCTACGACCCCGCCTGCGGCACGGGCGGGATGTTGCTGGCCGCCGTCGAGCACGTCCGCCAGCGCGGCGGCGACCCCCGCACCTTCTTCGGCCACCTCTACGGCCAAGAGAAGAACCTCACCACCTCCGCCGTGGCCCGCATGAACCTGTTCTTGCACGGCCTGGAGGACTTCGTCATCGCCCGCGGCGACACCCTGCGCGCCCCCGTCTTCACCGACCCCCGCACGAACGGCCTCGCCACCTTCGACGTCGTCATCGCGAACCCGCCGTTCTCCCTGGAGCAGTGGGGCCGCGAGCTGTGGGAGAACGACCCCTTTGGCCGCGCCTTCGCGGGCCTGCCCACGGACAGCAACGGTGACATGGCCTGGGTGCAGCACATGGTCCGCTCGATGGCGCCGCGCACCGGGCGCATGGCCGTCGTGTTGCCCCAAGGCGCCCTGTTCCGCGGCGGCGTCGAGGGCCAGATCCGCCAATACCTCCTCCAGCATGACCTCATCGAGGCCGTCATCGGCCTCGCCCCCAACCTCTTCTACGGCACCGGCCTCGCCGCCTGCGTGCTCGTGCTCCGCCAGAAGAAGCCCCCAGCGCGGGCGGGCAAGGTGCTCATCGTGGACGCCTCCTCGCGCTTCCGGCGGGGCCGCGCCCAGAACTTTATGGATCCCGAGCACGGCGCCGAGATCCTCGGCTGGGTGACCGCCTTCGCCGACGTGGAGGACCGCGCCCGCGTGGTGAGCCTCGCCGAGATTGAGCGTGAGGGCTTCACCCTGAACATCTCCCGCTACGTCTTGCCCCCCATCGGCGCCGACATCCCGCCGCTGCCCGAGGCCGTGGCCGCCTTTAAGGACGCGCTCTCCCGCTGCCGTGAGGCCGAGGACAACCTCAAGCGGGTGATGATCGAAGGTGGGTGGATTGTATGACGACCCTGACCCAACAAGCCCTTGAGTCGTACCTCTGGGGCGCCGCCATCATCCTCCGCGGCCTCGTAGACGCCGGGGACTACAAGCAGTTCGTCTTCCCGCTCCTGTTCTACAAGCGGCTCTCCGACGTGTGGGACGAGGACCACGCCGCCGCCTTGGCCGAGTCCAAAGGGGATGAGCGCTACGCCCTCGCCAGCGCCAACGACCGCCTCGTCATCCCGGCGGGCGCCCACTGGTCGGACGTGCGCGCCGTGGCGAAGGACGTGGGCGGCGCGCTCCAGCGGGCGCTGCGGGCCATCGAGGCCGCCAACCCCGGCAAGCTCGACGGCATCTTCGGCGACGCCCCCTGGACGAACAAGGAGCGCCTGCCGGATTCCACCCTCAAGAACCTGCTGGAGCACCTCTCCACGGTGGTGCTCTCGCTGGCGAACGTGCCCGAGGACGAGCTCGGCAACGGCTACGAGTTCCTCATCAAGAAGTTCGCCGACGACAGCGGCCACACCGCCCAGGAGTTCTACACCAACCGCACCGTCGTTCACCTCATGGTGCAGCTCCTCGACCCCAAGCCCGGCGAGCGCATCTACGACCCGACCTGCGGCACGGGCGGCATGTTGATCTCGGCCTTGGCCGAGGTGAAACGGAAGGGCGGCGAGCACCGCACGCTCAAGCTCTACGGCCAAGAGCGCAACCACATGACGGCGTCCATCGCCCGCATGAACCTGGCCCTGCACGGCGTCGAAGACAGCGAGATCGTGCGCGGCGACACCTTGGCGGCGCCGGGCTTCGCCGAGAACGACCGCCTCCGCACCTTCGACATCGTCGTCGCGAACCCGCCATACTCCATCAAGCAGTGGAGCCGCGAGGCCTGGACGACCGACCCCTGGGGCCGAAACTTCTTGGGCACCCCGCCCCAAGGCCGCGCCGACTACGCCTTCTTCCAGCACATCCTCAAGAGCATGGACCCAAAGACCGGGCGCTGCGCCGTGCTGTTCCCGCATGGGGTGCTGTTCCGCAAGGAGGAGGCCGAGCTGCGCCGCAAGCTCATCGAGGCCGACCTCGTGGACTGCGTGCTCGGCCTTGGGCCCAACCTGTTCTACAACTCGCCGATGGAGGCCTGCGTCGTCTTCTGCCGCAGCCGCAAGCCGCCGAAGCGCCGCGGCAAGGTGCTGCTCATCGACGCCGTGAACGAGGTGGCGCGGGAGCGGGCGTTGAGCTTCTTGCGCCCCGAGCACCAGGCGCGCATCGCCGGGGCCTACGCCGCCTTCGCCGACGAGGAGGGCTTCGCCAAGGTGGCGACCCAAGCCGAGCTCGCCGCGCAGAGCTTCAGCCTGTCCATCCCCCTGTACGTGAAGCGGCCCACGGCGGCCCGCGCCGGGTCCGAGGGGGCGGCGCCGAGCTTGCCCGAGGCCTGGGCGCAATGGGAGGCGTCGGGGCGGGAGTTCTGGACCCAGATGGACGCCGTGGTGGACATGCTCGACGGGCTGGTCGAGCCCACCTCGCCCGACGCCCCCGGTGCACGGACACTTTCTTAACCCCTGACGTAAATAAGATTTGTGGGAGCGGCCCGCGGTGGATATCCTGTTCAGAGACGACGAGCTAAAGAGCCTGTGTAATGACGACCGTGTCGCAAAGCGCAAGATCGGCAAAGAGGGCGCGAAGAGGCTGCGGCGCCGCCTGGACGACATCGCGACGGCCGCCTCCCTGTCCGATCTTCGCACCTTGCCGGGCCGCTGCCATGAGCTGCACAAAGACCTCGCCGGATGGTTAGCGCTGGACCTAGACGGCGGGCGAAGACTCCTCTTCTCACCAGCGCACACGCCTCGCCCCACCACCCCGGAGGGCAAACTAGACTGGGCACGAGTCACTGCCATCCGAATCGAGCGCATCGAGGACTACCATGACTGACACTCTCCAGAACGAATACCGACCCTCCAGCGTGTCCGCCCCTGGCGAGACCCTGGCGGACCTCTTGGAAGAGCGCCGAATGACGCAAGCCGAGCTGGCGACGCGCATGGGAAGACCGACCAAGACGATCAACGAGATCATCAAAGGCAAGGCCGCGATCACGTCGGAGACCGCGTTGCAGCTTGAGCGTGTCCTCGGCACCCCGGCCCGCTTTTGGCTCGCCCGCGAGGCCAACTACCAGGAGGCCTTAGAGCGCCGCCGCCAGCTCGACGCCCTGGCCGAGGAGGCGCCCTGGCTGGATGAGCTGCCCCTGGCGGACATGGTGAGGCTCGGCTGGGTGCAGCGCCTCAAGCACCTGGGCGCTCAGGTCGCCGAGTGCCTCACCTTCTTCGCCGTGAACAGCGTCGCGGCGTGGCGCACACAGTACGCGGGCCCCCTGGCGGCCTTTCGTGCCTCCGAGAAACACGAGAAGAAGGTCGGCGCCGTCGCGGCCTGGCTGCGGCAGGGCGAGCGGGAGGCCGAGGGCGCCAACACACAGCCCTTCGACCGAGCCAAGTTCCAGGCCGCCTTGGGGGAGGTCCGCGCCTTGACCCGCGAGAAAAACCCCGAGGTGTTTGTGCCTCGTCTGCGCGCCCTGTGCGCGGCGGCGGGTGTGGCGGTGGCCTTCGTGCCCGCGCCGAGGGGCTGCCCGGCTAGCGGCGCAACCCGCTTCCTCAGCCCCGACAAGGCGATGCTGCTGCTCAGCCTGCGGCACAAGACCAACGATCACCTCTGGTTCACCTTCTTTCACGAGGCCGGGCACCTGCACCTCCACAGCAAAAAAGTCCTCTTCGTAGACCTGGAGGGCGGGCTGAACAGTGCGCAGGAGGACGAGGCCAACCACTTCGCCCGTGACCTGCTCATTCCGCCGCAGTACACACAGACCCTGCGTCCCCTGCGCTCCGCGGCCCAGGTCACGGCCTTCGCCGAGCGCGTCGGCGTTCACCCCGGCATCGTGGTGGGCCGAATGCAGAAGGAGGGCTGGCTGCCCTGGACCCACCTGAACGGCCTCAAGCTCCGCTACACCTGGGCCGAGCGTGGCGGGCCCGATGCCTGAGCTAAAGCCAGGGTGGCGGCGGGTGAAGTTCGGGGAGGTGGTGCGCCAAGTGAAAGAGAAGGCCGACCCCGCCACCTCCGGCCTAGAGCGGTTCGTCGCAGGCGAACACATGGACACCGACGATCTACGCATTCGGCGATGGGGCGACATCGGTGACGGCTACCTCGGCCCGGCGTTTCATGCACGATTCCGGCCTGGGCAGGTGCTCTATGGATCGAGGCGCACTTACCTTCGTAAAGTGGCGGTGGCCGACTTCGACGGAATCTGCGCGAACACCACATTTGTGCTGGAGCCGCACGACCCGAAGGTCCTCCTGCCCGAGCTGCTCCCGTTCATCATGCAGACCGAGGCGTTCCACGAGCACTCCAAGCGGGAGTCGAAGGGGTCGGTCAATCCTTATGTGAACTTCTCGGATCTCGCTTGGTATGAGTTTGTGCTGCCTCCGTTGGAGGAGCAGAGGCGTTCTATCCGCATGTTACGAGCATCTACGGATTGTTTGGCTACCGCCCGAACTGTCGCCATAGCGGCCGAGTCTACGGAACAAGCTGAGATTCAATGGTGGTTTCGTGAGAAAGTTAACTGGAAGTCGGCCCCGATGCACCGCCTGGGGCAGGTCCAACTCGGACAACAAAAGCATCCCAAGTACGAAACTGGTCTTCGTCCCATGCCCTATCTCAGGGTTCCAAATGTTACAGATGGTTACCTCAAGCTCGATGAGATTGCGGCAATGGACTTTGTTGGGAGAGATTTCGAAAAACACCGTCTTCAAATCGGTGACATAATAGTCACTGAGGGTGATCTGATAGGCCCACGAAACGTTGGGCGGAGCGCGATTTTTCGCGGAGAGATTGAGGACTGTTGCGTCCAAAAGACACTTCTTCGCTTTCGCCCCGGCCCTTCATTGAATCCAGACTATACCCTCTGGGCCTTCCGCCATCTTCGATACGACGGTGTGTTCGCGAAAGCATCCACTGGCACGACAGTAGCCCATCTAACCTCCGAAAAATTCAAGGAGGTTCTTATGCCGGTGGCACCGGTCTCCCTCCAAGTTGAGATTGCAGCGGCGGCAGCCCGATGGATAGATACGCGGGAACGAGTCCGAGAGCGAATTCGGAGGGCCGAAGATCTGCACCGCGGACACCTTGAAGCCCCCTGGAGTCAGTGATGACCTTCACCGAATCCTCCACCGTTGAGTCCCTCGTCCGCGACCTCCTCTCCGGCGGCGGCCCCCACAACACGTCCGTCGGCCCCGGCCTCGCCCGCCGCAACGGCAAGCTGTGTGGCCTCGGCTGGCACACTCTGCCCGCGGCGAACATCCCACGTTTCCCCCACGAGGTCTTTGTTGAGCCTTGGGTGCGTGAGGCGCTCATTCGGCTCAACCCCGAGATCGCCGCCGTCCCCGACCGGGCGGATGAGGTGCTCTACAAGCTGCGCGCCATCGTGCTCGCCGTGCGCTCCGACGGGCTGATCAAGGCCAACGAGGAGCTGACGGCCTGGATGCGCGGCGACCGCTCGATGCCGTTTGGTCCGAACCACGAGCACGTCACCGTGCGCCTGCTCGACACCGAGAACCCCGAGCACAACCACTACGTCGTCACCAACCAGTTTGTGTTTCGTGCGGGCCCCAACGAGCGCCGCGCCGACCTTGTGCTATTGGTGAACGGACTGCCGCTCGTGGTGATCGAGGCCAAGACGCCCGTGCGCCACGCCGTGAGCTGGCTCGACGGCGCGCTCCAGATCCACGACGACTACGAGCGGGCCGTCCCCGAGCTCTTCGTCGCCAACGTGCTCAGCGTGGCCACTGAAGGCAAAGAGCTGATGTACGGCTCCATCCGGATGCCCGTGAACCTCTGGGGACCGTGGCGGGGAGACAGCGAGGCCGCCCCCGGCACCCTCGCCGGGGCCAAGGCGGCGGTGCTGGGGCTCTTGCGCCCCTCGGTGCTCCTCGACATCCTCGCGCACTTCACCCTCTTCGCCACCGACAAACACAAACGCCGGATGAAGGTGGTGTGTCGGTATCAACAATACGAGGCCGTGAACCTCATCGTGCAGCGGGTGCTCGCCGGGCGGCCCCGCAAGGGCCTGATCTGGCACTTCCAGGGCTCGGGCAAGTCCTTGTTGATGGTGTTCGCCGCCCAGAAGCTCCGCCTCCAGACGGCCTTGGGCAACCCCACCGTGCTCATCGTCGTGGACCGCATCGACCTCGACGCGCAGATCAGCTCCACCTTCCACGCCTCCGACGTGCCCAACCTCGTGAAGGCCGAGACCCGCGACGAGCTTCAGCGCCTGCTCAAACAAGACACCCGCAAGATCATCATCACGACGATCTTTAAGTTCGGCGAGGCCGAGGGGGTGCTCAACGACCGGGGCAACATCGTGGCCCTGGTGGACGAGGCCCACCGCACCCAAGAGGGCGATCTGGGGATGAAGATGCGCGCGGCCTTGCCCCAGGCCTTCCTCTTCGGCCTCACCGGCACCCCCATCAACCGCCGCGACCACAACACCTTCTACGCCTTCGGCGCTGAAGAGGACACCCGCGGCTACATGAGCCGCTACGGCTTCGACGAGTCCATCCGCGACGGCGCCACGCTCAAGCTGCACTTTGAGCCGCGGCTGGTCGATCTGCACATCGACAAGCCCGCCATCGACCAAGCCTATCAGGCGCTCACCGGCGATCTCTCCGATCTCGACAAAGACAACCTCGCCAAGGCGGCCTCCAAGATGGCGGTGCTGGTGAAGGTGCCCGAGCGGGTGACGCGCATCTGCGAGGACATCGCCCGGCACTACCAAGAGGTCGTCGCCCCCAACGGCTTCAAGGGGATGGTCGTCACCTTTGACCAAGAGTGCTGCATCCTCTACAAAGCGGCGCTGGACAAGCTCCTGCCCCCCGAGGCCACCGACGTGGTCATCTCGGCCACGGGCTACGACGAGCGCTTCAAGCCCTACGCCCGCAGCCGGGATGAAGAGGAGCGCCTCCTCGACCGCTACCGCGCCGCCAACGACCCCCTCAAGCTGCTCATCGTGACCGCCAAGCTGCTCACCGGCTTCGACGCGCCGATCCTCCAGGCGATGTACCTCGACAAGCCGATGCGGGACCACACGCTCCTCCAAGCGATCTGCCGCACCAACCGCACCTATGGCGACAAGAAGAAGCACGGTCTCATCGTGGACTACCTCGGCGTGTTCGACGACGTGGCCAAGGCCCTGGCGTTTGACGAGCAGGGCTTCCGCGACGTGGTCAACAACATCGCCGGGCTCAAGGACCAGCTCCCCGAGGCGCTGCAGCGCTGCTTGGCCTTCTTCCCCGGCGTGGATCGCACACAGACCGGCTACGAGGGCCTGATGGCGGCGCAGGAGTGCCTGCCCAACAACGACGTGCGCGACGCCTTCGCCGCCGAATACTCCGCCTTGGGCCAGCTCTGGGAGGCGATCTCCCCCGACCCAAGCCTCTTGCCCCTCCAGGCCGACTTCCGCTGGCTCAGCCAGGTCTACGTCTCCGTGCAGCCCACGAGCGGCACCGGCAAGCTCCTCTGGCACGCCCTGGGCGCGAAGACCATCGAGCTCATCCACCAGAACGTCCACGTCACCGAGCTGCACGACGACCTCGACACCCTCATCCTCGACGCCGACCTCTTAGAGGCCGTGATGTCCGGCGACCCCAAAGGCAAGGTGAAGGCGCTGGAGGGCCAGGTCATCGCCCGCCTGCGCCGCCACCTGGGCAACCCCCGGTACAAGAAGCTCTCCGAGCGCCTGGAGGCCCTCAAAGACCGCCACGAGCGCGGCCTGCTCAACAGCGTGGCCTTCCTCAAGGAGCTGCTCCAGCTCGCCCAAGAGCTCGTCGCCACCGAGCGCGAGACCCCGCCCGAGGAGGACGAGGACCGCGGCAAAGCCGCCCTCACCGAGCTCTTCCAGCAAGCCAAGAACGACAAGACCCCAGTGATCGTCGCCAACGTCGTGAAGGCCATCGACGAGATCGTGCGCCTCGTGCGTTTCCCCGGCTGGCAACACACGAGCCAGGGGGAGCGTGAGGTCAAGAAGGCGCTGAGAAAGACGCTGCTGGGGTTCCAACTGCACCAGGACGCCGAGCTGTTTGAGCGGGCGTATGAGTATGTGAGGCAGTATTACTAGCGCTGGATGCTGAGGCGGGCGTCTCTGGTGAACGTCAAGGCCTGTGCTCCTGCGGATGCTCGCCCTCATCGCCTGCGGCGTACCCGCACCCACCGCCGACGCGCTCAAAGCCGACGCTCCCACCGCAGAGACAGGGAGCCAGCCCTCCCAGGCCTGCGTCCGCCACGGAGATCAGGTGGGCCTCCTGCCGCGCGCCGACGTGCTCCTGCTGCCCGCCCAGGCGGTCGCCTTGTTCAAGGACCAGGAGACCTCGGGGTCCACGGTGATCGTGATGGAGCGCGAGGCCGAGAGCGCACGGGTCAACGCTCAAAGCGGGTTCGACCCCATGCCCACGCTCGGGCCCGACCGGCTGCTCTACGGGCCCGTCGAGCCCGCGCTGCTCCTTGGAGACCTGCCGCTGGACCGCTGGCGCCCGCTCTCGGGCGACCCCAGCGCGGGGAGCGGCGCGCTGGAGCAGCCCGCCAATGTGCGTGGGCTCATCTTGGGCGACGGATTCGGCCCTCTTCGGGTTTGGTGGGTGATGAGTCTGCAAAGAGCTGCGCGAGCAGGTCTTCCAGAGACTTCAACTGTTGAGCGTAAGTCGCGTTCTCCGGGGCGGCCTGGGCAAGGCGCCTCAGGATGGTGGTGGCCTCTTCCAGATCTCGTCGGCTGGCCTCAAGATCACCCATCAACGCGGCGCAGAGGCCAGTTCGCGCCAACGCTAATGCGACTTCTTGATGACTCTGCGCGCTCTCCGGGTTCTGGGCCAAGAGGGCGCGGCGTAGGGTGAGGCTCTCGTCGTAGGCCTCACGCGCGCCCGGGAGGTCATCGGCCTTCATCGCGGCGTTGCCGACGTTGTTGAGGCCGATGGCGACATCCCTGCGCGCTTGGGCGCTCTGTGGGTTCTGGTCGAGGAGGGCGCGGCTTAGGGTGAGGCTCTCGTCGTAGGCCTTCCGCGCGCCCTGGAGGTCACCGGCCGCCATCGCGGCGTCGCCGACCTTGTCGAGGCTGACGGCGACATCCCTGCGCGCTTGGGCGCTCTGTGGGTTCTGGTCGAGGAGGGCGCGGCTTAGGGTGAGGCTCTCGTCGT
>JAKLKE010000203.1:0-9194 GCA_023150775.1 Myxococcota bacterium
AGCGACTACACGACCAACTGGCACATCATGGTCGTGAACGACGACGACGGCTGCGCCCGCCAAGACGCGAAGTACAGCAACGTCAGCGTGCTCACCGAGACCACGCCCAACGTCGCCGACGCCTTCGGGGACTACACCTTGGGCGTCAACAGCGGCGGCTTCTTCGGCGAGCCGATGAACACCGAGGCGCTCTTGACCACGGCGGCCTTGGCGACGAGCCCGGGCAAGATGGCGAGCTGCAACATGGGCTTCCGCCGTGAGGAGGCCCTGCTGCACGTCATCTTCGTGACCGACGAGCCCGAGCAGTCCACGAAGAACTGGTCGGTGCTCACAAGCGAGATCGTCGCGAACATCGGCGCGGGCAAGGTGAAGCTCTCGGCCATCGCCGGAGACGTCCCCGGCGGCTGCGCCACGGCCGACCCCGGGACGGGCTACTACGACGCCGTGAACTCCACCGGCGGCGAGTTCCTCTCCATCTGCGCGCCGAGCTGGACGGCGTACATGCCGCTCCTCGCCAGCGCCTCGGTGAAGGTGAACCAGTTCGACCTCTCCAGCACCGCCGCCCCGAGCACCGTGCGGGTGTGGGTGAACGGCACCGAGCGCACCGGCGGCTGGAGCTTCGACGCCGCCGAGAACGCCGTGGTGTTCACGACGGACATCCCCGAGTCCGGCGACAGCATCGACGTCACCTACTCGATGCTGGTCACCTGCGACTGAGGCGCGCCCTCAGGGACAAGACGCACCACACGCTCGGGCGTAGCCACTCGGAGCTGCGCCCGGTCGAAGGCGGCCTTCACGGCGGCCATGAGCTTGGTCTTGCCCGAGACGACGTTGTTCGTGGCGACCCAGGCCAAGACCTGCACCCGCACGCCGAGCTCGTTGAGCTCTAAGATGCGCACCTCGGGGGCGGGCTGCTCCAAGAACTCGGGGTCGTCATCCGCCGCGTCAAACAGGGCGGCTTGGACCCGGGCGAGGTCGGTCTCGTGGGGCACGGTGACGACGACGTCTACCCGGCGGAGCGGGTAACGGGTGAGGTTCGTCAGCTCGGACTTCACGAGGGTCTCGTTGGGGATTCGCACGAGCAGGTTGTCGAAGGTGCGCACCTTCACCGAGAGCAGGTCCACGGAGATCACCGTGCCCACGGTGCCCGCGACCTGGATGACGTCGCCCACCTTAAACGAGCCCTCAAAGATCAAGAAGATGCCGCTGATGAGGTTCGAGGCGGAGGTCTGGGCGGCGAAGCCCAAGGCCACGGTGACCAGGCCCGCCGCGCCCAAGAGCACGCCGAGGTCAAAGCCCAGCACCTCCAGGGTCAAGGCGAAGGTGATGGCCGTGAGCGAGTACGAGACGGCCCGGGCGGCGGGGGCGGCGAACTCGGGGCTGGGGCTGCGCTCCACGGCGCGCTCGGCGCCTCGGCTGAGCAGGCGGGCGAAGGGCAGGCCGACGGCCAACACCAAGAAGGCCTGGACGAGGACCGGCGCCCACTGGGCGAACAAGGCCGCGGGATCGAGCTCGATGAGGGGGATCACACGGTGCTCCGGCCAAAGAGCGCGCCCTCAAACGCGCGCAGGTTGAACGAGCGGCCGCCGGGGGCGCGGGGCGGGCTCAACAGCTCGCCGCCGACGGCCTCACGGGGAGGCTCGCCGTCTACCGTCACCCGGGCCTCACCCTCGGCGTCGTCGCGGCGGGTGAGGGTGATGCGTTCGGTCCACAGGCGGCCATCGGGGGTGCCGTACACCGAGAGCTGGCCCACGGGCACCCGCAGCCGGGCCACGGTGAAGGGCTCCTGAGCGCTGTTCACGATGACGACGGGGGTGATGGCGCGGTGGGGCTTCCACAGGCGGTCGGCCCAGGTGAGGCGCAGGTGCGTCGCCAAGGCGTAGCAGAGCTGGCCGTGGTGGTCCAAGGGGCCGAACCAGGTGTCGGAGGGCCGGTGGCTGGGCAGCTCCAACAAGAGGCGGCGGGCCTCGCCGACGAGCAGGCGCAGCCAGACGGGGCTAGAGACGTAGGCCCGCACCTCCTCGCCGGGCAAGAGCGTGAGGGGCTCCTCGGGGCGAATGATGACCGGGCGATCGGCCAAGGCCGGGGCGAGACGCAGCCGGCTTGGCTCCTCCGTGAAGCCAAAACGCCAGGTGTTGGGCCGCGCGGGGGGCGCGCCAGGCTCCTCCTCGGGGCTCACCGCGTCCACCTCCGGCGCGCGGGCGAGCTGGCTCGGGTCGCTCAGGCTAACGACCCGAAGCTCTCGTGCGCGCCGGGAGACCCGCAGCTCTAAGGGGCCGAGCCGGACCCGCAGCGCGCGGTCGAGCTCCAGAGGGTACTCAGCGGTCCAGGGGATCATCTCGATCATAGAGCCGCTGTAACCGTTCCCGAGCCCGATCAGACACGCTCGATGAGCACGCCGGGCTCTTTCCGGTCGGGCATCGCCGCGGCGGCCTCAAAATCGGCGGCGAAGGACGGGTGGATCTCGAAGTGGCTGTCTTTGTTGAAGATGCGAATCTGGCCGATGGCGGCCTTCTGCACCTGACCCCGACGGCAGATGAGCGGGACCATCCAGCGCGGATCGGCGTTGTGACGGCGACCGACGTTCACCCGGAACCAGATGCCCTCGGGGCCACGCTGGAGCGGGCTGCCCCGGGGCGGACCCCGCTCATCCCGGGGACCGGGCGCGGCGGGGCGCTCGTTGGGGGCGGCGGCCTCACGCTCGTTGACGTAGCGGGTGCCGGGGAGCTCTTCAGGGGCGGGCAGGCGGTCGCGGTGCTCACGCACCCAAGCGGCCACGAGGCGCTCCGGGTCGTGGGCGGCGAGGAGCGCCCGGGCCACGGCGAGGTCTTCTTCGGTGGACTCACCTTCGGGCACCATCGCCGCGGCGATGCGCACCTGATCTTTGGCGAGGATCTCCTCAGGCATCGGCGGAGGCGACCAGGTGGCCTTGAGCTTGGCCTCATGGAGCAGGCGCAGGGCCACCCGTTTGCGGGGCTGGGGCACGATCAAGACCGCGAGGCCTTTTCTGCCCGCGCGCCCAGTGCGGCCGCTGCGGTGGAGCAGCGCCTCGGCGTCCAAGGGGAGATCGGCGTGGATGACCAACGCCAGATCGGGGAGGTCGAGGCCACGGGCGGCGACGTCGGTGGCGACGAGCACCCGGGCGCGGCCGTCACGGAGCGCCTGCAAGGAGCGGCTGCGCTCGGCCTGGGTGAAGTCGCCGGAGAGCGCCGTCGCCGAGAAGCCGCGCTCCATGAGCCGGGCGTGCAGGTGATGAACGGCCTCGCGGGTGGAGACGAAGACCAAGGCGCCGGGGGCGTCCACCAGCCGGAGTACGTTCACCACGGCGCGCTCACGCTCCGCCGGGGAGACGAGCACGGCGCGGTATTGAATGTCGGCGTGGGCCTGACCCGAGGACACGGCCAGACGCTCGGCGTTCTTCTGGTAGCGTTTGGTGAGGCCGAGGATGCCCTCGGGCAAGGTGGCCGAGAACAGGAGGGTGCGGCGCTCGGCGGGGGCGGCGGTGAGCAGCTTCTCAAGCTCCTCCCGGAAGCCCATGTCGAGCATCTCATCGGCCTCGTCGAGCACGATGGCGCGCAGGGCCTTGAGGTCTAAGGCGCCGCGCTCCAGGAGATCGACGAGGCGGCCGGGGGTGCCGACGACGATGTGCTGGCCGTCGGAGAGCGCGCGGAGCTGGCGCCGCATGTCGGTGCCGCCGACACACACGCAGACGCGGCCGCCAGCGGGACGGTAGAGCCAAGACAGCTCACGCTCGACCTGCATCGCCAGCTCGCGGGTGGGCGCGATGACGATGGCGAGGGGTGAAGGCGCGTGGGGGAGGCGGTCGGCGTCTCCCAGGAGCGTCGGGGCCAAGGTGAGGCCGAAGCCTACTGTCTTGCCGGAGCCGGTCTGGGCGGAGACGAGGAGATCCCGCGTCTCTAGCCCCTCCTTGAGCACGGCGGCTTGGACAGGGGTGGGCTCGGCGTAGCCGCGCTCTTCGAGGGCGCGGCGGAGGGCAGGATGGGCGAGGTCGAATGACATGGCGCGAAGCTAACCTGTCCCCTCACGCACGGAGCAGAAATCCGCCCCGGCTGCTCACGGCGCGCCGAGCTCCGTGGGGATCACCCGCGCCTCCAAGAGGGAGCCCTCCCAGGTGCTCGGGATGACCATGCCCTCCAGCTCTAAGGCCACGCCCTGCACACTTCTCACGCCTCCGCACTGGAAGATGCCCGTGCCTGGAGTCACCGGGCAGCGCACGGTCTTGCCGTCTGAGGTCACCACCACAAAGAGCCTGCCGAAGAGCTTGTCGATCTGCGTCACACGCCCAGAGAAACCGGCGTTTAACGCGCCCGCGCTCGACGCGGGCGCCTCGCTTTGTTCGGGTCGGGTCTCGTAGAGCTGAAAGAGGATCACGCCGGTGCCATCGGCGAGCTCCTCACGCCGCACCGCGACCGGCGCCAAGATGGCCTCCACCCGGGCGAGCTCTTCGGCGCGGTAAGAGGCCTTGTCGACGACGACGTACTTGAGGCCCTCGCCCATGAGCCAGGCGAGGTCGGGGCCGTAGGCATCGGCCGGCAAGAGCGCCGAGCCAGGAACCCCGCGCCCGTAGGCCTGCAGCGCTAGATCCGTGAGGTTTTTGGGCGTGAGCCCCGTGGCGCCCGACCGCGCGGCGAGGGTGACGAGGTTCGGCTTGTACCAGCCCGCCTTGCCCATGAGCGTCTGGAGCGCGAGGTGGTCCGCCGAGGCGATCTCCGCGCTGAGGCTGGCGAACACCGGGGTCTGGCTGCGCAGCTCTTGGCGCTCGCCGGGGCGCTCGATGGGCACCATCAACACCGCGCAGTCTTCGTCGTCCGCGGCGATCTGCGCCACGAAGCTCGGCGCGGGCAGCTCCAAGAGCGGATACGCCAGGCGCCAGCCCCCGGCGATGGCGCCCCACCACCCCAACCACACCGCCACCGGCAGGCTCAGCGCCCCCTCCAACGCGGGCTTTCGTAGGATCTCGCCGAGCCCGACCCCCGCCGCCGCGCCCCAGGCCACGGCCAAGGGCGCCATGAACCGCCTCGGGAAACGCACGACCTCCCCGATGGGGCTCTCGGCCCAAGGCCGCACGAGGTTGTCGTCGAGCGCCAGAAGCAGGTACACCCCGCCGAGCGCCGTGAGCCAGGGGGCCTTGCGCAGCGCCAAGAGCGCGCCGAGCGCGAAGACGATCCAGTGCGTCCAGGGCGGGGCGTAGAGGTCGCCCACCCGCCAGCCTCGGGCGCCGGGGCTCATGGCGAGCTGCTGGAGAAGGTCGAGCTGGGCGGCGTTTGTGGCGCGTAGGGCCGCAGGATCCCCCTGACCCGCTGTCGCCATCGCCGCCGCGGCGCCCTGAAGCACGGGGCTCAGCGGGATCGCCAACAAGCCCAGGCCCACAGCCACGGTGATCGCCGCCGCCGCCGCGCCGTAGACGCCCTCCCGCCGTCGCAGCCCGGCCAAGGCCGCGATCACCGCCAGCGCCGTGAAGCTCCCGTAGTACACCGACTCCAGGCAGGTCAGCACAAAGAGCAGACCCGTGATGACGCCCCAGCGCCAGCTCCCGGCCACGGCGCGCACCATAGCGCCCAGGGTGAGCGGCACCCAGCCCACCGCCAGGATCTCCAGAGTGCCGTCGCGCAGGGCCCCTCCCAAGAGCGGCTGCGTCGCGGCGAGGGCCCCGGCGATGGCCGCCCCGCCCCAGCCGCCGCCCAAGGTGCGCACCAGCCAGCCCGTCGCCCAGGCCGCGAAGACCGTGTGCAGGCACACCAAGGCCGTGATCGCCGTCGCCGCCCCGAACAGCCAGGTGATCGGCGCGATGGCGACGAGGGACACCGCCGGGAACACCAAGGCGTCTACCCCGGCGGGGAAGTTCACCAGCGTCGTCGAGAACGGCCAGCCGGGAAGCTCCGCGGCGACGAGCCAGGCCGACCACCACGCCCGCAGGACGTCCGAGCCCGGCTCACCGGGCAGGTGGGTGCCCAGGCGTTGAATGGCGGGGCCGTGGAGCAGGGCCGCGAGGCAGAAGCAGAGGCCGAGGCCGATCCACGGCGCGCGCTTGAGCAAGAGGTCTTGGGTCTCGGGCCAGGTGAGGCGCTTCATCTTGATGCACCTTGGATCGTCATGTCAGCCGCCGTATCCGCGTCGCCGCGCGATGATCTCGCGCATGATCTCCGAGGTGCCGCCGCCCAAGGGCAGAAGCCGCGCGTCGCGGTAGAGCCGCTCGACGAGATGCTCCGCCATGTAGCCATGCCCTCCGAAGATCTGAACCGCCTGATCGCAGACCCAAAGGCAGGCTTCGACGGCGTGATTTTTGGCCATGGCGACCTCAGCGACGACATCTTCCCCGCGCCGCGCGCGCTCCGCGACCACCGCCACGAAGGCCCGGGCGGACTCTTCCCGGGTGGCCATGTCGGCGAGGCGGTGGCGGATCACCTGAAAACGCCCGATGTTCCGACCAAACGCGGCGCGCTCGACGGCGTAGCGCTCGGCCTCCTCCAAGGCGAGCTTCGCCGTGGCCACGGCCATCGCCGCGAGCATCAGGCGCTCGGGCACAAAGTTCGACATGAGCAGGGTGAAGCCGCCGTCTTGTTCACCGATGAGGTTCTCGGCGGGCACGCGGCAGCCGTCAAAAAAGAGGGTCGCGGTGTCGGAGGCCCGCCAGCCCATCTTCTCCATCGGCGCGCTGGCGGTGAAGCCGGGGGTGCCGCGCTCGACGATGAACAAGGAGAGGCCGCCGTGGCCGTCCTCGCCGGTGCGGGCGGCGACGACGGCGACATCCGCGCGCACGCCCGAGGTGATGAAACACTTCGCGCCGTTGAGCACGAAGTGATCGCCGTCACGCGCGGCGCGGGTGGTGATGCTCGCCACGTCGGAGCCCGCGCCGGGCTCGGTGACCGCGAGGCAGGCCACCCGCTCACCCCGAAGGACCGGCGGCACAAACCGCGCCTTCTGGGCGTCGGTGCCGTGCTCGATGAGGAGCGGCAGCGAGATGGCGTGGCTGCCCAAGCCCGCGGCCACGCCGCCGGAGCCGCCGCGCACCAGGGCCTCGGTGACGATGAGGCGGTGGAAGACGTCGCCGCCGGAGCCTCCCAGAGCCTCGGGGTAACCCACGCCCAGAAGCCCAGCCTCTCCCGCCGTTCTGGCCAACGACTCGGGAAACCAGCCCGCGCGCTCCCACTCCGCGACGTGGGGGCGGATCTCCCGCTCCACAAAGCGCAGGGCGGACTCGCGCAAGGCGCGGTGCGTGTCGTCGTAGAAGAGCTCGAGCATGATCCCTAGGGCTGCGCAGGGGGACGCGCCAGAGGTTACCACTGCTTCCCCCCGCATGTTGCCCCCGCCTCATGGCCTATGCGCGGCGGACGCTCCCGGCGTCTGCGCGTGCGCGGCTTGTGGCGAAGGGTCGCCCGTGGCATCCTCGTGGATCTTCCGGGCGCGATCTCCTCGCGCTCACCGCCCAGGAAGGGCCGCCGACACCGTCAGCGCTCTACACCCCCAAGCCTGAGCCTCCGCGAATGAAGACCTGCCCCCTGTGCGGCGCCGAGTATCCGAACAGCGACGCCTTCTGCTTTAAGGATGGCCGGCCGCTGGTGAGCGCCGCCCCCAAGGCGCCGCCGCCTCCTCCGCCAGCGCCCCCTGCGGACACCCTCACCTTCGAGGGGGTCGCGCTCAGCGACGTGATCGCCGTGGGGTACTCGACGGCGCTCTGGCGGGGTCGTGACGCCACGGGCCAGGCCGTCGCCGTGCGTGTGCTCGTTCCGTCGTTACAAGACCGGGTTCAGGTGCGCGAGTCTTTCGCCGCCGTCGCGAAGCTGCGCCAGAGCTTTCAGCACCCAGGCCTCGTGGCCGTGCGCCAGATCCTGCGGACCAACGGGCTCACGGCGACGGTCTCTGAGCTCATCGACGGCGTAGACGTCGCCGCTGTCGTGCGCCGCCAACGCTCCACGAGCAGCCGCGGCCGGGTCGAGCGCACCGCCGCCTTGGGTGTGCAGGCCGCAGGCGCCTTGGCCGCGCTCCACGCCGCGTCCCCGATCGCTGGCTCGGCGGTGCAGCTCCTTCACGGCCGCCTCTCCACCCGCAAGCTCATGATCCAGCGCGACGGCCTCGTGCGGATGCTCGGCGGCGGCCTTGTGCCCGCGCCGATCCCCCCGGCGACCCCAGCGAACAACGGCCTCTACGCCTTCTTGGCCCCCGAGCAGATCCAGCAGGGCCCCTTAGACTCCCGCACCGACGTCTACGCCTTGTGCCTGAGCCTGTGGACCGTCGCCACGGGGCGTAACCCCAACCACCGCCCCAACGTCGAGCAGACCCAACGCGCCGGGGCCGAGGGTCCGCCTCCTCTGGGCGACGTGAGCGCGGATGAGCGCGCGCTGTTTGAGCTTCTGCGCGAAGGTCTACACCCCGACCCCTACCAGCGCCCGTCGAGCACGGCGGAGCTCGCCCTGAGCCTACAAGAGCACCTCGGCGACGTGAACCCCCAGGCGCCCTGGCGCTCGCTCCTCGCCGAGCTCTTCCCCCCCGAGGTCAGCGCGCCGCCGATCCTCTCCGGGTTCCCGGCCTCGGACGAGCTGGATGAGCTGCGTGACCGTCTTTGGTCGGTGAGCCCCGCCGGCCGCAGAGCCGAGGTGGCGCCGCCGCCGGTGCGCGCGCCGATCGTCGAGGCCCCGCCGCCGGTGATCGCCGCGCCGCCGGTCATCACCGAGCCTCCGCCGGTCTTGGCGGCGCCGGTCGTCGAGCCCACGCCGATCCACGACCCCGCGCCCGTCGTCGAGCCCGCTCCTGTCGAGGAGCCAAGCCCCGTTGTGGAGCCCGCCCCCGTCGAGGAGCCCAAGCCCGCTGTGGAGCCCGCTCCTGTCGAGGAGCCCAAGCCCAGCGCCGCCCAGAGCGTGCCTCCGGTGGTGGACACGGTCCCCGCGCCGCTCACCGAGCCCCCTCCGGTGCACAAGCCCGCCTGGGCGGAGCCCCCCAGGCCGCCGCCCACCCCGGAGGAGGACGCGGACCTCGCGGCTTGGAACGAGGCCCCCGTCGAGACCCCTGCGGTGGAGCCGCCGCCCAAAAAGAGCAGCGCCCCGATGATCGTGATCGGCGTCGCCTTGGTGATCGCCCTCCTCGGCGCGGTCATCGCGCTCACGAGCGGCGGCGGCGACAAGTCCGGCCCCGAGGCCCCCCCGACGACCACGACGCCCGCGACGACGACACCCCCG
>JAKLKE010000203.1:9204-10197 GCA_023150775.1 Myxococcota bacterium
TCGAGGCCCCACCCGTCGAGGCCCCGCCCGTCGAGGCCCCGCCCGTCGAGGCGCCCCCGGCTGTTGAGGCGGCCACCCCTCCGCCGCCGGCCCCCGCCGTCGCGCCGACCACCCCACCGCCGACCACGCCCAAGCCCGCCGCCGTGAAGCCCGCCGAGCCGCCCAAGCCCGCCGAGCCCCGGGGCAACCCCTTGCCCCCCGACGACAACCCCTGGGGCACCCAGACCGAGCCGCCCAAGCCCGCGGATCCGCCCAAGCCCGCTGAGGGCGGCGACGACAACCCCTGGGGCTGAGCCTCGCGCCCGCGGACGCGCCGAAAAATCGCTGACGGTCCCAGCGCGCGAACTTTAAGCGCGCCCTCGCCAGCTCTGCGCTCAGGAGGTTAGCCCAGCTCATCCATGATGCGCTCGCGCGAACCGCCGGGATCCCCAATGACCGATCTTCAGTCCGCCGCCTTGCTCACCGAGGTGCGCGCCCTCCTCCAGTCCGCCCGCGCCTTGGCCGCCCGGCAGGTCAACGCCCTGCAGGTGCTGACCAACTTTGAGATCGGCCGCCGCATCGTCGAGCATGAGCAAGGCGGAGAGGAGCGCGCTGAGTATGGTCGCGCCGTGGTGAAGGCGCTCTCGATGGCGTTGACGGCGGAGTTTGGGCGGGGGTTCTCCGTCGAGAGCTTGTGGACGATGCGGCGCTTCTTCATGACCTATCAGGGGCGTCACCCAAAACTGCAGACGCTGTCTACAGTTTCTTCAACGCCGCTGATCGAGGCCTCCGCGCTACTCCCCTCCCCGCTCCCCCAGGCCACGCCGCCGTTCACCCTGAGCTGGTCCCACTACGTCCTCCTGCTGGCCATCGACGACCCCAACGAGCGCAACTTCTACGAGATCGAGGCCACCCGCGCGGGCTGGTCCCTTCGTGAGCTGCGCCGCCAGTTCGACTCCAGCCTCTATGAGCGCCTCGCCCTGTCCCGCGACAAAGACGGCGTGATGGCCCTGG
>JAKLKE010000204.1 GCA_023150775.1 Myxococcota bacterium
CACCCGCTCCTGCGGTCGCGACGGGGTTTGGATCAACGAGACGCCACCATACATTATAAACCGGAGGATCTCGGGCAGCCGGCGCCACTGCGCCGCTGTGGGGGCGGTGACCTCGTAGCCGCCCGTCACCCGGCGGACTGTCCACCCCTTTTTGCCGCACAGAGAGTCAAGCTCAGCCTCGACGCCGGGGTCGTGACCGAGGGTGAGGCCCTCGCGGAGCGCGGCGAAGAGGGACTCGGTGGTGGGGTTCATGCTGGCCTCGTTGGGTCGCAGGGGCCAGCGATGTTGAACGAGCGAGGCATGACGCTGACCTTAACCCGCGGGGCACGGCGTGGCCTCAGGCGCGAGCTACTTGTAGGGACAGGTTGGCGAGTGGCCGCGCCGCTGCACCGCGGCGGTGAGCAGAGTCCAGGGCGGGCGCTGGATCCTCGATTTGTTGTTGAGCACTCTGCCGCTTGCCTCCTCGTTGCAGCCGAGGGCGTAGAAGCCTGCGGTAATGCAGAGCTGAAGGAGGTTGTCGTTCTGTCCGAACCGGGGTCGGCGTAGGCCGGAAATAGCGTCCACCTCAAACTTCATCTTGGCGCAGTCTGGGTGGGCGAATTTGTATGGCGTCACGACGGCGCCGTCGCGTTGCTTCTTGTTTTTGAATGGATAAGACATGAGCAGCGCCCCCCAGGTAAGGTACGCGTCGTAGTTTCCTGCGTTCCCGGCCGCCAAGAGGCACTCCTCGGCGAGCTCGATGTTGTTCACCACGCCGGCCGTCCAATGTCCTTGAGCCACAGCGCAGAGGGTCAGCGCGTTCTGGGTGAGGCGTTGGGCGTTGACGGTGCTCTTGGCGTCGTGCTCCTCCGCCGCGAGGTGGTTCAGGAAGCTGGCTTGGGTCCACCAAGCCTCGACCTTCAGCCAGGTCCGCGCGTCACCGTTGAGTCGAGCCTCCGCCTCCACGTACCGCTCTTCAGCCTCGTCACAGAGGCCCGCGTCTCGTCGGTCTGTGCTGGGTAACAGCAGGCAGGCTCGGGAGGTGAACATGGCGCGCGCCAAGAGCGCCTCGGCGGTGGGTGAGACGCGGATGGCGTCGGAGGTCACGCGGTCGGCCTCGGTGAACTTGGCCTCATCAAACTTCGCCCTCACCCAATGCCAGCGCAATTCCTGCACGTAAAGCAGGGCATACATGCCGGAGAGGCGAGGCGTGGGGCGAATCACCGACATGACCTGCGCTGGGAGCAGCAGGCCGTTGAAGTAGGTGCTGTCCGCGTTGTGGACCTGGACCGTCTTGTGCTCGAAGAGCCGCTGCTCAACATGGTCGGCGAGCCGATCGGCGCCCCATCGGCTCCCGTAGACGAGCCCCAACAGGGCGAGGGCCAGCAGCACCAGTCTACGGATCCACGGCGACCTCGGCCCTGGACGTGGCCTCACAAGGGCGGTGGTCTCCTCCTCGTAGCGTGTCTCGGGGCTTTGCTGCGGCATCGGCGCGGGCGGTGTTGGAGGAGGTGGCGGCGGAGGCGCCTTCACGACGACGGGCGGCGCGGGCTTGGGCGCTGGCGCGGGCTTGGACGCTGGCGCGGGAGGCGCTGGGCGGGGTGGCGTCGGGGGAGGTGGGAGAGGCGCCATCGCGACGGTGGGCGCCTTCGGGGCCGCCACCCTCGGCGTCGTCGGCGTCAGGGACGGCGCGAGGCTGAGCGGGTGGGGCGGGGGCGGCCGCGCGGGGGCGGGCGTCGGCGCGATGAGCTTGTTGTCGGCGGCGCCGTCGTGACCTACGGCGGGCTTCTCTTTGGCGACGGTGATCGTCTGTGTGGGTTGGACGGGGCGCCTCTGCGGGCTCGGGTTCGGCGGCGTGGCTGGTGTGCTCGGCGTGGCGTTGGGGGGGCCGCCCCCGGCCCTCTTGGGCGTCTGGCTGCTCGTGTTGGTGACCGGCTTTGGATCAAACACCGTCGGCGACTGGCCTTGCCTCGTGACACCGGTCCCGCCGGTCTGGGCGTTGGAGGGGCTGCCCCGCGTGGACGCCGCGTGCGGCTGGAGCGGTAAGGCCTTTAGCGCGCTGGCGAACAGGGCGGCGTTGGCGTACCGTTCGTTTGGGTGCGTCGCTAGGGCCCTCTTGATGACCTGGGTGAAGGCGCCGCTGGGATCATCTGGGACGTGGGGGAGGGCATCGACGAGCTCGTCAAACGTGCGCGCTGCTTTGCCGTCTGCTCGCTCGTCCCGAACATGGCGCAGCGTGGCCAGCTCATACAAGATCAGCCCCAGCGCGAACAGGTCGGCGCGCGCGTCGACCGCCAAACATTGAGCCTGCTCGGGGCTCATGTAGTCCTCGGTGCCCAAAAGCGCGTTGGTCACGTCGCGCTGCTTTAGCCTGAACCGCTCCCGGTCTTGAACCTTGGCGATGCCGAAATCGATGATGACTGGCCGGAGTCCCTCCGGGTGCGGGGCCAGGAGCACGTTGGCGGGCTTGAGATCTCGGTGGATGACACCTTTGGAGTGGACAAAGGCCAGGGCGTCCAAGACCCGAAGCGCGAGCTTTCGAATCTGAGAGAGGCTGTATCCGCCGCCGTGGCGCTTTTGTCGCGCCAGCACCACGTCCAGGGACTGGGCGTCATAGTAGTCCATCACGAGCGCCGCGAGCCCGTCGGTGGAGACCACATCAGAGACCTTAACGATGCCTGGGTGACTGAGCTGGGCGAGGACCCTCCCTTCGTCAAGGAACCGCTCGCCCAGGTCGCGAATCAGGCTCGGTTCAAGGAGCCCGTCGATGTACTGGACCTTGATCGCGTGCTTGCTCCCGAGCACGGCGTGGGTCGCCAGGTAGACCGCGCCCATACCGCCACGTCCGATCTCTCGCTCGATCTGATAACGGCCATCCAGCACCTCATTCTCTCGGGGGAGCCTCATGCGTCGCCCCTCCGCGCGCGCGGATGATCGACGGCGCGTGCTGACCGTCGGCGTCCCTGCACGCGGAGGCGCGTCAACGGGGTGGGGAGGGTGGATTGCGTCGGGACCGCGTCGCTCTTCACTTAGGCTCCAACTCTGACCGGCACAGGTGGCAGCCTACCACGAGTCCAAGGCGATCCAGCGGCCGCCCGTTCGCGCAGTCGCGGAGCTTCGCCGAGGCCTCCAACCCGGTGCCGCGCCGCTGACCCCTTCCCATCCAAAGGCTCGGGCGCAGACCCGCTCGATCGCGGAACCGTCCCCCCAAACACCACCGCCCGCCGGGTTCACCGACGGGCGGGGGCTTTGATCTACGGGGGCTCAGCTCTGGACGGAGTCGGCGGCCTTGGCGGCGGCGCGGCTGGAGCGCTCGAAGTGGGGGAAGTGGGCGATGACCACGTCCTCGCCAAGGGTGAGGGTGGCGAGGCGGAGCAACTTCCGGTAGCGGGTGAGGAAGTCTTGCTCGCTGGCGTCTACCTTGAGGCGCTTGACCTCGCGGTCGGCCTTGGCCTGCTCGGTGGCGATCACCGAGACGCGGAGCGCCTCGTTCATCTCCTTGAGGGTGTCAAGGCGGGCGTCGGCGAGCTTGAGGTCCGTGCGGCCCTCCAAGACGGCGCAGGCGCGGTCGAAGGTGATGACCTGCTGGCCCGAGGGCTGATCGAAGACCTCACCAAGCGGGATTCCCCCCGTGGCGCTGCGCACGGCGGCCACGGCGGCCGCGCCATAGCGGGCGCGCAGCGTGGCGATGTAGAGGCGCATCTCCTCCTCGAATGTGATGTCTTTCTCCTCAGAGTCGGCCCGCGCGGCGGTCTCGGGGCCCGCTGCGGTGGCGAACTGTTCGTAGTCATTGAGGTACACCGTGTCGCTGTCGCCCATGGTGTCTTCGATGAGCGCGCTGAGCGCGGCGGGGAACGTCCCACCGGCGCGGCCTTGCCGCAGAGTCAACTTCTGAGCGGCGTCCTCCACGGACCTCTCCAGCCCGTGGTCGTCGGTGTGTTGCCCCCCATCCCGATGAATGATCGTGAGGAGATTCTTCAAGAGTTGTTCCGCGTCGGCCATCGCTGCTCCTTGTCCCCCGATTCTACCTCAAACGGCGGAGCCCCGGCGCGCGCGATGCCCCCGCCGTCCGAGCCCGAAACCCCACCAACCCGCGGTTGGGTCGCCTCCGCGTGCGGGAGGAGGACCGTCTCACCTGGGAGCTCTGGAGCGCGCCGGGAGCCCGTGACGGGCCGGGGCGAGCGGTCCCGGGTGAGGCGGTCCGGAGCCCGCACGATCAGGAGGCGACTCAACCGCACAGTTATCGCCACGACGCTCACCGCCTCGTGACCCCACCGAGAGCCCAAACCCAGAGCGCCACAACGCCGCGCTGAGCCGAGCGCCC
This sequence comes from Myxococcota bacterium, assembly GCA_023150775.1. Taxonomy (GTDB): domain Bacteria; phylum Myxococcota_A; class UBA796; order UBA796; family CAJQPC01; genus JADKFE01. The sequence goes on from JAKLKE010000204.1 coordinate 4,304, forward strand.
CGAGAGACACGACACAGATCCCACACAATCCGTCCCTGCTTCATCCGCACAGTTGTCGCCACGACCCTCACCGCCCCGCGACCCCACCGAGCGCCCAAATCCAGAGCGCCACGACGTCTCGCGAAGTCCGGGGGGCGAGCGCCCCCAAACGAGACGGACACGACGCGCCAGCGCGCCTACCCCCCGCTCACCGCGCGCTCGCCGCTCGACGCCAGCACGCGCAGGTGCTCCTCGACGAGCTGGTTGAAGCGCTCGGGGTGCTGCAGGGGGACGTAGTGGCCGCCTTCGCGCAGCTCGGCGTAGCGGGCGCCGGGGATACGCTCGTGGAGCAGGCAGCCCAAGGAGGGGGGCGTGAGGCTGTCTTTGGCGCCTTGGATGATGAGGGTCGGGGCGCGGATGAGGCCGAGCTCGGCGCGGGCGTCAAAACGGAGGGTCTCTGACGCGTAGTGCATCAGGAGCGTGGAGGGGCCGGCCTGGCCGCCTTGCTCAAGCTGGGCGCGCATCGCGCGTTGGGTGGCGGGGCTGAAGGGCAAGAGGCCACGCTCGAAGTCGGCGACGAGGCCGCTCAGGAGCTCGACGCCCCGGGTGGCGCTGTCATCTTCGTCCAGGCGGGCGGTGGTGTTCACCAGGACCAGGGCGCGCACACGGTCGGGGTGACGGGCGGCGAGGCGCTGGGCGACCATGCCGCCCAAGGACCAGCCGATGAGCGCGAAGGCGCCGCCGTGGCCGAGGTCGTCTAAGGCGCGCAAGAGGCGCTCGGCGACGCGCTCGGGGGTGGCCACGGCGGGGTCGAAGGCGCTGCGGCCATAGCCCGGGTAATGCGGCACGAGCACGGTGTGGTGGACGGAGAGGCGCTGGATCTGGGCCCGCCAGATGGGCGCCGTGGACCAGATCGGCGGCAACAGGACGATGGGCGGGCCCTCGCCGGCGACGTAGAGCTCCAAGGGCAGGCCGTCTACGCGGCTCAGCGCCAGGCGGCCGCCGGGGACGAAGGCCCAGGGGCTCGGGCGCTCTTCAGGGGGGCGGGCGGCGGGCTGGGGCGGCGGGGCGAGGAGCTCCCGGGTGGGCTCGTCAGGGGACGGGGCGTCGAGGCGGGCCTGGAGCACCTCGGCGACGAGGCCGCGTAAGGTCACCTGCCCAAAGTCGAGGCGGCTGAGCGAGAAGGTCACCGTGAAGCGCGCCTCCACCTCCCGCAGAAACTCCACGGCGGCCATGGAGTCCAGCCCGCTCGCCGAGAGCGGCAGGTCGGGGGGCTGGTCGACGTCGTTCACCCGGCGAAAGCCGCTCAAGAGCTTGGTGAGCGCGGAGAGGGTGCGCTCGCCCAAGGCCCGCTCTTGTTCGCGGGCGAGCTCGTGCAGGGCGGGCAAGGTGAGGGCCTCCCGGGAGAACGAGGCGCGCAGGCGCTCGGGGAGCCAGAGCGAGGCCGGCACCCGGGCGGTGAGCGCGGCGCCGAGGCTCGGCTCGTGCTCGGCTTGTAGGGCGGGCAAGGCGCAGAGCAGAGAGGCGCCGGGGCGGCCCGCGGCGCGGCGGGTGAGGATCAAGGCCTCGGCGGCCTGCTCGACGGCGGCGGAGATCGCCCCGCCGCTCAGGCCACGCAGGGCCTCCCCCGGGCCGACGACGAGCAAGCGGAAGGGCTCGACCCGCTCGGTGAGGCGGCGGAGATCGACCAAGGTGGGCAGAAGCTCCGCGCGTAAGGCCGCGCCGTCCAAGGACAGAGCCTCGACGGCGCGGCGGGCGCAGGGGCTCACGATGAGCCCGGCGAGGCGGGCGGCGTCGTCTAAGGTGGCCTTCACGGCGAGGCCGCTCAAGGACTGAATCGGCGCCCCGGCGGCGCGGAGGTCCTCCAGGAGGCCCGCGGGCGGCTCCCCCACGGGCGGGGCGAGGAGCAAGGCGTCGGGGGCGCGGGCGGCGAGGGCCCGGGCGAGGCCCGCCAAGGGGCCGGTCAAGGCGCCGAGCACGAGCCAGCGGCCGCCAAGCGCGCCCATGTCCACCAAGGGCGCCCCGGCGCCGACGTAGCGCAGGGCCCGCACGCCGTCGTCCTCCACACAGAGCTCGTGCTCGGGCTGCTCGGCCCGGGCGGCGCGGGCGATGAGCGACCACGGCGGGCTCACGGCGGGGGCGTCGATGAGCGCGGTGCGTAAGGCCGGGGCCTCGGCGCGCAGGGCCTTCATCAGGCCCCAGATCGCGGCCTGGGCGGGATCGGGGGCGGCGCCGGGCCGGGCGGTGGCGCCGCGGGTGATCACGACGAGGCGCGGCGGGTTGGGGCGGTTGAGGGCCGCCCGGGCCAGGTCCAGGGCCGGGGCCCACAAGGCCTCGGGGGCCTCCTCCAAGGGCACGCCGGGGCGAGAGAGGCAGACGAGCGCCTTGGGGCGCGGGGCGCGGTGGAGGGCCTCGGCGAGGCCGGGGAGGTCTCGGGCCTCCTCCACGGAGTCGCCCAGGGCGCGCAGGGCCTCGGCCAAGGGCGCGGTGTCGCGGCCGACAAGCACCCACAGGCCGGGGCGGCCCGGCGGCAGGCTCAGGGGCATCCAGCGCGGGGCGGCGACCTCGACGGGCACGGCCTGGGCGGCGGACTGAGAGGCCCGGGCCCGGGCGCCCTCGACGACGGCGACGACGTCCCCAGACTCCGTGAGCCAGACCACCGTGGCCTCGTCGCCGCCTTCGCCTAAGGTGGCGACGACGGCGGCGGGGCACACGTCGGGCAAGAGCACCCGCACGACGCTGGCGGCGGCCAGAGAGAGCGCGGCTTGGGGCCAGGCGCGCTCAAAGAGCAGGTGCAGGAGCGAGAGCCCGGCCTCGGCGGCGGCGGGGTGTAAGGCGCAGGCGGTCTCGACCTCACCCCGGGGCTCAAAGGTGGCCAAGGCGAGGCGCTCGCCGCGCCACACCCGGGACACGCAGCGCGCTGAGGCGTTCACGGCCACGCCCCGGCCGGCGAGGGCCCGGTAGAACGAGGTCGCGGCCAAGGGGTGGCTCGCCCGGGCACGCACCAGCGGCAGGTCGACGGGCGGAGGCGCGGCCTCGGCGTCGGCCACGGCGAGGCCCTCGGCCAACAAGGTCCAGGGGGCGTCGTCCTCGGCGGCCCGGGCGGCGAGGTGCAGGGTGAAGCCACCTTCAGCCCGGGGCCTCGCCGCGAGCTGGAGCTGGGCGCCGCCCTCGTTGTGCAGGGCGTAGAGGGGCTGCAGACGGACGGACTCCAGGCGCGGCGGGCCGCCGGTCAGCTCGGCCGCCCCGGCGCGGAGCAGCTCCACACACCACCACGCGGGCAGGCGCAGGGCCCCGCCTTGCTCAGCGTTGGCGTACCAAGACGCCGAGCCCGGGGCGAGGCTCACCTCCCACAGGCGCAGAGAGGGGTCTACCGCCACCCGTTTGCCGGGCCCCAGAAGCCGCGCGCCTTGGCTCGTGTTGATCGGCGCCGAGGGCCCCGAGGCGCCGCGGGTGGGCTCGATCCAGAAGGGCTGGCGCTCCCACACCGTCGTGGGCAGCTCCGCGTGCGCCCGGGGCGGGGCGAAGATGGGCGCCCAGGACGGCAAGACGCCGTGATCCCACAGGGCGGCCGCCGCGCGCAGGAGCTCCGTGGGCTCGTCTTGGCCGCGCTGAATCGCGCTCACGGTGATCGACCGCTCGGCGGCGTCGCCCAAGCTCTCTTGAATCGCCCGGCGCAGGGTGGAGCGGGGGCCGAGCTCCACAAAACAGCCCGCCCCGGCGGCGGCGACGGCCTCCCGAAAGCGCACCGGCCGCCAGAGCTGCCGGGCCCACCAGCCGCCGTCTAAGGACGGGCCCTCCACCAAAGCGCCGGTGAGGGTGGAGATCATCGGCACGGCGGCGGCCTGGGGGCGCAGGCCGGCCAAGGCGGGGATCAGGGCGGCGGCCCGGGGCGCCAAGGCAGGGCTGTGGAAGGGCACGCCGAGGCCGAGGGGCCGGGCCGAGGCGCCTTGGGCGGCGGCGAGGGTGGCGAGCTTGAGGAGATCGTCACGGGCCCCGGCGATGAGCAGCTCCTCGGGGGACTGGCTCGCGGCGATGGCCACGGCGTCGCCCATCTCCGCGAGCAGGCGCCGGGCCAAGGCCGCCGGGGCGCGCAGCAAGGCGAGATCCCCTGCGCCGGCCGCCGCCGCCAGGGCCTCGCCCCGGGCGTGGAGCACCAAGGCGCACTCGACGAGGGTGAGCGCCCCCGCCGCCCAGGCCGCCGCCAGCTCACCGACGCTGTGCCCGAAGACCAGCGCCGGGCGCAGGCCCCAAGCGCGCAGCGTCTCGGTGAGCGCGACCTGCAGCGCGAAGGTCGCGGCCTGGGCGAAGCGGGGGTCGGCGAGGCGCTCGGGCCCGGGGCCCGCCGCAAGCTCATCCAGAAGGTGCGGCCCGCCGCTCACGGCGCGCAGGGCGGCGGCGGCGCCCTCCAGGGCGTCGGCGAACACGGGCAAGGCCCGGGCCAAGGCCAAGGCCATGCCCGGTCGCTGGGCGCCTTGGCCGCTGTAGACGAAGGTGAGGCGGCCCGGGGCGCGGCGGGCGTCTTGTTCGGCGAGGGCCCCGGCGGCGAGGGACTCCAGCTCGGCGGCGAGGCTGGCGGCGTCTACGCCGACGACGGCGCGGCGCCAGCGCTGGGGGGAGCGGCGCAGGGCGGCGGTGGCGCAGAGGTCGGGCACGGCCTCGGGGGCGGCGGCGTGCAGGGTGTCTAAGGAGCGCCGGGCCAAGGCGCGCAGAGACTCCGAAGAGGCGGCAGAGAGCGGCCACACATAAGGCGGCGGCGCAGGGCGGCCCTCCCCTGCCCCGCTCGGCGGCGCGGCGGCGAGGATGAGGTGGGCGTTGGTGCCGGTGATGCCGAAGCCGCTCACGCCCATCACCCGGCGGCCCTCGGGCCAGGGGCTCAGCTCGGCGCGGGCCTCGACGCCTAGGGTGGCCCAGGGGATGCGGTGGCTGGGTGTGCTGAGGTGGAGCTGCGGCGGCAGGTTGGGCTCGTTTAAGGTGATGAGCGCCTTGATCAGCCCGGCGACCCCGGCGGCGGCCTCCAGATGCCCCACAGACGCCTTCACCGAGCCCAGGCGCAGCGGCGCCGCCCGGCCTTGGCCCAAGACCGCCGCCAAGGCCTCGACCTCGATGGGGTCGCCCAAAGGTGTGCCCGTGCCGTGGGCCTCCACCGCCAAGACCTCGGCCGGAGACACCCCGGCGTCGGCCAGGGCCGCGCGGATCACCGCCTCCTGGGCCTCGCCGTTGGGCGCCGTGAAGCCGTGGCTGCGCCCGTCTTGGTTCACGGCGCTGCCCAAGATCAGGCCGAGCACCCGGTCGCCGTCGCGCCGGGCGGCGGAGAGCGGCTTGAGCACGACCACACCGACGCCTTCGCCGCGCACATAGCCATCGGCGCCGTCATCAAAGGCCCGGCAGCGGCCCGTGGGCGAGAGCGCGCCCATGCGGGAGAAGCAGAGGCTCAGCTCGGGGCTGAGCATGAGGTTCACGCCCCCGGCCAAGGCCAGCTCACACTCGCCGTTGTGAATCGCCCGGCAGGCGAGGTGGATGGCGACGAGGGACGACGAGCAGGCCGTGTCGATGGCCATGGCCGGGCCGCGCAGGTCCAAGGTGTAGGACAGGCGACCGGCGGCCGAGGAGAGCGCGCTGCCCGTGGCCGACCAAGGGTCTAACCGTGCGGGCTGGCCCGAGTCTCCCAGTCGCTGCCGCTGATGCCGACGTAGACGCCCACGGAGCGCCCGGCCAGAGACGCCGTGGGCACCCCGGCGCGCTCCAAGGCCTCCCAGCTCACCTCCAACAAGAGACGCTGCTGGGGGTCCATCGCCAAGGCCTCGCGGGGGGCGACGCCGAAGAAGCGGGCGTCAAAGCCCTCGACCTGGCTCAAGAAGCCCCCCGCCCGAGGCGCCAGCTCAGCGCCCGGGGCGCCGT
>JAKLKE010000205.1:0-2781 GCA_023150775.1 Myxococcota bacterium
TGTAGCGCCAGTGCGCGGCGATGCCCTGCTCGGCCACCCGGTGCATGTCTCGGGTGCGGATCTGAATCTCCATCCGCCGGTTGCCGGGCCCGAACACCGTCGTGTGTAAGGACTGGTAGCCGTTGGACTTGGGCATCGCGATGAAGTCTTTGATGCGCTCGTGCAGCGGCCGATAAAACGAGTGCACGTAGCCCAAGGTGGCGTAGCAGTCGGTGAGGCTCTCGACGATGACGCGGAAGGCGTGGATGTCGTAGAGCTGCTCAAACTCCAGCTTGTCCGCGCTCATCTTGCGGTAGACGGAGTAGAGGTGTTTGGAGCGGCCGCTCACCTCCCCCTTGATGCCCGCGGCGGAGAGGCGGTCGGTGAGCTCTTGGGTGACCGAGCGCACCCAGGCGTCACGCTCCTCTTTGGACTCCTCCATCTTGGCGAGGAGCTCGTCGTATTTGTCGGGGTGGAGGTTCTGGAAGCAGAGATCCTCAAGCTCACACCGAATCGCCGAGAGGCCGAGCCGCGCGGCCAAGGGCGTGTAGATGCCCAGCGTCTCTTCAGCGATGCGCTGGCGCTTCTCGGGCTTCATCGAGTCCAAGGTGCGCATGTTGTGCAGGCGGTCGGCGAGCTTCACCAAGATGACGCGGATGTCTTTGGACATCGCCAACATCATCTTTCGGAAGTTCTCGGCGGCGGCCTCCTCTTTGGACCGGAAGTGCAGCTTGCCGATCTTGGTGACCCCATCGACCAGCTCCGCGATGACCGGAGAGAACAGCTCGGCGAGCTCCTCTCGGGTGGCCATCGTGTCCTCGATGGTGTCGTGCAGGAGCGCCGTCGCGATGGTGTCGACGTCGAGCTGCATCTCCGCGAGGATCGCGGCCACGGCCAGCGGGTGCGTGAAGTACGCCTCTCCGCTCTTTCGGACCTGCTCCTTGTGCGCCTTCGCCGCGTAAAAGTACGCGCGCATCACGAGGTCGAGGTCGGCGTTGTCCGCGTATTTGGAGATCTGGTCGAGCAGATCGTTCAAGCGATACAAGGCGTGGCGGTCCTCAGGGTCCGATCTCTTAGTGTATCACCGCGCAGGGCTCATCATGGCGCTCACCAGCGTCTCGCGCCGGGGGCGGCGCTGCAGCTCCGCCACCAAGACGGCCTGGAAGCAGTCATGGGCGGTCTCCAGGTCGTCGTTCACGATGAGGTATTGAAACTCGCCGCAGCCGTCGATCTGCTGCGTCGCCTCGCGCAAGCGGCGCTGAATCACCTCTTCGCTGTCCGTGGCGCGGCCCCGCAGACGGGCCTCCAACACCGCGAGGCTCTCGGGGAGCACAAAGAGCGTCACCACGTCGGGCATCGCCTTCATCACCTGCCGGGCGCCGAGCAGGTCGATCTCCAGGAGGATCGACTGGCCGGCGCGTAAGGCGGCCTCGACCGGAGCGCGTAAGGTGCCGTAGCGGTTGCCGTAGACCTCGGCCCACTCCAGAAGCTCGCCCGAGGCGACGAGGCCGGCGAAGCGCTCGGGGCTCACGAAGTGGTAGTCCACGCCGTCTACCTCACCCACACGCGGCGGGCGGGTGGTGGCCGAGACCGACCAGGCGATGCCCGGCACCGCCACCAAGGCCGCGCGAACCAAGGTGGTCTTGCCCGTGCCCGAGGCCCCGGTGACGACAAACAGCGCGCCTTGATCGGGGCGGCGCCAGGTGCGTAGGGTGAGGCTCATTCGACGTTCGCGACCTGCTCGCGGATACGCTCAAGCGCGGTCTTCATCTCGACGACGAGACTAGAGACGGCGTGCTCGGCGGCTTTGGAGCCGATGGTGTTGATCTCGCGGTTCATCTCTTGGGCCAAGAAGTCGAGCTTACGGCCGACGGGCTCGTCAAGCTCAAGGGCCCGGCGAAACTGCGCGAAGTGGGACGAGAGGCGGGTGAGCTCTTCAGCCACGTCGGCTTTGTCGGCGAGGATCGCCGCCTCCTGGGCGAGGCGGTCGGGATCGACCCGGTCGGAGACGAGCTTGTTGAGACGATCCATGAGGCGCAGGCGCATCCGGGAGGCGACCTCGCCGGACTCGGCCTCGACCCGATGGTTGAGGTCGTCGAGCTCGTCGAGCTGCTCGCGGAAGGCGCGGCAGAGCGCCTCGCCCTCACGCTGGCGCATGTCGGCGAGGTGGTCCATGGCGGCGTTGAGCGCGGCCTCGACGACGGACCACTCGCTGGTGACGTCCACCTCCTCCTCGACGCTCGTGAGCACGCCCGGCAGCCCGGCGATGTAGGAGATGGGGATGCGCGCGTCGACGTTGGGGAGCTGCTCGGCGAGGTCCATCAAGGTGCGGTGATAGGCCCGGGCGAGGCCGACATCGGCCATGATCCCGTGGCGGCCTTCGCGGCACACCCGGCGCATGGTGACGTCGATGCGCCCACGCGAGAAGCGCGCCTTGAGGATGTTCGTGATGCGGGGCTCCATCGCCGCGTACTCGCGGGGGCAGCGGAGCTGGAGGTCGCGGAAGCGGTTGTTCACCGACTTCAGCTCGACCGTCACCGTCACCCCGCCGCCGCTCGCCTCACCGCGGCCGAAGCCGGTCATGGAGTTCATACGTCCTCTCGTCGGGCCGCAGGGCCCGGGGCCACCGCATAACCCGACCCCGACGCCGCGCGCAGGGGGCGACGATCAGCAATCGCCGGACTGGCCTTTGTCACACTCGTATTCGCAGTTGGCGCCGTTGGCCTCAAACGTGAAGGTGCAGGTGAGGTTGTCGTCGGGGTAGGTCACGATCTGCTCACCGCTGCCGTCGTAGCTGACGCG
>JAKLKE010000205.1:2791-10179 GCA_023150775.1 Myxococcota bacterium
GATCACGACGACGGCGCCGTTCTCACGCTGCTCGTACTGGGCCCACGACGCCCCGGTGATGTCTCCGCCGAAGCTGCCCTCGGACTCGACGCCGTCGCCGGACTGGAAAAACTCGCCCTCATAGGTGCCGTTGGCGTCCTGCTCGACGCTGTCTTGGTAGAGCTCGGAGATGAGGTCGTACTCGGTGGAGCGGGTCTGGGCGCCGCCAGAGAGGAAGGCGAGGCGCTGCTCGTAGAAGCCGCCACCGGGGTCGATCTGGATGAGGCCCTCGATGCGGTTGTCGCTGACGACGTCGTAGTCCATCCGGACCGGGTCGGCGCCTTCGCTCGTCGTGGTCACGGAGCCTGAGCAGCCCGCGCGCTCGTGGCGCTCGGTCCAGGCGCCGGCGACGCCCAAGACGTCGGTGGCGGTGACGTTGAGGATCACGTCGAGATCGCCGTCCTCGTACACCGTGCCGTAGCCCTCGGCGGCGTAGTCTGCGATGGTGTGCCGGGCGAGGTAACGACGGGTGAAGCTGAAGTCGCCCGTGGCCTCGTCGTAGCCGCCCTTCGCCGAGACGATCCATTGTTCGGGCGGATCCACCTCAAACACCCACTCGCTGCCGTCAGCGTCGCCCTGATCGACGTAGGTGCTGAGGTCGCCCCACCAGCCCACGAAGTCATGCTCACAGGCGCCGCGGCCCTTGAGGTTGCCCCGATCGAGGAGGCCGCAGCCGGTGAAGGCCAAGAGCGCGGGGACGACGATGAGGGAGCGCGCACGCATACCGACCTCTCTGGTTTCGCTGGCCTTGTAATGTAGCGCCCGCGGCGGCTGGGTCCACCTTTAAGGCTGCCCGAAGGCCACGAGTCGGGCGACCTCGTCGGGGCTGAGGCCGTACGCCGCGCCGAGATCGGCGTCGGCGGCGGCGGTCAACCAGCCCGGGGGCAGCGGGATCGCCGCGAGGTCGTGGGGGTACAGATCGAGCCGAGGCCCACGCTCCAGACAGAGCAGCCCCGGGGTGAGCGGGTGCGCGAGCAGGCGTTGAACCTGGCGTAGGGCCTCCAAGGCCGCCTCCGCGCTCAAAAACACGCCCGGGCGGGCCCGGAGCACGTTGAGGGTGTGCCCGGCGAAGGTGTCGCCCTCGTCCAAGGTGGCGAGCACCTGCCCCGGCGGCGTGATGCGCTGGATGAGCAGCTTGGGGCCCAAGAAGAGCCCCGGGCGCTTGGCGCGGTGCATTTGCTCTGGCGCATACCGCAAGTAACGCAATCGACCGGCGCGCAGGTCTTGGGCGTCCACGTAGGGCACCCGGCCCGGCTCGGGCTCATCCTTGAGGAGCGCCGCCTTGCCACCCCCGGGCCCATGGGCGACCACGCCGGTGTCGATCTCAAAAAGATCCCCCAACACCGCGCCGCTCCGGCGTGCGCGGGCGGCCAACGCCGGGTCAAGCGCGCGGATCTTGGGGTGAATCGGCGCGCCGTGAAGGCCGAGGAGCTCTACCCCACGGGGCCCTCCCGGCCAGCAGGGCCCGTCGTGGGGCTCGTGGACCCGGGCGAGCCCCAAGGCGACGGAGGCCCCAGCGCCGGTGAACACCTCAAAGTCGCTGAGCGTGATGAGGCCGTGCTCGGCGAGGAGCCGCTGGCGCAGGGGCAGGCCGTAGGGCTGGGTGAGCGCCGGGGACGGCAAGACCATCGCCGCGAGGCCGCCCGGCCGCACCCGCGCCAAGGCCAACACCAAGAACGGGATCGAGAGATCCCAGCGCCCGACGAGCCACGGCAGGCGCCGCTGGAGCGCCGTCCGGAGGGCCTTTCCTTGGGCCTCGGCGCGCACGAAGGGCGGGTTGATGAGCAGGACGCCCGGGGGCTCCTCGTCGGCGCCGACCCCCTCGGCGAGGCCGTCCCGCAGGCGAAGCTGGGCCCCGGGCACCGCCACCTGGGCGACGGCCAGGGCCGCGGCGTGCACGTCCTCCCCGATGAGCGGCCCCGCCCCACGCTCGGCCTGGGCGAGCAGGAGCGCCCCGGCGCCGCAGGCCGGGTCCAGGTGAGGCCCGGAGACGGCCAGCTCGTGCCCCGCCAAGAGGCCCACGAGGCGCCGGGCCATCAGCCGGGGCGTGTCCCAGGCGCCCAGCGCCTTACGCCGCTCGGGATCTACGCTGGGGATCGGCTGGCCCCGCGCCACCTTCACCCCGGGGAGCTGCGGCGCGCGCAGTCGCAGCGCGCTGTGGAGGGCGCCGTCGTCGGGCGCGGGGCGAAGCGTCGCCCGGGCGAGGGCCCCGGCCTCCTCCACCACCCGCCAAGGCTCGGCGGCGACGGCTTCAGCGGCGGCGCGGCTCGCGGCGAGCTCGTCCCCGCCCGCGGCGGCGGCGGCGAGGTAAGCACGAAGCGCGGCGTCTTGGGGGGCGTTGGGCATTCAGGACCGCGCGTGGGTGCTGCGAGGACGGCCAGAGACCGCTCGCCGAGGTCTCAGCGAGTAACCGATGGGCGCGGCGGCACCAGGGAGGCCGGTCGCCAGCCCGCCTCCGCCCAAGCGCGCAGGAGGCCGTCGGCCTGGCCCACGATCGTGAAGCCCTCCAGCACCCGCGCCCGGCCCGCCTGCCCGCGGCGGCGGCGCTCTTCAGGGTGGCGCCAGGCGTCGGACAGCGCCTCCACGAGGGCCCGCTCATCGTCTGGGGGCACGATCCACGCGGTCTGCTCATCCACCAGCTCGTCCAGGCCCGGCAGGCTCGTCGTGACCACGGGCAGGCCCGCGGCCATGGCCTCCATCATCGCCACGGGCACGCCGTCGCGGTCGCCGTCAGGGGCCACCCGGCACGGCAACACGAACATGCTGGCAGACTTGTACAACGCCACGATCTCCGGCGTCGGGCGCAGGCCCAGAATCTCCACCGCCGGTCCTCCGAGGTCCGCCGGGGCGTCTGTCGCCAGACACGCACGAAGGCCGGGCACCTGGGAAACGGCGTGGATCAGCAGATCGAGCCCCTTCTTGGGCACGAAGCGACCCACGGACACCGCCGGGCCGTCGCCTTCAGGCCGCGCCGCCTGCCAAACCTGGGGGTTCACCCCGCAGCGGACGACCTTCGCCCGCACCCCGTAGCGCCGCAGGAGCTCCTCGGCGTTGTGGGCGCTCACCGTGAGCACGACGGCGGCGCCGCGCAGGACGTCCTCTAAGCTCGGTCGCGGCCGGAACAGATCCACGGCGTGCACGGTGACCCCGTAGGGCAGGCCCTTGCAGGCGGCGAGGGCCTGGGCCCACTCCGCGCCCTCCCCGGCGAAGTGCGCGTGCAGCGCGTCGTCGGGGCCGAGGGCTCCCGAGAGCGCCGCCGCCCGGGCCGCCCGCTTGAGCCCTTGCCGCTCCCGGAGCGTGCTCAAGGCCGCGCGCCCCGCCGGGCTCCACAGAGACTCAGCCAACCCGCTGAATCCCGGCCTCAACATCGACCAAGGCGGCAGGTCCGTGAGCCCGGCGCCGTCGGCCCGCGCGCCCAAGGCCACCAGCCCCAACGGCAGGCCCCGGGCGGCGACCTCGATGGCCTCGCGGTACACGAAGGTCTCGGTCAAGGTCGGGAAATAGCGCAGCACATAGACCAGGGCCATGCTCAGCCGGGGCCCCGCGCGGCGCGCTCCAGCACGGGGAGGAGCTCCTGCGCACGGTCGGCCCAGCTCCGCAGGTGTCGGCGGCGCCCGCGCTGATCCGGCCCGTCGATCAGGGCCCGCTCGATGGCCTCAGCCAACGAGTCCGCGTCTCCGGGGGTGTACCAGAAGCTCAAGCCATCGTCCATGACCTCACGGAGGGTCGGCAGGTCGGGCAGCACCAGGGGCAAGCCCACGGCGCGGTAGTCCCAGAGCTTGAGGGGGTTACACAGCCAGCGCCCGAAGAGGTTGTCGTCTAAGGCGACGACGGCGCAGCGCCAGCGCGCCACCCGGTCGGGGACGGAGGCGTAGGGCTGGTCCCCCGGGGTGAGCAGGTTCGGCGGCAAGGGCTGGAGCGCGGCGATCTCCTCCGCGGATCCGCCAAGAAGCTCAATCCGCACGTCCTCGGGCAACATCGGCGCGGCGCGCACCAGGGTGAGCAGGCCCTTGAAGCTGCGCAAGGAGCCGAGGTACCCCACGACGGGCTCGGGGCCGGGGCGCCAGTCGCGCACCCGGCTCGACGCGGTGGCGTTGTAGACGACCGCCCGGTTCTCAGGCAGCGCGCCGGGGTGCGCTCGCTCCAGGAGCCGCATCGTGCCGTCGCAGTTCGTCACCAGGCCCGCGCACTCCTTGAGCAGCCGCTCCTCCAGCGCCCGCAGCGGGGCTGGGTCTTCACGGGCCTCTTGGGCCAGCTCGGAGTCAACCTCATGGGCCTCCAGCACGACCGGCGGGCCCCAGGGCAACACGCTGTACTCATCGACGTACCGTTTGGCCCGGGCGAGGATCACCGCCGGGCGCGTCGTGTCGCGGCTCGCCCGCCACCACCACCACAGCGCGTGTTTGCGAAACCAGAAGCCCTGGGGCCCAGGCTGAGACGTCGGGGAGAGCTTGAGGATGAGGTTCGGGTGTGGCGGGAGCGCATAGTAGCTGAGCACTTGGGCGACGGTGGGCAGCTCACTCTGGGGCATGTTGTCCCGGGGCGCGTCCGCCAGGAGCGTCACCTCACAGCCCGCCACGGCCAAGGCGTGGCAGGTGTTGAGCACCTGAATCGACTGCGCCCGCGTGGACGGCAGCCGGGGCCGGTAGAGGTGCAGCACACGCAGGGCGCTCATGCCAAGGCCTCCAAGACCGCGGCGGCGGCGCGCTCGGGGCCGTGGTGGGCCCGCACCCAGGCGTGGCCCTCGGCGCCCCGTTCGCCCCCTTCGAGCCAAGCGCGGATCGTCGTCGCTGCGCCTTGTACGTCGTCGGAGTCGGCGAGGAGCAGCCCCGGCCCCAAGGCCTCGGGCACCCCGCCCGTGGCGTTGCCGATGGCCGGGGTGCCCTGCCCCATCGCCTCCAAGAGGCAGAGGCCCAGCCCTTCAGCGCCGCTGCCGTCGGGCTCAGCGTGGGGCAGAAGCATACAAGCGGCCTTTCCGCGCAGGCGCTTGAGCACCTCGGCCCGAGGGCGGCGCCCCACCAAGGTCACGTCCGCGCCGAGCTGATCGACGAGGGCCTCAATTCGGGGCCGGGAGGGGCCGTCGCCGACGATCTCCAGGGGCCAGCCCAAGGCGGCGGCGAGGCGCACGGCGCGCTCGACGCCTTTGAGCGGGTTCAGCCGGGCGACGACGATGAGGCCTTGGCCTTCGCTCTGGGGGAGCTCTGACGCCGCCGGGGAGGGCATCGGCACCGGGCGACCCTGGCCGCCGAGGGCCCGGAGCCGCGCCGAGAGAAAGTCGCTCACCGGCAGGCAGGCCGTCGCCGCCCGCAATAGCCTCGTGAGCGCCTCCGGCGGCGCGTGCAGGCGGGTGAGCTCGGAGCCATGAAACGCCACGCCCACCTTCACGCCGCGCCCGGCCGCCCAAGGCCCGAGGATCGCCCCGGCGGGCCAGGTCGAGAACAGCAGACGATCCCCCCGGCGCAGGCGCCAGCCGACCTGGGCGGCGACCCACTGCGCCTGCCACTGCCCCCACGAGCGCCCGACCATACGCACCACCGGGAACGGCAGCGCCACGTCATAGGCCCGGGTCTTGGGCGCGCTGCGGGTGTACACGACGACGTCCGCCCCGGCGCCGACCAGGGCCCGGCCCAGGTCTTCGGCCCAAGAGGCCACGCCGCCGTCACGCTCTGGCGGAAAATCAACGCTGACGAGGTGAACCTTCACCGGGGGCGGCTCCCTGCTCCCGCCGAGCATATCTCACCGAGCGCGGCGAGGACGCCCTCGACGCCGAGCCCCTCCATGCAGGCGTGGTCGCCGATGGGGCAGCGCAGCCCGCCAAAACGGGCGCAGGGCCGGCACGGCAGCGCCACCCCCAGGGCCCTCCCCTGCCCCGCCCACACCCAGAAGCCGTCCTCTGGCGTCGTCGGGCCAAACAGGCCGATCACCGGCACCCCCAGCGCCCCGGCGAGGTGCATCAGGCCGCTGTCGTTGGCGACGATGGCGCGGCTGCCCTCCAAGGCGTGAAGCGTGCGCTCAAACCCGCGCTCGGCGAGCTGGCGGAGATCGGCCCGCCCGGCACCCTCGGCGATACGTGCCAAGAGCGGCGCCTCGGCCTCTCCGCCCAAGAGCACAACCGGGCCCTCCACCCGCCGCGCCAGCTCCACCCAGCGCGCCTCGGGCCAACGTTTGGTCGCGTGGGCCGCCCCTGGCGCCAGAGCAATGCAGCCCTGCGGCGGCGACGGCGACCGCCTCAACCACGGCGTCGGGCCCAGCCGCACCCCGGCGGCCTCGGCGTACCGCTCGGCCACGCTCAATGGCGGTGGCGCCACCTTAAACGCCACCCGAAGGTGCCGCCGCGCCGTGTGTTTGGTGACTCGGGTGGTTGGTTGGTTGACCAACAAACAAACCGCACGGCTTCGTAGAGAGCCTTGCAGGTCGATCACCCGGTCCACAGCGGGCAGACGCTCGGCGAAAGACCACGGTGACTCCCCTGGCGTGAGCGCCACCACGGCGCGCACCCCCTCAAATCGTTCCACGACCGGCGCCAAGGCCGCGGAGGTGCCAAAGACCACGTCGCCCAAGGCCGCCGTCACCCCAGCGGCGAGCACAACATCCCCCAAGGCGCTGAACCGCAAGACGAGGGCGCTCACCGCCGCTCCGTCGTCTTGGCCGCCGCGTTCACCGCCGCCAGCACCGTCTCCGGCGAGATGTTGAGGCAAGGCACCCCCGGGTAGGGGCAGCGTTTTTTGTAGCAGGGGCGGCAGGCCAAGGCCGGGCCCTCCACCGCCACGCTGCCCGCCGGGCCCGTGCGCGCCGGGGAGGTGCTGCCGTAGATCACCACCGTGGGCACCCCCGCCGCCCGGGCAAAATGCGCCACGCCAGAGTCGTTGGAGACGAGCGCCCGCGCCCGCCGCAAGCTCGCGGCCAGGGTGGGCAGCGGCAGCCCCGCCCGCACCTCTCCCGGCCCATCCCAGCGCTCTCTGGGGCCGACATAGACCACGACCGGCCCCGGCGCGGACTCGATGAGCGCCTCAAAGCCACGCCACATCACCGGGGCGCCAGAGGGGCTCAGGGGGTTGAGCGCGAGGTGGCCCTCGGGCACGTCTAGGCCGTGATCGTCCCCTTCGTGGGCCGCGTAGCAGGGCGGGCCCTCGACGGAGAGCCCCAAGCGCCCGACCAAGGCCGCGTACTCCTCGGCCCGATGGCCGCTCGTGGGCTCCACCACGTCGGTCAAGAGCGCGCCGCGCCAGTCTGCGCGAACCCCAACCCGCCGGGGGATCCCTCGCGCCTCCCAAGCCACCCGAAAGCTCGGCGGGAAGAGCACAGCCAGCTCTGCCTCGGGGGCCTCGCCCCGAGGGATCACCGCCGCG
>JAKLKE010000206.1 GCA_023150775.1 Myxococcota bacterium
GCTCCACCTCCTCCGGTGGCTCCACCTCCTCCGGCGGCTCCACCACGAGCTCTGGCGGGTCCACCTCCTCTAGCGGCTCCACCTCCTCTGGCGGCTCCACCTCCTCCGGCGGCTCCACCACGAGCTCCGGCGGGTCCACCTCCTCCGGCGGCTCCTCGACGAGCAGCTCGGGCTCCTCGTCGAGCGGCTCCGGCTCCTCCTCCGGCACGGCCTCCTTGGCCCCGGTCACCGGCGGCGTCCCCGAAGGGGTCGAGCTGCCCAAGCCCAAGGTCATCGGCGACAACGTGCGCCTGGGCGTGGCGCCGTTCGACGCCTCCTTCGTGCTCGCGGGCCCCGATGGGGTGCTCCTCGACGCCGCGGGCGGCACGGTCACCTTGCCCGAGGCCGGCGCCTTGATGAAGGCGGCCATGGGCGACAAGATGGTGGAGTACACCGTCAAGCCCGGCGACGTCCCCGGCCTGCCCCTGCCCTGGGGCGCGGAGATCACCGTCGGCGAGAAGACGACGAGCTACTTCTACTCCCCGGCGACGGCGAGCCAGAAGGTTGAGCTGCGCGTCGATCTGCCCGAGCCCGTGGACTACCCGGTCAAGGTCTCCGGCGAGCTCCTCGCCAGCCCCGGCCAGGTGCAGCGCCTCGTGCTTGAGCCCAGCCTGCACCCCGCCATGACGGCCTTTGAGCGTATGGAGGAGGCCCTCCCCGGCAAAGAGTCCGCCGTCAAGAAGATCGGCGTGCGTGTCGGCACGGGCTTAGGCGTCGCGGCGCTTGGCGGCGCCGGGTACTACTTCGGCGCCATGCGTTACGCGACGGCGGCCGCTGAGGCCACGAGCCAGGCCGACTACGACGCCTACGCGCGCACCGCGCTCATCGGCACCATCGGCAGCGTCGTGCTCGGCGGCGTCGGCCTCGGCGTGAGCTTCACCGGCATCCTCTACGCCTCCGGCGAGGGTGGCGAGCTCATGGGCGAGTACACCGAGGCTGAAGAGGCCTACCGCAAAGCGAAGAACGAGACGGTGGATCTCTTCTCGTTGACCGGCGAGGCCCCTGTGTCTCAAGAGCTCCTCGACCTCTTAGACGATCCCCCCTCCAACTGAGCGCACGGAGAGACCATGCGACCTGTACAAACCCGGTCCATCTTGACGGCGCTCTTCTTGTTCGCGCCGGGCTGCATCCTCAACACGGCCTTCCCGTACAACCCGCGCTTCTCTGACGGCGACGGCGACGGCAAGGCCTACATCGACGGCGACTGCGACGAGTGGCCCGGCCACGGCGGTCGCCCGGTCATCGCGGGCCAAGACATCTACGACTCGCTGCAAGCGGCCGTAGACGCCGCCAAAGACGGCGACGTGATCACCGTCTGCCCGCTCCCCGGCGAGCAAGAGTACGGCGGCCTCACGGTCATCGAGAATAAGTCGATCAGCCTCGTCGGCGGTGATGATCCCGACCGCATCGTGCTCAACGGCAAAGACGCCGGCGCGACCATCCGCGTCGCGGGCGGCGCCCTCACGCTAGAGAACCTCACGATCACCGGCGGCGCGGGCACCACCTACGGCTCCGGCGGCAGCCGCCAGAACCTCGGCGGCGGCGTAGACGCGGCGGCGGCGACGGGCCTGGAGATCGTGAACTGCATCATCCAGGGCAACAACGCCCAGTTTGGCGCCGGCGTGCTCGGGCCCTTGGACGTCGAGAACGCCGAGACGCTCATCCTCGACACCTTGATCACCGACAACAACGCCAGCTCCACCGGCGGCGGCGTGTACCTCAACTGGGGTGGCCAGATCATCGGCTCCAGCATCTACCGCAACCGCTCGGCGAACGCGGGCGGCGTGGTGGTCTCGGCGAACACCCTCACCATCACCGCCAGCGAGATCATCGCCAACGTCGCGACGTCGAGCTCCGGCGGCGGCGGGGCCTTGGTGTTTGACGCCAAGCTCAACTCCGAGGCCTCGGAGTGGGGTCAAGGCGACACGAACAACTCGCCGAACGACATCATGCTGTCCAACACCAGCACGAACAAGACGAAGTCCTACAGCGACAAGACCTCGGACGAGACCTTCTCTTGCGACGCCAGCAAGCAGTCGTGTAGCTGAAGCAGAACGGGGAAGGGTCTCCCCCTCCCTGCTCCTTCTGGTTGACTCCCCCGACGCCGCGATGGTGCACAGCCCTCGCGGCGTCGTCGTCTTCAGCGCTCAGGCCTGGGCGGGCGGGCCGTCGTCATCCCCAGCGTCGGGGTGCATGTACGAGCCGCGGAGCTGCACAGGCTCCACGTCATCGTCCACATGCTTACGCAGGCGCAGGTTGAGCATCTCCACAAACACCGAGAAGCCCATGGCGAAGTAGACGTAGCCCTTGGGCACGTGGTGGTGGAAACCTTCAGCGATGAGGCTCATGCCCACGAGGATGAGGAAGGACAGCGCCAACATCTTCAAGGTGGGGTGGGCCTCGACGTAGTCGCCGATGGACTTCGCGGCGAACAACATCACGCCCACGGCGGCGATGACGGCGATGATCATCACCGGGATGTCATCGGCCATGCCCACGGCGGTGATGACCGAGTCCAGGCTGAAGATGATGTCGAGGAGCGCGATCTGCCCGATGACCGAGGCGAAGGACACCGTGGCCCGGCCATCCTTCGTCGGGCCGTCTTGGTGGCCTTCGAGGTTGTGGTGAATCTCCCGGGTGGACTTCCACAACAAGAACAGGCCGCCGGTGAGCAAGATGAGGTCACGGGCGGAGATCGGCGCGTCCATCACCGGCATCGTGAACAGGGGGTCGGTGAGCCGCATGATGGCGCTGAGGCTGAGCAAGAGCCCAACCCGCATAAACATCGCCAAGAACAGGCCGACCTTACGCGCCTTGTCTTGCTGCTCCGGCGGCAGGCGACCGACGAGGATGGAGATGAAGATGATGTTGTCGATGCCGAGCACGATCTCGAGCACCGTCAGGGTCAGGAGCGCCATCCAGGCGTCCGGCGAGTTGATCCAGCTCAGCCACTCCATGTCGTCGATCTCCGTTGGGGCGGGCCCTCTCTATCCCTGAAGCGAAGCGGCGGTCCACACCGGCGCGCTGCCGATGGGACCGCCACGATCCAGGGCGCCGGGGCTACTTGAGGCCCTTGTACTCCATGTGCACCGTCTGGGCCTCGTCCACCACGAGCAGCTCCTCGAAGTAGTAGGCCATGCCGCCGATGGGCATCGCCACGTCCACGGGGGCCACGCCACCCTCGACGGCGTTGTTCTGGGCCACGTAGGCCTGCTGCATCTCGGCCTGGCCGGCGGCACCGAGGTACTCACCCTCGGGGGTCACGGGGGTAGAGAAGTACTCGACCTCACGCATGGTGCTCGTCGTGGCCTTGGCCTTCACCTTGGCCTCATAAGGCAGGTAGACCGCCCAACGAACGTAGGTCTGGGGGATGTCGGCCACGGGCAAGGAGAGATCCACCGCGCCGTTGCCTTTGGCGTCGGGGGCCTGACCGGCCTCAATCCACACCATCTCGACGGAGAACGCGGCCAAGGCGCTGCCCGAGGCGCGGCTGCGCACCAGGGGGATGAGGATGGCGCCTTTGTCGTCCTTGGCGGGCTGAACGGCCTTGTCGGCGACCTTCACCGACCACAGCTCGGCGCCTTCAGGCAGGTTGATGCGTAAGAACTGGCGGCGGTTGTTGCGCACATACCAGACCATCTGGCTCATCACCTTGCCGTCCGGGGTCACCATGGTGACGGCCTCGGCGGTGTCGGCGATGGTGACCAGCACGTCCACGTCTTGGTGCTGGTTCACCCGCAGAGGCACCTTGTAATCGGCCTGGCGGTACTTGAAGCCCAAGAGCACGGGCTGGTCCGTGCGGCCGAGCACGCTCGCGGGCAGCTCACGCACGTCCACGCGCCGCGCGCCCGTGGCGCCCTCGCTGAGCACCTCCAGGGTGGAGAGCGCCGCCACGCCCACAAAACCCTTCACACGCTCCACGCCCTCGACGCCGACGACGGGCACCTGGGTGTCCACGGAGCCTTCAGGCAAGACCCGCTCGTAGTCGAGCATGAGCTTGTAGCTGCCCAGGGCCTCAAAGTTGAGGTCCACCTCGACCTGCTGCAGCTCGCCCTTGCGGGTGGACGTCCACTCCCGCACGCCGGAGCCGGTGACGTCGAGCACGGCGACGTCGGCGGGCAAGGTCACCGTGAGCTCGGTGAGCCCCTGGTGAACGATCGTGTACATGATGTCGCTGTGGCCGGTGAGCACACCTTCGGACACGCCGACGAGGGTGTGAACCTCGGCGTAGCGGCGGGCCTCAGCGAGGGCCTCTTCAGCGGCGGCGCCCGGCGTGATCTCCCGGGTGTAGGAGATGGAGAGCCCGCTCGTGGCCGGGAGCAGCGCCTCCATCCGCCGCACGTCACCGCGCAGCTCGTCCTTCACCATCTTCGCCTGGCCGACCTTAAACTCCAGGTCGTCCTTGGCGTTGGGCACCTCCAAGGACACCTCGGTGCCCGCGGACGGCGCCATGGGGAAAGACATGCTGGAGGTGCCGTCGGCCTCAAACACCTGGGTGGCGAAGGTCAGCTCGACGGCCAACACGCCCTTCTTGTCGGTGATCAGCGTGTACCAGCCGTTCTGGAGGAAGATCGGCGCGTCCGCCCCGCCGAGCTTCGCCGACTTGAGCGCCACGGACGTGGGCAGCAAGGGCACGACGATCCAGCCTTTGTCCTTGTGCACCTGCACCTGCATCTTGGCGGTGAAGGTGGCGGACTCGCCATCGGCGGAGACGCGGCCCTCATACGCGGCGCGGTTGAGCGAGTAGCTCTGCGGCGCGACCTCGGGCTTGTCCTCGGGGGCCTTGCCCGCCTCGTAGAGCTTCTTGAAGTCGGTCCAGGGCATGACCACCCGGGCGTCGGGGATCGCGGGCTCGGCGGCGAAGGACAGAGCGCTAAAGAGTAGGAGCGAGATCATCGCGACTCCCGGTACTTGACGGTGATGGTGGCGCTCTCGCCAGGGGAGAGCAGGGACTGGGTGACTTGGATCGCCGCGCCGTGATCGGGCAGCGGGATCGCGAGGGTGGTGGCGGAGACACCGGACTTTCCGGGGATCTCCGGGGGAAGGGCCGAGACCTGGGGGCGGCGTGGCTCGGGGGGGCGCTCGGCGCGTGTGGGCAAGGAGGGGAGTTGGAGGCGACGACGACCCTCCATCCTGTCGACGCTCTGCGAGCGTCCGGCAGGAACCTCAAAGTAGACCGCCACCTCCGAGGCGCTGGCCAGATCGTCGTAATACTCCTCGTCAGCGGCCACATCGCCATACGGCACGCTGCTGGGGTCAGGCATCGGCTTCGGCGCGCTCTGCCGAGGCTCCGGGCCCCGGGACGCGAACTCAGCGTCCATGTTGGCGTCGCCGTTCATGACCTCGCCGCCGCCCATCACCGCGACGCCGGGCACCGACGTCACGACGGACTGGTAGGAGCGCGCGGCGGGCACACGCTCCAGGAGGTCCTCGGTGACCATCACGGCCTCGGGCTCGGGCTCGGGCGGCGGTGGGGGTGGCGGCGGCGGCGATGGGGCCGCCTGCGGAGACGCCGGATAGCCCCCATAGGCCGCGCCGCTCTCCTCTTCGGTGATCACGATTCGATCGTTCGAGATCACGACCTTCGCCGGGGCCTGCTCGGCCACCGCGCCACCGCGACCGTAGCCGCTGGCGCCCCGGCCGCTGCCGGTGGTCCCGAGGCCGCCGAGGCCTTCAGCGGTGCCGCCGCCGCCACGACCGGAGCCGCTGATGCCGAAGCCCCCAGCGTCGCTGCCCTTCGCGCCGAGCAGGCCGCCGATGCCGTTCATCTCGCCGTCAGGCTGCGTCAGCGCGCCGCTGATCTCCGCGTCGTCAAACTGATAGTCGTCCATTTGATCGGCGACGCCGTCGTAGTCCATGTCTGGCGGGGGCGCGTCGACGCCGCCGTCGCCGCGGGTGACCAACATCTCCACCAGCAGCTGCTGCGCGTCGGGGCTGGGCTCCTCAGCGGGCACATCGTCGATGTAGCCCAGAGCTTCGAGGTAGCCGAGGTCCTCGGCGTAGCCCAGCGCGGGATCTTCAGCCGACGCGCCTGAGGCGCCATAGAGCACGGGGCCGGTCACACCGCCCGCGAGGCCGCCCAGCACGCCGCCCTCAACCCCGCCGACCTCTCCGCCGACGTAGCCGAACTCCTGATCCCATAGGAGCGCCTCGTCCTCGTAGACATCGGCGATCTCCTCACCCCCAAAGCTGCCCGCTCGGCCGCCCATCGAGGCGCTTGAGGCGTTGGACTCGAAGTTGCGGCGGGCGTCGCTGTCGTCTTTGGAGCGCTTCTTCGCCTCGGCGAGCTTGCCCGCTGAAGACGACGAGCGGTAGGACTGCTCGACGCTCTCGGTCTGCTCGTAGCGGGAGAGCTCCTTTGAGAGCTCGACGACCTCCTCCAGCTTCTCGGCGGCCTCCTCGTAGCGGCCCTCGTTGAGGAGCTGGTCGGCCTCCCACATCGCCTGCTCTTGGCGCAGCTCCTCGTCGGCGACCTTGGCCTTCGCCATGTCTTTGACCCGGCGGGTCATCGCCTCATCCGTGGCGGCGGCGGCGGCCTGCGCGCCGCTCACAGGCGCGTTGAGCACCTCTAGGTTGGACTGGAGCTTGAGCGCGTTGTCGTAGGTGGGGTCGAGGCTCAAGGTCTGGTCGATGTAGGCCTGGGCGGTGTCGAAGTCGTTGTCTTGGTAGGCCTGCAGGGCCTTGTTCCAGGTGTCCCGGGCGTATTGATCCTCAAAGGTGGTGCTGGCGCTCACCGTCGCCGCCGTGGAGGCGTAGGTGATCGACGCCTGCTCCACGCCCTCAAGGCGTGCGCTGCCCCCGGTCAGCTCGGCCTCGTAGCCCGGCGGCAGGCGCAGCTCCCACTCCACTCGGGCCACATCCGCGTCGATGCTGGGCAAGGCGAGCTGCTGCTCCCCCTTGTGCTCCCAGGGCGCGCCCTCCATCAAGAAGGTCAGCTCCACATCCAGCGTGGTGAGGCCGCTGAGCGTCTCGACGCTGCGCTCTAGGGGCACGGCCAAGGCGTCATCGGCGAGGCGCACCGGGGTGACGCCCTCACCGTTCACCCGGGCGCCCCACAGGCTCGCGCCCTCGGGCGGGGCCACACGCAAGAACTGTTTGGAGTCGTTGCGCACGTCCAGCGAGCAGCGCAGGAGGCTCTTGCCGCTCTCGGCGGCGGCCTGCACGCAGCGCGCGCGGTCAACGACGAGGGCCGGGCCCTCAAGCGCCTCTAGCTGCAGCGCCTTCACGTTCAAGGCGCCACGACCGGTCCAGGCCGCCGCCGGGGCCACGTCGCCGATGGCGCGGGCGTGCTCGGGCAAGGACGAGATCGCCGTGGTGCGCAGCCGGGCGTCGGCGCTCGGGGTGAGCAGCACTTCAGCGCTGCCGCCCAAGGTCAACCAGCCGGTCAAGGCGCTCACCCCTTGGGGCTCGGGGAGCTGAATCGAGGCCCCGGCGGCGCCGAAGGGCTGGCGCCACTCCAGGCCCACCTCAAAGGCGCCCTTCACCGGCGCCGTCGTGGTGATCACGATGAGATCGCCCTGGCGCGTCCATGAGGCGAGGTTGGCCCCGGTGACGGTGAGCTCGGGCGTGGCCCCGGGCAGGCGGATGTTGAAGGTGGAGCGTTCGCCCCGGCGCACGAGGAACTTCGCCCGAGCGCGCACCCGCAGGGCGTCCTCGTCGAGCCAGGCCGCGGCGGCGACCTCGGCCTGCACCACCTCCTGCCGAGCCCGCGCCTTCGCCTGCGGCGGCCCCCAGCGCACGCTGAGGCTGTCTCGTGGGGAGACGGCGCCGTCGATGGCGCCCTCGACGAGCACCTCCAGATCCTCATCCCCCACGGGCACGACCTGCTGGCGAACGGCGGGGATCACCCGCAGGCTGAGCGCGTCGGCCTGGGTGGGGAGCGTGCCCTCTAAGCGCAGGGTGCGGGGGCCACGCAGCTCGCCGATGAACCACCACGCGCCGTCGGGGCCCATCACCACGCCGGGCTCCACCCGGGAGAGCCGCACGCGGCCGTCGAGCACGGGCACAAACACCCAGCCCGGCTTGGCCACCTCAAAACGCAGCTCTTGGGTGACCTTCAGCTCGCCCTCGACGGGGGTGAGCGTTGTGCGGGCCCAGGCGACCACGCTCTTGGCCGGGGCCAGCTCCGGCGGCGGCGGCTCTTCACCCAAGAGCACCTCGGGCGGCACGACGACGTGGGGATCCGTCGTCTGGGCGAAGAGCGGGGTGAGCAGGGCGAGCAGGAGCACGAGGGATCCTCGGGGAGCGGGCCGGACAACGAGCGCGCCACGATGTTCCTTACACCACTCACGCAAAAAGGCCAAAGCCCAGCGCGGGCGCGGATCGTCCGGCCCGGATAGGTCAACCCACCCCTGCAGGAGCCCCCGATGGTGATCGACGTGTCCGCCCTGACCCCAAACGACCCCACCTTCGCCGCCCGCGCGCTCACGGTGAACGCGCACACGCTCCAGGGCTCGCAGATCCTCGGCATCGCCGCCCAAGTTCGCGCGCTCAAAGCCCAAGGACAGCTCGTCTGCGATCTCACCGTCGGCGACTTCGCCCCGGCGCATTTCCCCACCCCCGAGGCGCTGATCCAGAAGGTCACCGACGCGCTGCGGGCCGGTCACACAAACTACCCGCCGTCCGACGGCCTCCCTGAGCTGCGTCAGGCCATCGTGCGTTTTTACGAGGAGCGCCTGGGCCTGCGGTTCCCCGTGGACTCGATCTACATCGCCTCGGGCGCGCGGCCGCCTCTGTACGCCACCTACCGCTGCTTGCTGGAGGAGGGCGACACGCTCGTCTACGCCGTGCCCTCGTGGAACAACGACTACTACGTGCACCTCAACAAGGCCCGGGAGGTCGTGCTCCCCACCCGGGCAGAAGACGGCTTCATGCCCACCCTGGCGCTCATCGCCCCGCACATTCAGGAGGCCCGGGTGATTCACCTCAACAGCCCCCTGAACCCCTGCGGCACGGCCATCAGCGCGCCGGTGCTCAAGGAGATCTGCGAGGCCATCGTCGCCGAGAACCGCCGCCGCGACACCACGGGGGAGCGCCCGCTGTTTCTGCTCTACGACATGGTCTATTGGCCGCTCACCTTCGGCGACGTGGAGCACGTCAACCCCATCTCGCTTACGCCCGAGGTGGCCCCTTATACGATCATGGTGGACGCGATCAGCAAGTGGTGCTCGGCGACGGGCCTGCGTGTGGGCTGGGGGGTGGTGCCCGTCTCGCTTCAGGGCGCGTTCAAGAACCTCATCGGCCACATCGGCGCCTGGGCCCCCCGCGCCGAGCAGGTGGCGACGACCTGGTACCTTGGCCAGACCGAGCTGATGAGCAGCTTCACCGTGGAGTTTAAGGCGAAGATCCAGGCCCGCCTGGACCTCATCCACCGCCGCCTCACGGAGATGGCCGCCGCCGGCCTGCCCGTGCGCTCCATCGAGCCCCAGGGCGCGATCTACCTCTCGGGCCAGCTCTCGCTCTTGGGCCGGGAGCTGCCCGGCGTCGGCGTCGCCCAGACCAACGAAGACATCCGCCGCTTCTTGCTGCAGTCCGCCGGGGTGGCGCTCGTGCCCTTCCAGGCCTTCGGGCTCAAGGAGGACACGGGCTGGTTCCGCTTCTCCGTGGGGGCTGTGGGCATGGAGGAGCTCGCCGCCGCCATGGACCGCTTAGAGGCCGCCCTGCGCGCCGTGCCGACGTGATCTTTCTGCTCGCCTTGGCCTGCGCCCCCGAGGCCCCGGAGCCCTTCGACCCCACGGTCTTTGAGCGCCCCGGGCCCTTCCCCGTGGGTGTGGTCGAGCGGGTGGTGGACGACGCAGACCGTGGCGTGAGCTTCCCGCTGCTCATCTGGTACCCGGCGGCGGACGCCTACGACGCCGACCTCCCCGTCGCCGACCTGTACAGCGACCCTTCGGAGTCGGCGAAGGTGCTAGCCGCGTTCAACGCCGCGCCCGAGGGCTGCCCCGGGGATCGTTCCGTCGCCGTGCCAAACGCGCCGTCCGCTGAAGGCCCCTTCCCCTTCGCCTTGGCCTCGCCCTGCACCGGCTGCGGTCGCCTGGGCCTCCTGGACGTCGCCGAGCGGCTCGCCAGCCACGGCTGGGTGGTCGCCTCGCCGGAGCCCCCCGACGACGGCCTC
>JAKLKE010000207.1 GCA_023150775.1 Myxococcota bacterium
ACCTAGCGCCCGAGGCCCCACGGGGCGGTCTTGAGCTCAAGGTCTCGGCGGATGAGACGGCGGGGCTCGTCGAGGCCGTGCTGGGCCTAGGCCAAGCCCTCTTGAACGCGCCGCCGGGCCGGGTGTCTGTGCGGGCCTCGGGGCGTCTGGCCTGGGCGTTGGTGAGCTGGGCCTGGGGCCTCGGCCAAGAGCGCCCCGAGCTGAGCGTCACGGCCTGCGCAGGGGACGCCGGGGACGCCGCGCCGCCCGATGTGGCCGGGCGCCTGCGCTGGGTTGACGGGCGCTGGTGTCGGCTGAGTCTCGCGCCGACGGGCCTCGACGAGGCCCCCGAGCTTGGCCCCCGGGTGCTCATCTTGGGCGGGACGGGGGGCGTAGGTCGCGCCTTGGCCCGGGCCTGGGACACGCCGGGGCGCACCCTGCACCTCGTCGGGCGCCGAGCGGAGGTCAACCTGGAGGGCTTGGGCAGCGGCGGGGCGACGATTGTGCTGCACAGCACACACCTCCCCGAGGGCATCGTGGAGCTTCTGGCCCGGGTTGGGCCCGTCGATCTTATCGTTCACGCCGCGGGGGTGATGTTCCCCGGCGCCGCCCGACGGCAAACGGCGGCGGCCACGGCGGAGACCTTCACCACGAAGGTCGGCGTGGCCGAGGCCTTGGCCGCTGCCCTCGGCGACGCGGCCGTGCCCGTGGTGTTGATGTCGTCGTCCAGCGCGGCGCGGGAGGGTCAAGCGGCGGGGCTCGTGGACTACGCGGCGGCGAACGCGGCGTTGGACAGCATCGCCGAGCGGCAGCGGGCCCGGGGCCTGCCCTGGACGTCGGTGGCCTGGGGCGCGTGGCGGGTCGGCATGGCCCAAGGCCGCGCCGAGCACCTTCGTGGGCAGCGCCCCCTGCGTGAGGCCGCCGCCGCCTGGGCCTTGCCCCGGGCGCTCTCCGGGGCCTGGGTGATCGTCGAGGGCGACGAGGCCCCCGCCCAGAGCGCAGGCTCAAACACCGTGTCAAATACCGCGCCCGCCGCCGCGCCCGACGAGGCCCAGCTCACCGTGCTCCGCGCCAAGCTGCGGGCGGCGGCGGCGTGGGTGCTCGGTGTGCCCGAGGAGGAGATCGACGAAGAACGAAGCCTCATCGAGCAGGGCCTCGACTCTCTTGGCGCCCTGGATCTGTTACGAAAGGTCGAGGCGCCGGGTGAGGGCCTGCCGCCCCAGCTCTTTTTTGATCAGTCGAGCGTGGTGGGCCTCGCCGGGCTCATCGCCGCGCGCCGGGCGGGGCAGAGCGAGGCCGTCTCAAACGTCTCGCCGACTGTGCCCGCTCCGACTGTGCCCGCTCCGACTGTGCCCGCGCCGATACTCCCCGCGCCCCGGGGCCGCACCCAGCGCGCGCTGCAGCGGCTCGGCCAGCTTGATCCCGACTTTGTGCCGTTCTCGGCGCTGTGGCTCGACCTCGAAGGCACGCTCACCGAGGAGGCCCTAGGCGCCGCCGCCGCGACCGTCATCGCCCGGCACCCCATGCTGCGACTGCGTCCAGGCCGTGAAGACGAGGCGCTCCTCGTTGACGCCGACCGTGCGCCATGGATCGCCCCGCTGCCCGCAGACGACGTGGTGGGCCCGCTGCGAGAGCCGCTGCCGATGGAGCGGGGCCCCTTGATCCTGCGCCTGCTCCAGACGCCCGCCGGGCCGCGCCTGCTGCTGCTCATGCATCACCTCGTCGGCGACGGCTGGAGCCTCCAGGTCATCGCCCAGGAGCTGATGGCCCTGCTCACCGGCGCGCCGCTCCCGGCCCCGAGCCCCACCACCTTCGCCGACTGGACCCGCTGGGAGGCCAAACAGCCCGCGCCGCCGCCCGCGCCGCCGATTCAGGCGCCGAGCTTGCCGTGGGAGGGCCCCGGCGAGGGCCGCGTCTGTGCACGATTTTTTGCCTTGGACGCTGGGGCCACCCGGCGTCTCAAAGACGAGGCCGCCGCCTTGGGGGTGACCTTCGCCGCCCGGGTGCTCGCGGCCTGGGCTCGGGCCCTCGGCCAGTGGTCGGGGCAGGCGGAGTTGGTGGTGAAGGTCGCCGAGGCCCGCCGGGACGCGCCGCTGCCGGGGCTAGAGGCCGTGGTTGGCTGTTTCGCCGACACAACCCCCCTCGTTCTGCCCGCCCGTGGGGGCGTCGAGGCCCTGAGCCGCGCCGTTCACCAGCGCCTCGCCGCCCGCCCGGCCTCTCGCTCCTCCCTCGATCAGCCGAGCTTGGGCCCCGCGCCAGGCTTCTCCTTCGCGCGCTTCCCGAGCCTCGGCGCCCCCAGCGGGCCCCTTCGGGTGCGCGCGGCGCGGGGGGCCACGGCCACCCGGGCCACCCGCCTCGCCTTGGCGGTGTGGGAGCTCGACGGGGTCCTGGGCCTCTCGTTCACCTGGCCTGAAGATCTGCTCAGCGAGGCCACCATTGAGGGCCTCGGCGCGAGCCTGATTCAGGGCCTCAGCGCCTGGCCCGTAGACGGCGTGTCCGTCGAAGACGCCGACGACAGACCGGCGGTCCTCGGCGATGAGCCTTGGGGTCATCGTCGCCTGCAGCGCGCCGCCCGGGCCCTCGCCGGGGCCTTCGCCGCCGAGGGGCCGGTGATCGCCGCGCGGCTGCACCAGGGGCCCGTCGCCCTCGCCGCGCTCTTGGCGACACAGCAGACCGGTCGGGCCTGGATGCCGCTCTCGCCAGATGACCCCCTGGCCCGGGTGGAGGCCGCCCTGGCCGCGACCGGCTCGCCCCGCGTCTTTGAGGAGCATGATCTGAGGCGCCTCTTGAGCGGCTCGGCGGCTGTGTCAACGTCTGTGTCAGATTCCCAGGCCCATCCCCCGAAGAACCCCTGGGCGGCGATCTTGCTGACCTCGGGCACGACCGGGGCGCCCCGCGCTGTGCCCATCCGCCGCGAGGCCTTAGAGGCTTATCTCAGCTTCGCCCAGGCCCGCTTCGGCCTTCGCCCCGACGACCGCTGCTTGGCGGCGGCGCCGCTCTCGTTTGACGCCTCCCTGCGCCAGCTCCTCGCGCCGATCCGCGCCGGGGCCGCCGTGCTGCCCGCGCCGCCGCGCCTCACCCGCGACCCTGAAGCCCTGGCCGAGGCCATCGTGGGGGAGGGGATCACCCTCTGGTCGTCAGTGCCTTCGCTCTTTCGTCTCGTCGAGTCTCGCCTCGGCCCTCACCGCCTGCGGATCGTTCAGCTCGGCGGAGAGGCCATGCCCGCAGACCTCGCCCGGCGCTGGGCGTCTCAGGTTCGACTGTTCAACCTCTACGGGCCCACAGAGACCACGATCAACGCCACGACCTATGAGGTGCCCCCCGGCTTTGACGGTGACGAGCTGCCTCTGGGCGAGCCGTGGCCTGGGGTTCAACTGTGTGTGATGGATGACGAGGGGCGAGAGGTGGACGACGGAGAGCTGCTCATCGGCGGCGTTGGCCTCGCGGACGAGGCCTTGGGCCTCCAACACGCCCGGATCAACGGGGCGCCTTGGCACCGCAGCGGTGATCGGGTGCTTCGTGTCGGCGGGGCGCTCTATTACCGGGGGCGCCTCGACCGCCAGCTCAAGCTGCGTGGGCAACGGGTTGAGGCTGGGGAGATCGAGGCCGCGATGCGGCGGCTCCCCGGGGTTCATGAGGCCGTGGCGCTGGTCATCGACGGCGCCTTGTGGGGCGTCGTCGAGGGGGCCCTGCCCGAGGACGCCGCGGCGCGCTTGGGGGAGCGGCTGCCCGCCGCCGCCCGGCCTCGCCTCGTCGAGCTGAGCCCGCTGCCGCGCACCAACCGAGGCAAGGTAGACGAGGACGCCCTTCGGCGGCGGCTCAGCGCCAAGATGAAGGCCGAGTCGCAGGCTGTGGAGGCAACGGGTGATATGACTGTGTCGGATTGGCGCGGGCGCCTTCACGCCGCCTGGACGGCCACCCTCGGCAGCCCGCCGCGCTCCGACGACGAGGACTTCTTCGCTTCAGGCGGCGACTCCTTGGCGGCGCTGCGCCTGTTTGAGCGCCTCAACCCGCCGCCGGGTCTGCGCCCGCTCACGATCTACCGCTGCCCACGTTTTGGGGCCTTGCTCATGGCAGTAACCGCCAGCGCCGCCCTCCCGGCCGCCGCGCCGCAGGCCCCCGAGCGCCTCTGTGGCCCCGTTCCCCCGGTCGTCGCCGGGTTCTTGTTCGCTGAGGCGCTGGATCCCAGCCGCCCCGCCCAGTGGTCTGCGCGTTTTGTGCTGCGCGGCGAGCGCTCCGACGCGGCGATCCAAGCGGCCTTGGGCGCGCTCTTCGCCCGGCACACGCTGCTGCGAGCGCGGATCACCCGGGCCGAGCGTGGGTTTGAGTGGTCCGAGGGCCCGACGCCGCCCGCGCCGCCGGTGCTGAGCCTCGTCGGGCTCCCGGAGGATGAGCAGAGCGCCGCGCTGCGGGTCCGCCAAGACGCCGACGCCCAAAGCCCCCTCAAGCTCGCCGAGTCCGGGGTGCGGGTGAGCCTGCGGCGGCTCTCCGAGGACGAGGTCGTGATCTTGCTCCTCGCCCACCACGCCCTCGCCGACGGCTTCAGCGTCGAGATCATCGCCGATGAGCTGCTCCAGCTCCTCAACGGCCAGCCATTGCCGCCGCCGCCGAGCCTCGCGCCCCTCACCCAGGCCCCGCCGCCGCTGAGCGACGAGGCCCAGGCGTACTGGGCCACGGTCTTCGCCCGGCCCGCGCCAAGCCTGCCCAGCCCAGCGGGCACGATGACCTCTGCGAGTACGCGCTGGAGCGGCCGAGTCAGCGTTGGCGCCTTGCTCATGGGGCTCACCCGCGCCTTGGGCGGCCCCGTCGAGATCGGCGTCGCCATCTCCGGTCGTGACGCGGGCTCAGCGCGCCTCGTCGGGCCCTTGGCCTGGATGTTGCCCGTGCGGGTGGAGCGGCCGGAGCAGGCCACACAGAGCCTTCACGACGCCTTGGCCTACGCCCCGGGGCCGGGGCAGCTCATCCGGGCCTTCCCCGGGCTCAGCCCCAGCCGTGCCATCGGCGCCCGGGTGAGCGTCACGGTGATTGAGCAGGCCCCGCGTGAGGCGCTCAGCCTGCATGAGACGGCGCTCAGGCCCCCGGCGGAGTCGTTGGTGCACGTCGCCGTCCGGGTTGTGGGCGAAGAGTGCCGGGTGACGCTGTGGGTGTCTGAGGCGCTGCGCCAGTCGCCCGAGGCCCTGCTCACCCAGCTTCGCCCCGGGCCCTCGGCGGCCCTGATCACGACCTTGCCCCTGGGGTTTGGCCCGATGTGGCGGCAGGCCCAAGGCGATCGTCCCCGGGCTGTGGGCAGCGCGCACACCGCGCTCGGCGAGAGCCTGGTGATCGCCCTGCCCATCGGCGCCGACGAGCTAGAGCGCCCTGGCTTAGAGGCCCACACCCAGACGGCGTTGGCCTTGGCGGCCCAGGCCGGGGCCCGGGCGGCGTCCTTGGCGGGGCGCCTGCCCACCCGGCTGAACTTCGGCGCCGCGCTCAACAGCCCGCTCCCGCTCACGACGGGCCACGCCTTGACGATCTACGCCGTCGTCGAGACCACTCTGCAGGCCATGTCCCACGTTGAGCTTGAGCCGCCCTTGTGTGTGGGGGTGCTCGGCTGCGGGGCGATCGGCCTCGGCGCCTTGGCGGCCCTGCGGCGGCGGGTGGCCGTGGCGGAGGTGCAGCTCTGTGATCGCCCCGAGGCCGGTGCGCGGCTTCAGCGTCTCGCGGAGGAGCTGACCGCGCAGGGTGTGCGGGTGAGCATCCGAGCGCGAGACCAGCTCGACGCCCCGCTGATCCTCGCCGCGACGAGCGAAGGCGGCGTGTGGCCCGCCGAGGCGCTGCCCGTGGGCTGTGTGCTCATCGACGACTCTTTCCCCCCCGCCGTGCCCGTCGAGGGCGCCTGGGCCCGGATGGACCGCGTCGGAGACGTGATCGTGCTCGGCGGCGGCCTGCTCACGACAGCCCAGGCGCCCCTGCTCATCCCCGCGCCCGACCTCTCCGCCGCCGCGGCGTCGATCCTCCCCGCCGATCCGCTGGGCCTGCCCGGCTGCCAGTGGGAGGCCCTGGTGTTGGCCGCGCGCCCCGGCCTGCCGCGCATCACCGGCCCGGTCAGCGACGGGGAGGCGAGGGCCTACGCCGAGGCCGCCCGGGCGCTGGGCCTCGTCGCCGCGCCGCTGCACCTCGGATCACGGCGGTTTCCCCTGGATTAACTTGGGAGTTAACTTTTAAGTGAATCAGGCTCGACTGGGCTCACCTGGTCGAGCCAGGCCGGGCGAAACCCGCTGACCAGGGCCTCACGCCAGGCCGAGAGGAGCCCCTCCTCAGCGGGCTTTACGCTCATCAGGTCGAGCACGAGGCCGGTCATCGTGGCGCCGGGCCACAGGCCCACCCGCAGCCGGGCGCCACCCAGGGCGTCGAGGTCTAAGGTGAAGGCCCGGGGCGCCTCGACCCTGACCATCGTGGCGTTGATCCCCACATCCTCTCGGCCAAGGCGCAGGCGTAGGGTCTGCCCGGGCTGGCGACCGCGCACCCCACGCAGGCCTCGGGGGCCGATGAGTTTGGTCCAGGCGTCGCTGTAGGAGAGCGCGGCTTCGGCGGTGATCCGCGCCCAGACCGGCGGCGCGTCGAGGGCGGCGGCGAAGGCGAGGCCGTCGAGCAAGGACGCCCAGGCCAGGCGGTGCTCGGCGGCGTCTTCAGGGCTCAGCTCGGCCCAGACCTCCACCCGCCCATCGACGCAGCGCAGCGCGGCGTCGAGGCCTTCACCCTGGAGATGAAGGCCCAAAGCGTCGGGTTGTACGCGGAAGACCTGGCCTTCGGCGCGGAGCAGGCCGTCCCGGAGATCGGCGTCGGGGGACCACCAGCGCTCGGGCGCGGCGGCGACGGCGCGGAGCCGCGCGGCGGGGAGGGGGAGGTTGAGGGCGCAGAGGGGCGTCATGGCCTTCGTTTAACCGGCGCTTGGCTTTGTCGGGGGCGGCGCTTATACTGAGCCCGTGAACCGACAGACCCTCCGCGACACCCTGCTCACCGACGCCACCCGCTCCGTAGACGCGGTGTTCGCCCGCCTTGAGCGCGCCCGTCGTGAGCACCTCAAGGTCGAGATCGCCCTGCGCTGGATGGGCCGCCTGTGGATGTTGACCGCGGGCGTCGGCCTCATCGGCGCCGCTGGCGCGCCGTACCTCGCGGGCACGATCCACACCTCTTGGCTCGCGCCCTTCGCCGGGGGCCTCGCTTGGCTCACCAGCGTGCTCGTCGCGGTGTTCTCGGCGCTGCTCCTGCGCGCGGGCTGGCAGCTTCACCGCTTAGAGGCCGTCAACCGACGCCTCTGCACGCTCCTCGCCACGGTCATGGCCTTCACCCTGCCCGGCGGCTCGGTGCTCGGCGGCGCCACCTTGGCGCTGATGCTCTCCCGCAAGGGCAAGGTCGTGCTCGCCAAGGGCTACAACCGCGTCGTCAGCGCCACGCCCCACCTGAGCACATGGCGTCTGCGCCCGCTGTTCGGCGGGGCCTCTTAAGCCCGTCGTCGCGCCGCTCGCCCCTCGCGCCGGGTATGCTGTCCCTCCATTCGAGGGTTCATCATGCCTCGCGCCTCGTCCTGCGCCGCCTCGCTCCTCCTGCTCACCCTCCTCGGCTGTCGCCGCGACGAGGCGCCCGACGAGTGCGCCGCGCGCTTCTGCCTGAGCCTCGACGCGCCGGGCCTCACGATCACCCTGCGCCGCGATCAGACGACGCTCTTGACCTTACCCGCCGACGGCCTGCAGCTTGGCCTGCGGGATGAGCTGTCCGACACCCTCAGCTACGACCCCTGGTTTGAGGACAAAGACGCCGACTACGTCTCCGTCGTCGAGATCGCCGCCGTGGAGGGCAGCCCGGGCGTCTGGCGCCTGCAGTTCGCCGACGAGGCCGCGGCCACACTCAGCGTCGAGGAGGTCAGCGCGGGAAACTTCGCCTTACACCTCAAGCCCGACGCCGCCACGGCCGCCCGGGCGGGCTACGTGCGCCTGCGCCCGCGCGTGAGCGCCACCGAGGGGTTTTATGGCCTCGGCGAGCTGTTTGATCGCCCCGAGCACCGCGGCACCCGCCGCGCCATGCAGCTTGAGCTGGATCTCAGCTTAGAGAGCGGCTACAACGAGGCCCATGTGCCCGTGCCGCTGCTCATCGGCACGACGGGCTGGGGTCTGTTTGTGGAGGATCTCCACCCCGGCGTGTTTGACGTGGCCACTGAGGACGACACGCTCGTAGAGGTCACCTTCGGCGTTGGCCAAGACAGCGCCGAGGGCCTACGATTTCATCTGTACGCCGCCGATCACCCCCTCGACATCACCCGGCATTATTACCAGACGACGGTGTTCCCCACCTTGCCCGCGCCTTGGGCCCTCGGGCCTTGGGTGTGGCGGGATGAGAGCGCCGATGAGGCCGAGGTGCGCGCAGATTTAGAGACGCTCCGGGCGCTGGATCTGGCCACCAGCGGCTACTGGATCGACCGCCCCTACGCCAACGCCGTGAACAGCTTCGACTTTGACGCACGATTCCCCGACCCTGAAGGTATGATTCAGCTCGCGCACAGCCTCGGATTTCGGATGGCGCTGTGGCACACGCCGTATGTCGAAGAGAAGGTCGGGGCGCTGCACCAGCAGGCCCTCGACGAGGGCTGGTTCCCTCCGGTTGTTCCGATTGTGTTCAATAACTGGTCCGACCCCATCGACTTCACCAATGACGCGGCGACGGCGGCGTGGCAGAGCCTCATTCAGCGCTACACCGACATCGGCATCGAGGGCTTTAAGCTCGATTATGGCGAGGACATCGTGCCCGGTCTGAACGGTGGGCGCCTCGCCTGGGAGTTTGAGGACGGCAGCGACGAGCGCGTCATGCACCGCCGCTATGCGATCCTCTACCACCAGACCTACGCCGAGATGTTGCCCGCAGACGGCGGCTTCTTGTTGTGTCGCGCGGGCACCTGGGGCAGCCAGGCCTACACCCGGGTGATCTGGCCCGGCGACCTCGACGCCAGCTTCGCCCGACACGGTGAACAAGACACAAACCGCGACGGTGAGACCTACACTGCGGTGGGCGGCCTGCCCGCGGCGGTCTCGGCGTCGATGAGCCTGGGGCCCTCTGGCTTCCCGCTCTTCGCCTCAGACACCGGGGGGTATCGCCACTCGCCCCCCGACAAAGAGCTGTTTATGCGCTGGTTTCAGCACACCGCGCTCACGGCGGTGATGCAGATCGGCACCAGCACAAACGACGTGGCCTGGGAGACGACTGAAGACAACGGCTTCGATGAGGAGCTGCTGGACGTGTACCGCGAGTACACACGCCTGCACCTGCGGCTGTTCCCGATGTTGTGGAGCTACGCCCAGGCCTTGCTGCAAGACGGTCGCCCCATCGTGCGCGCCTTGGGCTTGGCTTACCCCGAGCTGGGGGTTCACCCCGATGACAGCTACATGCTCGGAGATTATCTGCTCGTCGCCCCGGTGATTGAGCGCGGCGCTCGGGAGCGCGCCTTGGTCGTGCCACCCGGTCGATTTATCCACTGGTTTGACGACACAGTCATCGAGGGGCCCGGTGAGTTGACCGTGCCCGCGCCGCTGGACACGCTGCCGCTTTATCTGGCCGAGGGCGGCGTCGTGCCGATGCTGCGCCCCAGCATCGACACGCTCTCCCCCACAGACAGCCCCGACAGCGTAGACTCCTTCGCTGAAGACCCGGGCCTGCTCTACGCGCGGGTCTTCCCGGGCCCGGCGGGTGAGTTTGTGCTGTATGACGGCGGGCGCATCAGCCAGGCCAGCGCAGAGGGCGGCGCCCGCCTCACCTGGACGCCCGGCGCGGTGTTCAGCCAAGGGCTGATCGTGGAGTTTGTGGGGCTCGACGGCGTGATCGGCGCGGTCAGCCTAAACGGCGCCGCGCTCTCTGGGATCTCAGACCTCAGCGCCTTGGAGTCCAGCGCCGCGCCGGGCTGGGTGGCGGAGGCCGGGCACGTCTGGGTGCGCCTGCCCGCCGCCGGAGGTGAGGTGGCGCTTGGGGGCTGACCCTCAGCTCAGGATTCCGCTGCGCTGTAACGTCTGATGAAGCAGCTCGCGGAAGGCGACGACCCGTCGCGGCGGGTGGGCGGTGTGGGGTGTGACGAGCCAGATCTTGCCGGTCCAGACGGTCCAATCGGGGAGCACCCGCACCAGATCTCCGGTGGTGCGGTCTTGTTCG
>JAKLKE010000208.1 GCA_023150775.1 Myxococcota bacterium
ACCATCGCGCCGAGGCGCTTGAGCGTGCCCACCGGCGCCTCGGCGGTGATGCCAAGGTCGCGGCCTTGTTGGCGGATACGCATGTTACGAATACTCGTCGCTTAGCTTTTCTTTGCGACGTTATGTAACATGCTTCATTGCCTACCCCACAAACCCCAGCTCCGTGAGGTACGTCTTCTCCAGCGTCGACCGCGACGTGCTCACCTGGCTCCGCAAGAACAGCGCCACGCCCCAGGCCATGGCGCCGAGCCGCTTCACCGCGCCGACGGGCGCCTCGGGCGTGATGCCGAGGTCGCGGCCTTGTTGGCGGATGCGCGCGCTCACGAAGTCGACGAAGGGGCCGAGGTGGCTCAGGACGGGGTGGCCTTCAGCGCGGCGGGCGAAGGGCCGCACCATGAGGCGGGCGAGCACGATTTGCAGCTCCAGCAGGCCGTAGTAGGGCCAGCGCAGCCAGGGGCGCTCGGCCAACATCGCCCGGGTCTCTTTCTCGCCCCAGGCGACGTGCTCTTCTTCTTCACGCACGACTACACGGAGCTTCTTCTTGATCTCGGGCACGGCGGGGTGGTCGTCGGGCAAGGTCTGGAGCAGGACGTCCTTGAAGATGTCGAGCACCATGCCTTCGCCGATGGCGTGCTCCATCAGCACCTTGAGCGGGTAGTAGTTGTTGTGCGCCGAGAGCAGCTTCACCACCCAATGCGCCGGGGCCGGGGTCATGTTCAACGAGCGGAACACCTCGGCGAAGAGCTCCAGGTGGTTGAGCTCTTGGCGGGCCTGACGCACGTAGAACCGCGCGGCCTCCAGCGAGCGCGCCGCGAACAGCGACTTGCCGCAATAAACCCCCGTCGCCTCGCCGAAGAGGGCCTGGGAGAGGATGAAGCGCACCAGCTCCCGGTCTTGGGGGTCGTTGAGGTTAAACGCCGCGCCGCCGAAGTCATAGCCGTGCTGAATCTTGTCCATGGGCCCAATCTAGCCTAGGATCAAGGGGTCGGCATGTCGGAGAGCACAATGAGCTGGAGCGAGAGACGACTCACCCTAGGCGCCTGGCCGAGCCCGATCCGCTCCCTGCGCGCCTTGCGGCGAGACCTGTGGATGAAAGATGACGGCCTCTGCCACCCCGCCTACGCCGGGAACAAGGTCCGCAAGCTCGAACACCTGCTCTATGGGGCCAAGGAGCGCGTGTTGACCCTCGGCGCCGTCGGCTCCCACCACGTCCTCGCCACCGCCGTTCATGGCAGCGACGCCGGGCACAAGGTCGAGGCCGTCGTCATCCCCCGGCCCTTCGACCCCCACATGCTCGACATGCTGCGCGCCACCTTGCCCCGGGCCACGCTTCACCGCGCGCCGAACTTGATCGAGGGCCGCAAGCTGCTCGCCGAGCTGGGTGAAGGCGCCACGGTGCTGCCCGCCGGGGGCTCCAACCCTGTGGGCGCCTTGGGCTATGTCAGCGCGGCGATGGAGCTCGCCGAGCAGGTGCGAGAGGGCATCTTGCCCGCGCCGCGCCGGGTCTTCGTCGCCCTGGGCACCGGCGGCACCGCCGCGGGCCTCGCCGTGGGCCTCAAGGCCGCTGGGTTGGCGTCTGAGGTGGTCGCCGTTCGGGTGGTGCCGACCTCCTGGCTCGATCTCGACGCGCTCAAGGCCCTGGTGAGCGCGGTGTCGGAGATCACCGGCTACGCGGAGGCGCCGATCACCGTTCAAGACGCCCAGCTCGGCGCGGGCTACGGCCTGCCCACGGCGTCGGCCAAAGAGGCCGTGGCCTTGGCAAAAGCCGCCGCCGACCTGCGCTTAGAGGGCACCTACACCGGCAAGGCCCTCGCCGCGGCGATGCACGCCGGAGAGGGCCCCGACCTGTTCTGGTGTACCCTCTCGCGGCAGGCGATCGAGCCCCTCTTCGGGGAAGGACCGCCGCCGGATCCCGCCGCCTGGGGCTTCGTCACGGCATAAAGGACGAATGATGGCCCACGACACCCCGCCGATGAAGGCGCCGTCGCTCTACGCCGCGCTCTTGCTGTTCCCGCTGCTCAACGGCGGGTACTGGCGCGGGGTGGCGCGCTGGGGGAGCGGCTTCGGGATCGTCTACCTGCACGTCATGCTGCTGATCGTGTGGGTGCCCTTGACCGTCCAAGGGCTGCGCCTCATCGACCGGGTTCAGCACGAGTACGCGCCCAAGGTGCTGAACGACTTCCCGGAGATCGTCATCCACGGCGGCCGGGCGCGGGTGCGCGGCGTCGAGGAGCCGTGGGTGATGGCGGATCCGCAGACGGACCTGCCGTTTCTGGTGATCGACACCACGGGCCAGGTCACGAGCCTCAAGGGCCGCGCCGAGTCCGCCTTGCTCACGAAGACCGAGCTCATCGTCACCCACTTGGACCCCCTGCCCACCCAGGTGATCCCCCTCACGGTCGTAGACGCGTTCTTCTTGAACCGTGGGCTCTTGGAGGAGCTGCTCGCCGAGATGAGCGGCTTCGTGCGCTGGGCGTTCTTCCCGATGGCCTTCACCCTGTCGATCAGCTACCGCGCTGGGTTCTGGGTGGGGTTCGGCTTGTTCGGGTACCTGTACTCGCGGCGCGGCGGCGCCGAGGGCCTGTCTTGGGGGGCCTGCGCGCGTTTTGGGGCCCTGGCGCTCACGCCGATCATGGCCGTGGACACCGTGTTCACCCTGGCCCACTGGACGCCGCCCTTGTGGGAGCTCCTGAGCTTTGGCGCCGGGGGCGCGTTGACCGCCTGGGCCGTGCGTCAGAGCCTGCCGCGAACCCCATAAGCCGCCACAGCGACCACCTCACGGGCGGCGCCGCGCAGCCGGGCGCTCCAGGGGCCGACGCTGCCGACGCCCCGCACCTCGGGGAAGTACCGCCCGAACACCCGCTCCGCGCGCCAGACGTGGTAGGCGTCGGAGACCACGATCACCCGGGCGCCCTGGGCGAGCAACGAAGCGTAGCGCGCGTTCTCTTCAGTAGAGCGTGACTGGTCCTCCAGGCGGATGGCGGCGCGGGGCAGCCCCAGAGACTCGGCGTGCTGGGCGGCGGCGGCGGCCTCGCTCACGCCCCCCGCGCCGACCCCGCCGGTGAAGATCACCTCCGGCGCGAGGCCCTCCCGCCACAAGGCCACCGCGCGCTCCGCCCGGCGCGCCAAGGCGTCTGAGGGCTGGCCCGAGGGCTGAACGCGGCACCCGGCGACGATGATCACGTCGTAGGGGCTTAGAGGCGGGGCGCGGAGGCCGTAGCGGTCGAGCGCCACGGCGAGGGTCAACCAGAGGGTGATCATGGCGAAGATCGACACACGCAGGCGCTTTGGCGAGAGGGTCATCAGACACCCGGGGGAGCAGGACCCCCGGCCCTTGAGCAAGGGTCGTGCCAAGCTCGGTCTATCTCGTGGACGTTCGGTCGCGCGGCGAGCCGCCCAGCTTTGTGGCAAACTGGGCGTTCGCGCCGAACCCCCACGGCGTCGGAGGCCGCCCCCCTCATGCTGATGTTCGTCTGGTTGACCCTCGCCGACGCTGACGCCTCGGCCTACTACTTCGCGGACGTCGGCGTGCGCGCCTTCGGCCGCGGCGGCGCGTTCATCGCCGGGGCCGACGACATCAACGCCCAGTATTACAACCCGGCGGCGCTGAGCCGCATCAAGGGCGGGCGCTTCACCTTAAACGTCGCCGCCGTCGATCAGTACGTCTACTTTGACCGCGCCGACGAGGTGAACGGCGACACCACCGAGGTGTTTGACCCCGTGCTCAACGTGGCCAAACCTTACGTCATCCCCAACTTCGGCGTGTCGTGGGACGCGGGCCGCGAAGGCACCACCTTCGCCTTCGGCTTCTACCCGCCCTACGCCCCCGACGTGTCGTATGACCCGAACGGCCCCCAGCGCTACACCCTCGTGGACACCTCGGTCATCCAGACGAACCTCGGGCCCTCGGTCGGCCACCGCTTCGTGGAGTGGGCGCCCTGGCTCTCCGTCGGCGCCGGGGTGAGCTGGGCCTTGATGTACGCCGAACAAGAGCTCGTGCTCACCACCTCGGGCAACGACGATCCCGCTGGCGACATCCGCTTCAGCCTCGCCGCCACCGACCGCGCCCGCTTCACCGGCAACGCCGGGATCCTCATCGAGCCCGAGTCGGGCCGCTTCGCCATCGGCGCCTCCGTCACGCCGCCCATCAAGTTCCTCGCTGAAGGCGCGATGACCGGCGACTTCACCACCCACGGCCTGTACACCGGCGGCTTCGTCACCGACCCCATCGTGCAAGACGACGCGATCTCCCTCGCCATCACCATGCCGCTCATCCTGCGGGCCGGGGTGCTCGTGCGGCCCATCGACGGCTTAGAGGTCGAGCTGGCCGGGGTGTGGCAAGACTGGCGCATCGTCGAGACCATCGTGGTGGACGACGTCGAGATGAACCTGCACACCCAAGCCGGGGACATCGTGATCGAGGGGCCCATCGAGCTGCCCGCGGGCTACGAGGACGCCTTCTCTGTGCGCCTGGGCGCCGAGTATGACGTGAACGACCAGGTCGCCCTGCGCGCCGGCGGGATGTTCGAGTCCTCGGCCATCCCCGGCGCCACCCAAGGTGTCGGCCTCGTGGACGGCCCCAAGTGGGGCTACAGCGCCGGGGCGACCGTGCGTGTGGGCCGCCGCTACGCCCTCGACGCCGGCTTCGCCCAGCAGCTCATCGCGCCGAGGGAGATCACCAACTCCCAGGTCCGCCAGGTCCAGATCGACGCCACCACGGGTGAGGTTGACGAGGGCCGCATCGTCGGCAATGGCCTGTTCAAGAGCCGGGTGACCATGTTCGGCGTCGGCCTCAGCGTCGATTTTGACCTCAAAGACGCCGCCCCGGCGGCGGCGGGCCCGGCGGCGGACGGTTAGAGGGCGCCATGATCCCGGCCAACTCGATCCTCTCGCGGCGTGTGCTGATCCCCGCCGCCCTCGTGCTCACCCTCGCGGGCGCCGTGCTCGCCGGGATGCCCACCAAACGCCCCGAGGACCACGTCCGGGGGCGCACGGTGTTCATGCAGAGCTGCTGGCAATGCCACGGCGCGTCCAACAACGGCGAAGGCCCCGCCGCTGAGGCCCTCGTCGGCGGCGTGCCCGACCTGCGCGGCAAGATGAGCGAGGACCGCTTCGACGCCCTCATCCCGATCATCCTCGAAGGCAAAGGCAAGATGCCCGCCTATGCCGAAGAGATGGACAAACACGACGCCCGCCGGGTGCTCGTCTACCTCCATCGCCTCGACACCGGTGAAGAGAAGCCCCCGGCGACGCCTACGCCCAAGGCGGGCGACGACGAGGCGACAAAGGACGACGACGGCAAAGAAGAGGGCGCCGAGGTCACCACGCCGCCCACGCCGAGCCTCACGCCGGGGATGCGTGAGCCCGCGCCCGCGCTGCGGCTGCCCAAGCCCGAGGGCCAGGCCGGGGGCTGAGCGGAGGCACGGCGCGCAGGCGCCTCCTCAACCCGAGCTGTCGTCGATGACGCCGATGGGGTACTTTCCACGGACGTCGGAGTCGCCGTAGGTCCAGCTCACGTTGAGGCCGATGCCCCAGCCGCCCGCGGAGTCCGAGGTCAAGGGGCAGGTGTCGAGCAGACCGCCATAAAACGCGCCCGCGCCGTCCTTCTTGGCACCCCAAGGCCCGCTCGCGCCCGAGGTCGAGGTGCTGAGCGTGACCGATTGGGAGTAGGGGCTGACCTCGCAACGCGCCTGATCGTTGTCGTGGCCCTCGTCGTTCCAGGTGTTTGTCGCGGCGTTGTGGCACTTGTCGCCATGGGCGGGCATCTCGCAGGTGAGGCTGGGATCGACGTTCCGTTTGTAGTCGTACTCCACGCCCGGGTGAAAAAACACCGTCGTCTGGTCGATGGTCCAGTTGTGGGCGTCTTTGTCGTCGGTCTTCCGGCTGTACTGCTTGTGGTGTGAGCCGCTGCAGCCGCCGATCCCGCAGCCGTCGGCGTTGTTCACGAACTGCGGGTGCGCCCCGGTGAAGTCGAGCTTGCTCGCCACCACGGCGTCCGACTCGTCCCGCGACTTCACATGCCACACAAACGCGACGGTGGGGTCGGCGCTGTCCACCTGGATCACGACGATGTTGCCCTCGGCGTCGCCGCAGTGATCGGCGCTCGACGCCACCTGGTTCGCCCAGAGGTAGGCGTGGAGCATCTGAAAGGTCCAGGCCCCGGACGTACAGCCATCGGGCAGCTTGGAGCAGGAGCTGATCTTACGAACGGCCATGTCGTAGGTGGCCTGCGGCGCGCACAGTCGCCATCCCCCCGGACAGTCGTTCGTGCTGAGGCTCTCGTCTTTGGTGACGTAGTACGGATGAAAGGCGCGGGCGATGACCTGGTGTAGGTTGGGGTCGTTGCGGTTGGCGACGAGGCTCTTGTTGAACTTGATCTTGCGGCCGTTTCCGTAGCTGCCCGTCACCGACTCAATACAATACCCCTCGTGACAATAGCCGACGTCGTTGTCGCTGCCGTTGGCGCTCCCGCCCTTGGCCTGGGTCGCCAGCGTCGGCGGCAGGGCCCCGACGCCGTTGTCGGCCGGCGCGACATACACCGCGTCTCCGCCAAAGGTGGTCGGCGTGCTGGTGACCGAGGGCGTGGTCGCGTAGCTTGATCCGCAGCCTGACGCCGACAGGAGCGCGCTCAGGACGAGCACAGCGGAGGAGAGGGCGGGGATCGGGCGCATGGGGGCTCCTGTCTTGGGGCGGTTGGGATCGGGGAGGTCTTCGTCACCGTTGGCTCCGAAGATCAACATCTTACCCCGCATCCACTCACACAAGCCCAGCGCGTCGTGGCGAACCGCGCCCGGCGGCGCCGCGCGTGCTCAACGGCCTGCCGAAGCGCCTCGATCTGGCCTCGCCCGGAGGAGGTTCTGGAGCGGGGCTTGGGGCGGTGAGCGGAGGCGCCTCAGCCCGAGAGCGCTCGCACCTCTTTGGCACGGCGGGCGCGGCCCAGATACCGCCCGAGGAGCTGCACGAGCTGCTCCTGCTCGGGGAGGCTCCGCAGGTTGATCTTCTGTTTGCCATCGGCCTCGGTGAGCACGAGGTGTTTGCCGAGCACCCCATCGTCCAGCATGGCGTTGGTGATGTCTTCGAGCCGCATGAACCAGCCGTCGTGCTCCACACGGTCCCAGGTGAGCACCACGGCGTCCGCCCCGTCTTTGTCCACAAAGACCAGCCGCGGGAAATACTCCTCGACCAGCGCGATCTCTTCAGGGCTGCGTGGGGTGAGCTCAATCGCCACCTTGAGGCGCTGACCGGCGGCGAAGCGGGCCTCGTAGTCGGCCCAGAGCGCCGCCTCGATGGCCTCAGCGACGGGGATTCGCCCATGCCAGCTATCGTCCGTCGCCGCGAGCAGCACCTCGGGCCAGGCCGACTCCGGC
This sequence comes from Myxococcota bacterium, assembly GCA_023150775.1. Classification (GTDB taxonomy): domain Bacteria; phylum Myxococcota_A; class UBA796; order UBA796; family CAJQPC01; genus JADKFE01. The sequence continues at coordinate 7,368 of JAKLKE010000208.1, forward strand.
AGCTCCACACCCAAGGCGGCGAAACGTTCGGCGTTCGGCGGGTGACTGTCCATGGGGTGCGGTGTCCTGCGGATGGGCAGGCTCAACAGGCGCTCGGACCCCACAAACTCGGCGAAGCCCCCACGCACACGGTCGGCGATGTTCACGGAGGAGAGCACCTGGGCTTGAGAGAACAGCGCCTCCTCGACCTCCACACGGTAGCTGGACCACGCGGCGACCTTGAGCAAGGCCCGGGCGATGGCGTCGGGGCGGGTGTTCTCAGCGGCGATGCGGTCGGCGCGAAGCTCACGGGCGCGGCTGGTCTGGGCCAAGGCCAGCTCAAAGCCCCGCCAGAATGCCAACATCGTGAAAAACACCGGAATACAGAGCGGGTTTCCCTCAAGAATATTTAGATACTGTGCGTATTTGGCGCGCATCGGCGTGAGGCCGCGGGAGTGGGTGGTGTCGCCGCCGCTGAAGTGGGCGAGCTCGTGGCTCATCACGGCCTCGGCCTCGGCGGCGTCAAGCCTCCTCAGCAGCGAGAGGCTCATGAACAGAGTGCGCCCCTCCAGACGCTCGCCGTTGAGCACGACGGGGTTCTCCGTCACGAAGAAGTTGTCGTCGATGCCGCCGATCACCCGCACCGGGGGCTCTGTGCCGATCTTCGCCGAGAGCGCCCGCAGCCGCGCCCAGAACTCCGGCGCGTCGGCCTCGGTGACAAGCGCCCCTTCGACGGTCTGGGTGATGTCTACCTTGGCGAAGATCCCCATCAGCACGGCGCCGACGGCCCACAGCGCGAAGATCGCCACCATGACGATGAGCTTCACCACATAGATCTCAAAAAAGTACGCCGTCACCCAGAACGACAAGGCCACACAGAGCGCGCCCTGAATGACCACCTGGGCGGCGCTGATGAGGCGTAGGCTGCCCCACGCCACACGAAACGCCGGGAGCTGCGCCGCCCGAGACCGCATCGCCGCGGCCACGGCCACGCCGCCAATGAGCGCCGTGAGCAGGCCGAGGCCGAGGGAGATGAGCCCCGCGCGCTGAATCCATCGGTGCTGGGTGTACTCGGGACAGACCGAGGCGAGGTTCTCGCGTAAGGCCGCCTCGGCGGGGTCGTCCCCAGCGCAGATCACGCTCGGTCGAAGGGTGGTGTAGAACACCCGCAGGGCCTCACGCTCGGCGTCGGCGAGGCCCTCCTCTTGCGCGAGGCCCGCGAGCGCGCCCTCCTGCAGCCGCTGGTCGTAGTCCGCGGCGACGTGGCCGCCGAACCACCAGGCGAAGGCGGGCACGGCGAAGATCAAGAGCGCGGGCTTGATCAGCGCACGAAGGAGGGAGGTCTGCGTAGGGATCGGCTCGTCAGCGGGAGTAGACATAGGCGTCATTCTACATGAGGCGGCTCAGGATAATCCACCCACGCTGAAACCCGCCAAGATCCCCGGTATCCTGAGCGAATGCGCCCCCGCTCTCCCCTGCCCCTGCTCCTCCTCGCCGCCTGCAGCGCGCCTTTCCCTTGCGCTGAAGACGAGCTGCTCCGCGCCGACGGTCTGTGTGTCCCCCGGGTTGGCGGCGGTGACGACGACACCGAGCCCGACGAAGACACCGCCGACACCGCCGACACCGCCGACACCGGCGAGCCCCCCATCGTCTGGACCACCCTGCCCGCGTCTTGTGAGCCCTCCACGAGCCTGCCCGCCGACACCCTCACGCTCACCGGCCAAGACAAGCGGGGCCAAGACAAGCCCGGCCAAGGCTTCTTCGTGGAGCTGATCGACCTGGAGCTCCACGGCGACCGCGTGTACGGCGTCGGCCAGGGCGGGCTCATGGTCTACGACGTGGCCGACCCCGCCGCGCCGATGCTCTTGGGCGTCAACCCCTCCGCCGGGAACGGGCGCCACCACCGCGTCGAGGTCATCCAGGACGGCCTCGTCGCCGTCACCCACCGCGACCGTGGCCTTGAGCTCGTAGACGTCACCGACCCCACCGCCATGAAGACGCTCAGCGTGCTCTCCCGGGCGGGCATCGAGGGCATGGCCTGGGACGGCGACCGCCTGTGGCTGACCGACCGCGCCCGGGGCCTCGTGCCCATCGACGTGAGCGACCCCACCCGCCCCATCGAAGGCGCCGCCACGCCGGGCCTGAGCGCGCCTTGGGAGCTGAGCCCGATCCAGAGCGGCTGGTCGTATGTCTCTGACAACGCCCTGGGCGTGGTGCCCATCGACCTCTCCAACCCCGACGCGCCGATCATTCACCCCGCCGTGGCCCTGCCTGGCGCCACCCAACACGTCACCGTGGCCGAGGGTCATCTGTACGCGGCGATCGGCGGCGCGGGGGTGGCCGTGCTCAGCCTCGCGAACCCTGCGGCGCCGTCGATCGTGCGTGTTGTGCCCACCGGGGGCAGCGCGGCCCAGGTGAGCGCCGCCGACGGCCTCCTGTGGGTGGCCGATCACGAGGGCCTCGTCGTCTACGACCTTGGCGACCCCGCCGACCCTAAGCCCCTGGCGCGTGAACAGACCGAACAGTTCGCCTTGGCCGTGCGCGCCGCCCCGGGTGACCGGGCCTGGGTCGGCGACTGGAACATCCTCTCCGGCTGGGCCCTTGACCGCGACGGCGCCGCGCCGTCTCTCGATCCCAGCACAGACAGCCCCCGCCTGCCCGCCGAGGGCGGCGAGACGACCCTACGCCTGACCAACCGAGGCGACTCCACCCTGACCCTCTTTGGGGCGACCCTTGGA
>JAKLKE010000209.1:0-3780 GCA_023150775.1 Myxococcota bacterium
GGCGGGCGGGGCGAGCCCCGACGATCAGGACTCGTCGGGGTGAATGCCGCGGAAGAACACCGTCGAGAGCTCAAGGGCCACGGTGTCGCGGTACACCCGGGACTCATCGTTGAGCCAAGCCCAGGTGAGGCGCTCGACGGCGCCGATGATGGCCAAAGCCACGGTGCGCACGTCGTGATCACGGATGAGGCCGCGGCTGCGGGCGTCGGTGAGGATCGTCTCAGCGCGCTCTTGCAGGCGGCTCGTCCACAGGCCCACGACCTCACCCGAGGGCCCGGCGCTGTGGGCCTCGCGGAAGTGCAGCATGAGCAGCGGGCGCAGCGTCGGGGCCAGCCCGGCGAGGTTCGCCGCCATCTGCAAGAACAAGAGCTGCTGCTCTTGAGGCGAGGCGGCGTTGCGCAGGGCCTCGGCCGTGGCGTCTAGGGCGGCGACGATCGGCGCGTAGAGCCGCTCGCAGAGCGCGTTGAACAGCGCCTGCTTGTCCTCATAGTAGAGGTAGAAGGTGCCACGCGCGATGCCGACCGCCGCGGCGATGCGCTCGACGGAGGCACGGTCGTAGCCGTCGTCTAAGAATAGCCGCAGGCCCGCGTCTTCGATGGCGGTGCGGCGTGCGATACGTTTGGTCTCTCGAATGCCCATGGGGTGGCCTGTTATCCTGTCTTTCGCCAACGGTCCATCACGAAGCGCGCTGATCTGGGAGCAGAGACGACCTTGCCTGAGCTGGACGAGAGCTCCCGCCGACTGCGAGCCTTGGGATATTACAAAGATCCCGCTGGACGCTGGCTTCACACGCGCCTGGGCCTCATCGCGCCCAGGCCCGAGCTGCTCTTGGAGTGTGATCCCGAGGCCCTGCGCCGGTTTCACGACGACGCCACCTGGCCTCGGGCCCATGAGCTCCCCGAGGCCCCCGTGCTGGAGCCCAGCTTGGGCCGCGCCGCCCGGGAGGCCGGGCTCCTCTGGCTGCCTTGGCTTCGGGGTTACGAGGCCCAAGACGGCACCCTGCTCTTCGTGGACGATCTCACCCGGCTCGGTCCCGAGGGCCTCCGGCGCGGCCGCGCCCGGCAGCTCGCGTGGCGCCGGGCCCAGCGCGCGCGCACCGTCGCCGCCGCGATCTCCATCGGCGTGATGATCCTCTGGCTCCTGCTGGGCTGGATGGTCGGCACGGCGGGCTGGCTTCTGGGCATGGCGGTGATCGCCGGGGCGGCCTACGCCCGGCGCCCGCTGCCGCCGCCTACGGATCTCTGGCCCGGCCTCGACGAGGCGCGGATCGACGCGGTCTTTGATGAGGGCAAACGCCTCCTTGGCCCCGGCTTCGAGGAGCTCGCGGAGAGCCTCGGCGCGGCCTCCGGCGGAGACGGCCTCGTGCATCTCTACGCCTTGCGCCTCACCGCCCGCGTAGACGCGCTGCGATCCGGGGTGAGCCCAGAGGCGCTCAGCGCCGTGCTTGGCGCCTTAGAGCGCCCTCCCGACGATCTTGATGACGACGATGACTCTGACTGACACCCCCTGTAAACAAAACCGGGTTAGAGTGGCCCGCCAAGGAGGTACCGATGCGTGAGATCATGAGCGACCTGCCCGAGCTGAGCGATCGTGCGGCGATCACGATCGCTGAAGCGATGCGCCAGATGGCGCACAGCGACGGCGCCCACCCTCAAGAGGTCGCGCTCATCGAGCAGTTTGAGTCGAGCATCGACGACCAGACCGCCCCTCCTGATCTCAGCGCCATCGACACCCCCGAGCTCAAAGAGGCCCTGCTCAAGAGCCTCGCGCTCGTCGCCTTCGCCGACGGCGGCCTCTCCGAGGCCGAGCGCGCCGTGCTCGAAGACTATGGCCGCCGCCTCGGCGTAGACGCGGGCGACGTCGGCCGCGCGGTGAGCGACGTCGCCGTCAGCCTGCTCTCGACCTTCGCGGGTGTTCACGTGTTCCGCGACAACGTCATCAAGCTCGGGCGCTCGATGGGCCTCGACGACAAGCTCATCGAAGACACCCTGGACCGCGCCCGGTGAGCTACGCCGAGCTCCTTCAGAAGCTCTCCGCAGAAGCCGCGCGAGGGGGAATGGACATCGACGCCCCGGTCTATGAAGAGGCCGGGCGCGCGGTGACTGATCCGACGGTGCTCGGCTCGGGGAGCCTTGACGCGCCGCTCGGCTTCTTTGGCCGGGATCCTGGCCGTGACGAGATCCATCAGAACGAGCCCTTCATCGGCCGGGGCGGTCGCCTCGTGCGCGACGCGCTGCACCGCGCCGCCTTCGGTGGCCCCTGCATCGACGATCGCGCCGCGATCACGATCGGCCAGGGCGTGTTCTGGGCGAACACCGTGCCATTTAAGCCGGTCGATAACAAGGCGTGGAGCGTCGGCGTCAAGCGCCGCTTCGCCCCCCTCGTCACGACGCTGATCGCCGAGCTGTGGAGGGGTGACACCCTCATCACGCTTGGGAATGACGCGTTTTTGTGGTTTGGCCTCGCCGAGCCCACCCTCGCCCCCAGCCTGCAGGCCTACTGGGCGAGGGAGGATCGTTACGAGTCTCACCTCGACGTCACCTTGCGCGGGAGGGCGCTTCGGCTGTACCCTCTCCCGCATCCTTCTCCCCTGAACGCGGCGTGGTTCGCGCGTTTTCCGGCGATGCTCGACGCGCGGCTCTCCGCGCTCGGCTGGCCGGGGCGACCCACGCTCCCCGCCGCACCCACTGACTCCAAAGACAACGAGGACGAGAGCACATGGACTTACAACAGAGCGCCGGAAGCGTGCAGGTCGACATCGGCGGATGGATCGGCGACGGGTTCAAACACCTGAGCAACAACTGGGGCAAGTATGTGCGCCCCTACCTCACATTCTTCGGTGTCGCCTTTGCCGGCGGTCTGCTCATGGCCTGCATGGGCTTCGGCGGCAGCATCGGCGTCGGCTTCGTCGCCCAGAACGCCGGCAGCGCCGGCGGCATCATCAGCGGCCTCTTCGGCCTGTTCATGTTTGTGCTCTACCTCGCCTTCCTCGGCGCCCTCGCGCCGATGTTGCTCGGGCTCACGAAGGCCGTGCAGATGAACCTGCGCGGTGACGAGGTCCCCTCGAACGTGATCACCGGCGAGTTCAAGAACTTCATCCCCGCCGTGCTGTTGTTGATCCTCGTCGGCATGGGCACGAGCATCGGCCTGGCGCTGTGTGTCATCCCCGGCATCCTCTTCGGCTTCGCCTCCTCCTTCGCGATCCCGATCATGGCTGACCGTGGCGGCAGCCCCGTGGACGCCATCAAGGGCTCGATCGCCATGGTCCAGGCCCAGCCGATGCCGATCATCCTCTTCTTGCTCGCCAGCCAGGTCGTCGTCGGCGTGCTGAACCTCATCCCCTTCGCGTTCCTCGTGGCCCCGATCGTGCTGTTCACGCTCCAGAACGTCGCGTACCTCCGCCTCAGCGGCTCCGCCGGCAAGATGGGCGACGACGGCATCCTGCGCAACGCCGGGTTCTGATCCCCGCCAACGTCTTGGGCCCTCGCGTCAGCGGAGCATTTGCTCTTTGGCGCGGGGGCCTTCAGCTTCAGTGAACGACTCTTGTTGGAGACTCAGACGATGGACACCGCCACCACCCCGCTCACCGTCGGCGGCTGCCTCGGCGACGCCTTCAACCACATCAGCAAGCAGTGGCGCGCCTGGCTGGGCTCCGCGCTCGTCTACTTCGGCGGCGTGTTTGGCATGGTCTTTGTGCTGGTGGTGCCCCTCGCGGTTGTGGGCGTCTTCGGCGTCGCGTTCATCAGCGCGGCGAGCGGCGGCGAGCCCGACGACACCATG
>JAKLKE010000209.1:3790-10070 GCA_023150775.1 Myxococcota bacterium
CTTCGGCTTCGTGTTCTGGTTGGCGATTGTGTACATCGGCGCCATCGCGCCTCTGGGCATGGCGCGGCTCGCGCTGCTCGCGCTGCGGGGTGAGCCCACGAGCTACTGGGAGGTCTTTCATTACGCACGCTCGCCGGGCACGGCGATTGCTTTGTTCTTCTTGAACCTGCTCATCACCCTGCCGCTGCTCTGTCTGGGCATCGTGCCGGGCATCGTCTACGCCTTCGCCGCGGGCTTCGCGCCTTACCTCATCGTCGATCGGGGCCTCGGCGCCCTGGAGGCGATTCAGGGCTCCATCGAGCTGTTCCGCTCGTCTTGGGGGGCCTTGCTGCTGCTGTGGCTCGCCATCATCGGGCTCACCTTCATCCTGAGCAACGTCCCGGTCATCGGCTCCTTCGCGATGATGCTCATCCAGTCGGCGGCCTTGGGCATCGCCTACCTTCAGCTCACCGGGCAGACGGTCGGGGGCCTCGATGACGCGGGCCTGCCCCGCAACGCGGCGGCCTGATTGTCCCAAGCGGCCATGCGCGCCTTCACCCTCGACGCTTACCCCGTGCCCTTGCCGCCAGGGCACCGCTTCCCGATGGAGAAGTACGCCCTCACCCTGGAGGCCTGCCTTCACGAGGGGCTCTTCACCGCGGATCGCCTCGCGCCCGCGCCGCTGGCGCCGGACGCCGTGCTGCTGCGGGCCCACACCCCGGCCTATGTGTCGGCGGCGACGACGGGCAGCCTCACCGCGCCGGAGATCCGCCGCATCGGCTTCCCCTGGACACCGGCGCTGATCACGCGCTGCCGGGCCTCGGTGGGGGGCACCCTCGCCGCCGCCGAGGCCGCCTTAGAGGACGGGGTCGCGGCGAACCTCGCCGGGGGCACCCACCACGCCAAAGCGGACGAGGGCGGCGGCTTCTGCGTGTTTAACGACGTGGCCTGCGCGGCGCTAGATCTCCTCGCCCGGGGCGTCGTGCGGCGTGTCGCCGTGGTGGACCTCGACGTTCACCAAGGAAACGGCACGGCGGCGATCTTGGGGGGCCACCCCGCGGTGTTCACGCTCTCCCTGCACGCCGAGAAGAACTTCCCGTTCCAGAAGATGCCCTCGACCCTCGACGTGGGCCTGCCCGATGGCTGTGATGACAAGGCCTACCTCGCCGCCTTGGACCGGGCCTTGCCCCAAGCCTTGGCGTCTGATCCCGAGCTCGTCTTCTACATCGCCGGGGCCGACCCCCTCAAGGGGGACAGCCTGGGCCGCCTGGGCCTGAGCCTCCAGGGCCTCGCCGAGCGGGATCGCCGGGTGATGAAGGCCTGCCGGGCCGCGGGGGCGAAGGTCGCCTTGACCATGGGCGGCGGGTACTACAAGCCGATTCACCCCACCGTCGCCGCGCACATCGGCACGTTTCGGGTGGCGCGTGAGGTGTGGGGGTGATCCGCGCGGTGCTCTTGGACGCCGCGGGCACCTTGATCTCCGTCGCCGAGCCCGTGGGCCTGAGCTACGCGCGGCTGGCGGCGCCGTTTGGGGTCACCCGCGCGCCGGAGGAGATCGGACGCCGGTTTAAGGCCGCCATGCGCGCGCCTTGGCCCGGGCCTCGGCAGCGCGGCGACGGGCGGGCGTTCTGGCGTTTTGTCGTCGCTGAGGCCACGGGCTCGGCGCATCCCGCGCTGTTTGAGGACGCGTATGCTTACTTCGCCCAGGCCGCGGCGTGGCGGGTGAACCCCGGCGTCGCCGAGGCGCTGAGCGCCCTGCGGGCCTCGGGGCTCAAGCTCGCCGTGCTCTCCAACTGGGACACGCGCCTGCCGGGCACCTTGGCGGCCTTGGGGCTCAGCGCGCGGGTAGACCGAGTGGTCTGCTCCGGCGCCTTGGGCGTAGAGAAGCCCCACCGCGCCGCGTTCTGGCTGACCTGCGGGCTTCTGGGCGTGCTGCCCAAAGAGGCGCTGCACGTCGGGGATGATCCCGACGCCGACGCCGCCGGGGCCAACGCCGCCGGGCTTCACGTCGCGCTCTTGGGCCGTGAGCTGTCAGGCTTCGAGGGGCTGCCCGGCCTGGTCCACACGCTCAAAACGGGCGACGAGCTCGACGTGGCCGGTCTGGGGGAAGAGGTCAACGCCCCATAGCGCCGTCAGACGCCAGCCCCCGGCGGCGAGGAGCTGGCGATCTCGGGCCAGCGACTCGGGGTTACAGGCGACGTAGACCAAGGCCGCGCAGCGCTGCTTGGCGAGCCAGGCCGAGGCCTTGGGGTGCAGGCCCGCCCGGGGCGGGTCCACGACGGCGAGGTCATCGGGGCGCAGGGCGGGCAGCACGTCCTCGACGGCGCCGGCGATGAAGGTCGCGGGGATGTTGTTGAGCGGGGCATCGACCCCGAGCGGACCTGGTCGGCGAAGGAGGTGAAGGAACTGAAGGCGAGGGGGGAGGTGGCCGAGGACGGGGTGCCGGTGCTCCGCCAGGTCCACGAGGCGGGCGTCACGGCGCGCGCCGGGCACGAGCCCCAGGGCCTCGCCCACCCGCTCGTAGAGGGCGCGGGCGGCGGGGGTGTTCGTCTGGAAGAAGGCCGTGGGGCTCAGGCGGAAGGCCACCTCGCCGATGCGCTCGATGAGCGTGGGCTCACCCTTGAGCGCGGCGCGGAGCTCGCCCACGGCGGCGTCGCCGGTGCGGGGGTTGACGTACCACGCGGCGACGACGTCTTGGGGCAGGCCCTCGGCCCAGGCCCGAAGCTCGGCCTCGGCGACGGCCTCTTGGCCCTCGGGCGGCGTTGAGGTGTAGATCGCCACGAGGCGACCGCCCGCCCAAGACTCCCGCAGCACGAGGTGCCGCCAGAAACCTTGAAGGGCCTTGGCGTCCCAAGGCGGCAGGGCCGAGCGCTCCAAGAGGGCCCGGGCGCTCTGGATGAGCGTGTTGAGGCCTTCGCTCACCAGCTCACAGCGCGGGGCGTCCACGACCTTGTCGAAGCGGCCCGGCGCGTGGAAGCCCAAGAAGCGGCCCTCGTCGGGGGCCCCGGCGGCGCGGTCGGCCTCGGAGACATACCGCCGGGCGCCGAAGCTCAGCTCGACCTTGTTGCGGTAGGCGTAGCCCTCGGGCTCCCCGGCGACGGGGGAGACGCTGACGCCGGAGAGATCGCCCAAGAGCGCCTCAACCATGGCCTGCTTCGCCGCGCGCTGGGGGCCGAGCGGGATCTCTTGCAGGGAGCAGCCGCCGCAGAGCGTGAACAAGGCGCAACGGGGGGCCACGGCGTCGGGCGGCGCCTGGACCAGCGCCCCGCGTCGGGCGTGGAGCACGCCGTCCTTCTTCTTGAACGGCTGGGCGATCACCACCGCGCCGGGAGGGGCGCCCCGCACGACGACGGGGGCGCCCTCGTGCTCGCCGAAGCCGAGGCTCCCCGGGCGAAGGGCGGTGATCTGGACGGCGAAGGGCTCGATGTGGCGGTGTCGGCGGCTCATCCAGCCTAGGTAACCCGCCGCGCGCCCGCGCCCTTCATCCGTCGTGAACCCCGCTCAGCGGGGCTTGCCGGTGACGTCGATCACCAGGATCATCGTGTCTTGGTTCTTCACCGCGCCGAAGAGCGCCGAGTACGGGGTCATGCCGAACTGGCTGGCCTTGATCTTGATCGAGCCCTTCGCCGAGAAGTTCACCGCGTCGGCCTTCACCGACATCGGCAAGACGACGCTCTTGGTGACGCCGTGGATGGTGAGGTTGCCGGTGACGTTCACCAGATCGCCGCTCTGCTCACACTTCGTCGCCTGGTAGCTGATGCTCGGGTACTTCGCCGAGTCGAGCTGGGCGTCGCTGAGCATGGCGGACTTGATCTCCGCGCGCTCGGAGTCGCTGGGGAAGGTGTCGTAGCCGAGCTGCTCGCGGAGGCCCTTCTCGTCTACGGAGAGGCTAGAGACCGGCACGGTGATCTGCACCTTACAGGCCGCGAGGCTGGCCGGATCCCAGGTCACCGAGCCGTTCCACCCGCTGGCCTTGACGACGTGGTCGTGGGCGGCGGCGGCGGCGATGGTGTTGGGATCCTTGTAGACCTGGACATAGAGCGTGCCGCCGAGGCCATAGAGGCGGGCGGCGGGCGCCGTGGCGTCTTGGGCCTGGGCGCTGGGGATGAGGAGCTCGGCGGGGCTTTGGCTGCAGGCGGCGAGGAGCGCGAGAAGACCGATCATGGGGGACCCTCCGGTTGGTGAAACTCCCCGAAGGATGCCACTCATCCCCAGGCGGTGCAAATGACCGAGGGCCCGATCAGAGCTCATCCTCGACGTTGAGCCAGAGGTCTAAGGTGTAGACCGTGCCGTCGCCGCGTGTGGCGCCGACCACGTCAAAACCGTATCGCTGAGCGCGTCTGAGCACGTCTACGTGCAGCGGGCCAGGGCAGTCCACGACGTTGATATGCTGGGGCGCGCCCATGTCGTCTACCTGAAGACGGATCTGGCAGCGGTAGCCGTTGAGGCCCTGCTCGTCGAGCCAGGCGCGGCTCTTGGCGCGGAGCTTCGGCGGTGAGGGCCACAGCGGGATCGCCATGGGCTCGGCGCGAACGAGCACGGCCCCGGCGGGGATCGGCGTGTGGCCCAAGACGCTCGCGCCCACAAAGATGAGCTCGACCTCGTAGCGCCCCGTCGCCGCGCGCCCGGCCAAGGTGGGCACGTTGAAGCGCCAGCGGCGCATGGTGTCGAGCGCCGTGTTGCGGAACGCGATGGGGCAGCCCCGGGTGAAGACCTCCTTCACCTGGCCGAACTCGTCCACAAAGGCCCCGGCCATACACGAGAACAGCTCCCCCGGGCGCCCTTCGAGGAACACCAAGGCGTCGACGTCAGGGATCGGCGCCGGGGTGTCATAGGGCGTCACCTCAACGTGAAGGCTCGGCCCCGTGCGGGTGGGCGGCAGGTACGGTGAGCCCTTGAGGCGGTCGGGCATCCCCGGCGGCATCCCCGGGCTCGACGCCGGGTCTTGGGCGAGGCCCTCACCGCCCCAGAGGAGCGTGGTGAGGGTGAGCGCGGCGGCGAGACGACGGGCGATTGAGTGCAGGGCCATGATCATCAAGTCTACAGGACGGCGGGGCGGCTGTGTGCGTCGGGCGCGCGGCTCCTGTACTCTGGGCGTATGAAGCTGCGGCCTGAGCTCGTGCGCCTCCCCTGCCCCGATGGGGGTCTACACCTCTACGATCCCCTGTTGGAGCAGCTTATTCGGCTCACCCCCGAGGACGCGGCGGCCCTTGAGCGCGGCGCGCCGAGCCCCCCATTGGCGGCGCGTCTGCGGGGCGGAATGCTGGAGGAGGGCCCCGCCGCCGTCGCGCTGCGGGAGCGGATCATCGCCGCGCGCCTGCGCACGGCCTACGACCTCGGCGCGCCCCCACCGCCCCTCGCCCCGGTGGACTGGTCCATCGCCGAGACCTTGCCCGAGCAGGTGAGCCCGCTCTGGCGGAGCGCCTCGGCGTGGCGGGCCTTGGCCGAAGATCGCCGCGCGGGCCGGAAGCGCCTCAGCCTGCGCGGCTTCGCCCCGTCGATGGCGCTCTTGCAGGCCGCCCGCGCCTTGCCCTACGCCCGCTTGGACACCGCCCTGGTCCACGCCGAGCGCGCGCCGCTCACCGAGGGCCCGCTGTGGGAGCTGCTCACCCACCCGGCCTTGCGGGTGTTGATCGGCGGGGCCTTGGGCCTGGCGCTGCCCGAGCGCGCGGTGATGAACGCCTGGCGTCTGGGCCCCGGCGACCACATGGGACCGCACCCCGACGGTCGGCGCTACAAGGCGACCTTCTCCCTGGGCCTGTGCCCGGACTGGCGGGCGGAGGACGGCGGGGCGATCAGCTTCGGGGAGCCCGGGCTTATCGAGGGCGAGCCGACCTTCACCGCCGAGGAGCGCTTTCTGCCGCAGCTCGGGGAGCTGCTGATCTTCGCGCCGGGGCCGGAGACCTGGCATCTGGTGGAGCCGGTGCGTGAGGGGGTGCGGTACACGGTGACGGGGTGGTGGGTGGAGGGGTGAGGGCCAACAGCGAGGCCATGTGAGCGGCGCGTGTGGCCCCCCGGGCGTGTGGCCGGAGGCTGAGCCTTTGGTGGCTAGATCACCCGTGACCGGAGGCGGGAGCGATCGATCGAGGATCCAGATCGTCCACGCCCGGCCCCGGGAACGAGCGATCCAAGATCTAAATCGTCCGTTCCCAGGTGCGGGAACGAGTGATCCAGTTTTTAGATCGTCCGTACCCGGACCCGGGAGCGAGGGATCCAGGATCCAGTTCGTCCGCACCCGGACCCGGGAACGAAGGATCCAGGATCTAGATCGTCCGCACCCAGACCCGGGAACGAACGATTC
>JAKLKE010000020.1 GCA_023150775.1 Myxococcota bacterium
GTCAGACTTGTGGGTCTTCACCTCGGCGCCGTCGTTCAGGCCGTCGTTGTCGCTGTCGGCGTCGAGGGGGTCCGTAGGCTCTTTGCCGTAGGACGTGTTGCGGGAGCCCGTGACCTCTTCGCCGTCTTTGAGGGTGTCGCCGTCGGTGTCGTCGTCGTTGGGGTCGGTGCCGTAGTCAAAAACCTCCTCGCCGTCGAGCAGGCTGTCACCGTCGGAGTCGGGGTTGAGGGGGTCCGATCCGTAGGTGTTGACCTCCTCACCATCCTTTAGGCCGTCTTCGTCGGAGTCCACATCGAAGGGATCGGTGAGCAGCGAGCAGGCCTCAAGGCTGTCGAGGAGTCCGTCGCCGTCGCTGTCGTCATCGGCGAGGGGGTTCGGGTCTTCACCGTCGATGATGCAGTCGTCGTCGGTGTCGTCGTCGTTGGGGTCGGACTCGTTGGCGTCGTGTTTGCCGTCGCCGTCCGCGTCCTCTACGCCGTCATCGAGGCCGTCCGCGTCGGTGTCGGGGTCGTCCGGGTCGGTCGTGGTCGTGGGGTCGGAGTCGTAGAGCTGGGCGTAGCTGGAGGTGACCACGAAGCCGGGGTCGTAAGCGCCGACCTCGACGGAGTCGGGGATGCCGTCGCCATCGTCGTCGGCCTCGGACTCGTCGAAGGGGTAAAACTCGACGCCCGCGGGCACCTGGGTCGAGGGGCTGTTCCAGTTGGTGTCGCAGGAGAGCGTGCCCGCCGTCGACCAGGTGCTCCAAGAGTAGAAGCAGACGTCGGCGTCGCCGGTGTCCACGAGCACCTTGGAGGTCCCGAAGGTGGAGTGGGTGAGGAAGTGGGTGCCTTGGGTGTCCGCCGGGGCGCCCGTCGTGCGGGTCGTGGCGTTGCCGTTGTTCACCGCGGAGGTGAACGAGCTGACGGTGTACTCACGGGTGAGGGACGACGACCGGGCCTGGTACAGGTTCCGGTTGTCGTAGTCCAGGCCGATGGTGCCGTTGGCGGTGCCGGTGACCGCCGTGGACGACGAGGTCATCGTGCTCGGCGTCGCCCAGTTGAACTTTGCGGGCTTGGGGAAGTGGTTCTTCGTCGACCAGGAGTAGACATACGTGGTCGCCGAGCCGCCCTCGGTGTCGTAGCAGTAGAGCAGGTTGTTGATCGGGTCGCGGACGAGCTGGTTGCCGTCGCTGCCATCGGCGCAGGCCTTGCCCGTGCTCTTGCCGTCGGAGGCCGAGAGGAGCGTGCCGAAGTTGCCCGTGGCGGAGTCGCCGTTGATGGAGTAGGCGTCCACGCCGCCGACGTAGAGGATGCGGCGGAAGGGGTCGATCTCCAAGGCGCCGCAGGTGGTGCTGGCGTCGAGGGTGATGGTGAACGGGGAGAGCTCTGTCAGGCCGTTCGCGTCAAACGCGCGTAACGCTTGGTTGCCCTGCTCACAGACGTAGAGGATCTGGGTGAGCGGATCGAGCGCCACACCGACGAAGCCGTTCGTGGCCGCCGTGGCGGGAATCGCGCGACCGTCATTGTCAGTCGCGTTGCTGTCGCTGAGGTCGTAGGCGCGGATTACGCCCTGGCCGGTCGCGTACTTGCCGACCACGAAGACGGTGTTGTCGGGATCCGCCGCGTGAACGAGCCCTGGCGCCATCATCAGGACCAGGATCCCGGCGCCGATACGCGCCTTCGGTGCGTGAGGAGGGGCCATCTTCACTCTTGCCATCTGCGTCTCCTGTGCCCTGAGATCAAGGGCGCTCTTCGAGGTTCATGACAACGAACGACCGGGTCGCACGCTGGAGGTTTTGGTGGGGGTGCCGCGCCAGCTTTCTCGGGCTTCGGGGGAGAATACCTGAAGATCGCGCGGAGATACCAGCTGTGAGCCCTTTCATGCCGCTTCCATCGGGCTCAAGCCCTGGGCGAGGAGCACCCGTTGGGCGAGGGCCATCGGCATGGAGCCCAAGGCGAGAAACGCGCGGTGAAAGGCGCGGTCCAAGGCGAGGAGATCGGCCTGGGGCGGCGCGGCGTTCGCGAGCGAACGTTTGGTCTCCCAGATGAGATGATTTCCGAGCAGGTAGCTCAGAGGCACCCCCCGGTGGAGCGAATACCAGCCGAGCTCCGCGTCCACACGCTCGGGCACGAAGCCCGTCACGGCGCGTAAGAGCGCCCCGGCGGCGACGAAGGGGTCGGGATCGGAGAGCTCCACCTCGACGCCGATGTCCAAGAAGCGGCGCTCGCCGGTCATAAAGAACAGGTCGATGGCCACCCGGGGCCCGATGCGCGCGATGTCCCGCTTGGTGATGAACCGGAGCTCATCGGCGAGCTCGGCGCGGTAACCTTGGTCAAGCATCCAATCTTCGAGCATCGTCGTCCAGCCCTCGGCCTGGTCGTTCGCGGAGGTGAGCCGACGCACGATGGAGGGGTGGCCCGCGGCCCAGGCGAGCTGGAGGTGATGGCCGGGGATGCCCTCGTGGACCATCATCGCGGGGATCGACAGCGCCGTGTGTTCGTCGCGGAGGGCCTCGGAGAGCGTGAGGTAGACGAGGCTCGTCTGGGTGCCCGCGCGGAACGGCGGCGGCGGCATCATCGCCCCGGCGGGGATGAGCGGCGCCATGAACGGCGGCGTCCGGAGGATACGCAGGTCGTGGTCGGGCGGCATCGGGAAGAGGTCTTGGGCCTCAATGAACGCCAAGATTCCGCGGTGTTCGGCCTCGTACACCTCCAGCACGGCCTCCAGGCGACCCTCGGGGAGCGCCACGGCGAAGCGGGCGTTGAGGTGCTCTTGGAGGGCCTCGGCGGTGGTGTCCGCAGGCAGGTCGTAGCGGCCCACGAGCCGGGCGCGCAGGGCCTCGACCTCGTCGCGGTTGCGGGCGACGAAGTCCCGGGCGAGCTGGTGCAGGGCGTCGAGGCTGAGCTTCACCCCTTTGGCGCGCAGGAGGCGCTCGGTCTGGGCGGGGCCGATGTGCAGGTGCGGCGTGGTGGGCAGGGCGCGCAGCCCCTCGGCGTAGCGGGTGATCGCCGCCTCGGCCGCGGCGCGGGCGGCGCGTAAGGCGTCGAGCCGGGGGTAATGGACCTCCTCGGCGAGGCGCTCCACGGTCTCGTGCAGCGAGGGCAGGCCCTCTAGAGTGGCCAGATCCCGCGCCGTCCAGCGCGCGACGGGGGTGTCTAAGCGGCGGAGCATCCGCTCCAAGAACGCCGGCGTCGCGGTGAGGCGGTCGAGGATGTCATCCAGGCGTTGTTCCGCCGGGCGCGGGTCGTTGACGAGGATCAAATACACGCCGTCGCCAAGCTCATCCCCGGCCATCGGCGTCTGCTGGAGGTGGCTGCGGCCGTTAAACCGCGCCTCACCCCAGAAGAGCTCTTGCTCCAAGAGCTGCACGGCGAGGGTGTGGTCGATGGCCTCATCGGCGCTCAGCTCGGCCAGGTTCACCTGCTGCAGGCGCTCCAGCAGACCTCTCGCCGAGCGCAGCGCCGCCTCCTCGGCCTCAGCGCTGGGGTCTGTCAGCTCGCCCAGGCCGTCGAGCAGGCCGAGGGTGAGCCGGTTGATCGGCACACGCACCTTGTGCTTGTACAGCTCGTCGATGAGGTCCCGAAGTGGCTCGTTCATCCTTCGATCCTGCGCTCCACAAAAGCGAGAGGGCCTTCTTAGCCTAAGCGAGCGGGGATCGGTGAAGGAAAACTTTCATCTCTTGCGGTAGTCATCCTCAGATGATGTTCAGCCCGGCGATGACGGGGGCGGGATCCTCCACTCCACCCCGCGTAAGGTAGTCTCGCCACACGCGCTTCGGGGAGCGTTCATCAGGCGTTTCGCCAAGGCGTAGAGCGAAAAAAACCGACGCAGGGCGCGGTCGTCGGCCAAGGTTGGCGGCGTCGCAGAGAGGATCCACTTGTCGTCTACCGCGCCACGGTCCATAAACCGCACCACGCCGACCACGGGCAAGGTGAGCCGCGCCCCCAGACGAAGGGCGGGGCCGAGCACGATGGCGTCGAGGGGATCGCCGTCGTCGCCCTCATGCGCCGGGGCGCAGCCGTAGTTGAACGGGCAGGGCCAGGGCGAGACGAGCTGCACCCCGCTCACCCCGCCTTGGGCGTTCAGGGCGCGCTTGATGTGGCCCCCCCGCGGCACCTCGATGATCACCGACAGGCGGTCGGCGGGGGCGCCCAGGTCGTACAACATCACGGCTCCTTCGACCGGGGACACCCCCACGGCCGCGCCCTCCGCTATCCTGAGCGCGTCGGCCGCGCCCCGCGCAACGCCGCGCCGATCCTGGGCTACCCCCGCCGACCCTGCTTTCCTGAGCGCCGCGCCGTGATCACCTCCCTCGACGTCCTCACGCGCCACGGCGCGTCGGAGCTAGGCCTCCCCGAGCACGCGATGGTGCGCTGCATCTTGCCCCTGCCCACCGGGGACGTCGCCTTGGGCAGCGACTACGACCTCACCCTCTGGCGCGCCGGGCGCTTCATGGCCTTCCCCTTCCCCCAAGGCGCCCGCCGAGAGAGCCGCCGCGTGGAGAGCATGGCCGTTCACGACGGCGTCTTACACATCGCCACGATGCGCAGCCGTTTCGAGTGGCCGTTTCGGGGCCAGGCCGCGGGCAAGGGCCACCCGCTCGACGGCGCCGGGGGCTTTGACGACCTCCGCGCGGTGTTCTCCGACGGCGCGCGGCTGCTCATGGGCTGGCGGCTGCGCCTCATCGGCGGCGTCGGCCCCCCGGAGAGCATCGCCTTCGTCACCGCCTGGGGCCGCACCTTCGCGGGCACCATCGACGGCCAGCTCTGGGAGGTGGACGGCGAGAAGGTCTGCGACTTCGTGGCGATGGGCAAAGGCCGCCCCGTGCGCCACCTCGGCTTCGCCTACAACCAGCTCTGGGCCTGCGCCGCCGGGGCCCTGCACCGCTGGGACGGCGAGCGCTGGCAGCGCCGCGACAAGGAGCCCTACGCCCTGCACACCGACGCCCGGGGCCGCCTCTGGCTCCTCGCCGAGGGCGGCCTCTGGGTGAGCGAAGACGGCGGCTGGCCCCACCCCGTCAAGATCCCCCTCGACCGGCCTTGGGCGCTGGGCTCTACCGAGGGGCGCTTATGGATCGGGTGTAAGGGTGGGGTCGTCGTCGCTCGGCTCCCCGACTGAGGCGGGGGGCGCACGTTTGGGGGCGGCGAGGGCCTTGGCGGACTCCGCGGCGCGATCGGCCGCCGTCTTGGGCACCCACAAGGCCGCCGGGCGCACCCGCCAGCCGGTGCGGGTGTTGAACGCCCGACCGGGCAGCTTAATCCGGGCGCCCTCCTTGTAGTGCTCGCGCTGGCCATACTTGATGTCTTTCTGGGAGACGAGCAGCGCCGCCCAGACCTGCTGGGCCATGGCCTCCTCGACGACGGAGGGGTTCTGGTAGAGCGGGCCGCGCTTGTGCTGGATGTCCCACAGCGAGATCAGCGGCAGGCTGGGCTTCTTGCCGACGAGGTGGGGGTACCAGGGGAACTGCGAGGCGAAGATCTCGCCCTCGACGGTCCGGAGCTGGGTGAGGAGCTGCTCGCCTGCGGCGCGGTCGGCCTCGGTGGGCACATAGTCTTGGGCCTTCTCCCAGCCGGTGCGGGTGAGCTGGGCGCTCAACAGCAGCCCGACCAAGGGGACGGCCCAAGCTCTGCCCTCAAAGGCCCGGCAGAAGGCGCCGATCGCCGCGCCCCCCGCCGCCGCCACGGCCCAGTGCCCCGGCATCAGCACGTTGATGAAGCCGCCGTGATGGGCGCGCATCAGCATACAGGCCCCAGCGGCGACGGCGAGCACCCCCAGCCACAGCGCCGCGCCTTCGCCCCGCCGCCGCAGCGTCACGGCGAGCCAAGCCACGGACGCCCCGGCGAAGAGCGGCAGCGAGCTCGGCAGCTCCTTCGTGATCGTCGGCAAGGCCCGGTCGGCCACCAGCGGGTGCGTGGCGGGCACGCCGAGGAGGTAGGTCAGAAACATGCCGTCTGTGGCGAGCTGCAAGAGCCCCGTGGCGAGAAGCGCCGGGCCCGCCGACGCCGCGGTGAACAAGGCCGCCCGGCGCCAGCCGACGCTCCACCACAACCACAAGGCGATGGGCAGGCCGAACAAGGCGAGGTTGTGTTTGGCCAGAAACGCCAAGGCGAGCAGGAGGCCCGAGGCCACGACGGCGGCGGGGCTGGCAAAACGCGCCAAGGTGATCGCCCAGGCGGCGAGGCCCACGGCCACAGCGTCGGCGCGCACGAGGTCCATGAAGGTGCCCGACTCCTCCCAGGTCGTCAAAAACGCCGCGCCGACCCCCACGGCGACGCCCCAAGGCGCGCCCTCACGGCGGGCGGCGGTGATCGCGGCGGCGGCGGCCAAGAGCGTGCCGACGATGGAGAGCCCCCGGCCCACGAGGTACGACGGCTCGCCGACGAGGCTGATCAAGAAGGGGTAGAGCGGCGGGTAGATGTAGGGGATGAACTCGGCGCTCGGCGCGGGGTAGAGCGGCAGGCCCTGCTCCAGACGCAGGGCGTGAACGAGCATCCCGCCCTCCATCCACTCGATGTCGAAGGGGTAGGTCAGGCGCGGCGCGACGTAGCCCCCGAGGGTGACGATCACCCACACGCTGAGGGCGAAGACGAGGAGCTGGCTCAGGACAGAGAGGGCGCGGGGCATATCTTTGGGCAATATCGTGTCTTCGCGCCGGGTTCACCCGCGCTCCTCTTCGAGGGCGGACCTCTGCGGCGGACATGAGCCCGCGCAGCTTGCCGCCCCGCCCCGCCGGGATACGGCAGAATCCAGCTCTCCAGCCCACGACACCCCCAGGAGCACCCCATGAAGCGGATCGCCCTCGCCCTCTCACTGACCGCCGCCCTCGCCGGATCCTTGGCCTTGGCCGGCGACGTCAAGCTCCCTGGCGGCGTGAAGGTGGACACCCGCACTGGCGCCGTCGCCGCCGCCCCAGGCGCCAAGGTAGAGAAGGCCGACGAGGCCGCCTGCACCGTCGCCGTGCCCGCCGGGGTCTCCGTGGTGAAGGGCCAGCAGGTGCTCATCTCCAACGACGTGAAGGCCCTGGTGTGCCCCGGCGCTCAGGTCACCGTCACCGCGAACAACGCCACGCTGTACATCGCCGGTGAGGCGGACGTCTCCGTGGCCGGGAACAGCGCCAAGGTCTACTCCCACGGCGCCGGCCGCCTCGCCGTCGCCGGGAACAACGCCTCGGTCTACACCGACAAGCTCGCCCTCACCGTGGTGAGCGGCGACGGCTCGAAGCTCCTCCAGTGCCAACGTGTCACCCTCGACACGAGCGCCGTGGTGGGCGGCTGCTGAGAACTTTCCGTCGTGTGAGCTTCGTGCGCTTCAGTTGGGCGGCCTGTGCTAAACTGCCTGGGCCCCACCCCTCTGATGACGAGGAGGTCCACCATGGCCTCGCCCCTCACGCTCCCCGACGCCAAGCACCTGCCCGATGTGATCGCCAAGGTGCAAGAGGCCTTGGCCGCCGCCGCGGCGCCCCTTGAGGCCGCCCTCGGCAACGCCACCGCGGCACTGGGCAACGCGGCGTCAGCGCTCTCGGAGGCGGCCCAAGGCGCGGCGTCCGCGCTCTCCGACGCGGCGTCCAACATCGCCAGCTCTCTGCAGAGCGCCGCCCAGGGCCTCGCCGACAGCCTCTCCAGCGCCATCTCCAACGTGGCCTCCTCCATTCAAGACGCCGCCTCCGGGGTGGTCAGCTCGCTGAGCGACTCCTTGGGCGACATCGCCTCCAACCTCCAGTCGAGCTTGGGTGAGCTCGCCTCCAACCTCTCTGAGGCCGGGGCGGGCATCGTCGACTCCCTCAAGGGTGGGCTTGAAGCCGCCGCGAGCAAGATTCAGGACGCGGCGGCGGGCATCGCCAGCCAGGTCACCGACGCCGTCGCCGGCGTGACCGAGGGCCTCAACAACGCCATGAGCCAGGTCGCGGACAAGGTGCAGTCCGCGGTGCAAGGCGTCACCCAGCAGCTCCGCGAGGGCCTCGACACGCTCTCCACCACGGTGAAAGACACCGTCGCCGCCGCCACCGAGCAGATCAACGGCGCGATGAGCAAGGTGAGCGAGGCGATGAACGGCGCGGTGAGCGCGGCGACGGGGGCGCTCAACGACGCCGTGGGCGGCGTGCAGGGCGCGCTCACCGAGCAGCTCGGCGGCGTGAGCAGCCTCATCAACGACACAGTCGGCCAGGTGGCCCCGGAGCTCGCGGCGAAGGCCACGGGCGCGATCAGCGACGCCACCTCAAAGATCGGCGAGGCCGCGGGCGCGGTGACCGGCGCGGCGGCGAAGGCCGGTGAGGCCGTGAGCGGCGCGACGGCGAAGGCCACTGAGGCGGTCTCTGGCGCCACGGCCGCGGCGAGCGAGGCCGTGTCCGCGGCCCTCGATCCCGTCACCCAGGCCGCCTCCAAGGCGATGGACGACGTGAACAGCGCCGTCGCCTCGGGGATGGCATCCGCTACAAAGGGCGTGAGCGACGCCACGAGCGGCATCAGCAGCGCCGTCTCTTCAGCGATGAGCGACGCCAAAGGCGCCGTGGACAAAGCTGCGAACACGATGCGCCAGGTCGGCACCGCCGTCACCCGCGCCTCGGCCCTCGGCGGCTGAGACACTACAGCGGTGACCGGCGAGATTGACCCAAGATCGCGCCGAATGACGGCGCCCGGTTGGGCCCGCCGAGCCGACGCATGGGGCTCATGCTGAGCTGAGGCGGGCTCGACCCGGCGTCGTCCGGCAAGTGAGATTGGGTCAATCTCGCCGGTCACCGCTGTAAACACAGACGGCGCGCGATCAATCGCCAAACGCGGCGCCGTCCGCCATTGTGCCGGGTGAGTAGCCCGCGCCGCCGTGGGTCACCCACCCGCCGCTCAGCTCCGGGGAGCGGGTGATCGCCGCGTCTCGCTCCAGATCTTCGCTGAGATGATCGGCCGCGCAGGCCGACCCCGCGCAGTCGCCCCAGCTCAGGGCGGTGACTGTGTCTCCCTCAGGCGTAGACAGACGCAGCAGATCCCCGGCGTTCTGTAGGTTGAGGCTGCCGTCGAAGTCGGCGACCTGCACGGTCACCCCAGCGAAGGGCCCCGTCGGCACACCTCCGCCGAACACCACGAGGGCCTCGCCGGGGTCAAGGCTCGTGCCGACGGGAAATCTGTGTCGAAACGGATCCTCAGCGTCGCCGAGGCCCCAGCCCGCGAGACAGACCGCGCTCGACCCGACGTTCACCAGCTCCACCAGCTCGTCCTGGAGGTTGTCCCGGGCGCCGTCACCGTTGGCGTCGCCGGGGGCGTCGTTCGGCGGGTCGGCGAGCACCTCATTGAACACGATCTTCGCCCCGTCCGCGGCGGAGGAGGGCTGACAGGGCGTCTCCCCGTCTGGACGGAACAGCCAATAGGCCGCCGAGCCCGCCATCTGTGTGACGTTGTGCCCGGCGCCGGGCAGCTCGCTCTGCGCCCAGCGGTGGGGCTCGCCCAGACCCTCTACGGTCGCCATGAAGTGCCGCCCACGCTCCAGGCGGTTTGTGCCTTGTGCCTGGGCCTCGTCTGTGCCACGAAGATCGGGATCTTCGTCGGCGGTGGCGGTGTCGGCCTGGCCAAGCAGCACGATCAGCTCGCGGCCCAGCGCTTGTTTGACGTCTCCCTGGCCGACCGGCGAGCCCGTGAGGCCATATGGCATCTCTGTGTTGGGATCCCCGGCCTCAGAGACCGGCAGGGTGTACCAGCCGGCGTTGGCCGCCACAGCGCGTCTCACCCGGGCCGTGGGGTGGAACAAGAGGAGCCTGTGGGTGAACTGCGCCCCGGCGCTGTGCCCAAAGACGAGGTAATCGCAGCGGCCCCCGGCCCCGGGGAGCGTCGCCTTGATCGCCTCAAACAGATGCTCCAGCTCCATGAAGGTGGTCTGATCCTCGGGGCGCCACTCCGCCGGGTCGTAGTCGCCGCCCGAGGGAGGATCGTCCACGCCGAGGCCCAGGGTGTAGTCCTCGCTGTCGGGGTAGAGCTCCAGGGGGAAGGTGGGGGCGATGGCCAGGGCCCCGGCGCGCTCGACATAGGGGGTGAGCGCCGCGAGGTAGGCCTCGGCGTCTCGCCTCGCGCCGTGCAGGACGAAGACGATGGGCCCCGTGGCCTCGTCAAAGCCCGTGGCCCGGTAGGTGGCCGCCGTGAGCGTGTTGCCGTCTTTGGCGACGAAGCTGAGCGTGCCTGTGCGCTGGCTTAAGGCCTCGGCGCCGCTGAGGATCGCCGGGCTGGGGTCGCTACGCTCACAGTCTGTCGTGGCGCCGCAGCCGAGCGCGGCGGTGAGCAGGAGGGTCGAGAGATGAAACCTGCACGTCATAGAATCCCTCGGGGTACAGCCCTATGATGAGGGTCTCTATACTGCCCTGCCCCTCGCCACCACCCCGCCCCGAACGATGACCGACGACCAACCCCCGATCCCCCGTGGCCACCTGCGCCGTCGTGTGCGTGAGCTGACCGTCGCGCTCCTGGTGGTCGCGCTGATGCAGGTCATGTTCGGCTCGGTCGTCGTGGCGCGCCGTGGCAGCATCGAGGCCGCCATCGCGTCGCACCAGGAGATGTTGGCGCAGCTCAAGGAGAGCCTGCGGGTGGCCTCGGCGCCCGAGGGCTCCGGCGCCGACATTCAAGACAAGGAGCTGTGGTCGAGCCGCCACGTGCAGACCCGGGCGACGCTCATCGCCGACGATCCAGCGGTTCACCAGCGCCTCGACGCGGCCTACGCCGAGGTGGTGATTGAGCCCGGCGGCGCAGGCGAGGCCGACCAGGCCCTTCGCCAGGCGCACCAGCGGTACGCGACGGCGATGGTCGACGCCATGTTGGCCGAGGTGAACGCGCGGATGCCACGAATGCAGAGCCTCCTGCTGGTGACCCTCGCGCTGATCCTCCTGCCGCTGCTCACCCTCGGCCTCGCGGTGTGGCGCTTCTACCTGCCGATCTCCCGCCAGATCCTCCTCACCGATCAAGAGTTAGAGCAGGCCAAGTCTCTGCTCCTCGCCAAAGAGCGCGACGCCGAGCAGCTCAGCGAGGTCACCTTGGCGGGCCTCGCCGTGCGGCAGTTTCGTGAGCAGATCAACGCCTCGCGCCGCCTACAAGATCAGCTTCGCCTGGAGCAGGCGAGCCGGGCCCTCGTCGAGGGCCTCGTCGGCGAGCGCAGCCCTGAAGAGATCGAGGAGCGCCTCGTGCGCCTCTGCGGCGCCATCGCCCAGCGCGCCGAGATGGCGCGGTGCTCCATCGGCCTCACCGCCCGGGCGACCGGGGGCGCGCCCAAGGTCATGGAGTGGACGATCCCCGGGGCGCCGCCTTGGGACAACCGCCTCTTGGCCGAGGGCGATCACATAGACGCCATGACCCACATTCATCTCCAAGAGGTCTTGGCCATCCCTGACTCCTGGAGGCTCGACAGCCGCCTCGCGCCCCTACGCGCCCAGTTTGACCACTTTCAGGTGCGCGCGATGTTGACCGTGCGGCTTGGCCCCGAGCACGCGCCCCTGGGCACGGTCTCCTTGGCCTCTCGCACGCCCCACGACTGGACCGAGGCCGAGGTGAACGATGTCCGCCTCATCTCCCACATCGTCGCGGGCGCCTTGGAGGCGAGGAACGCCCAGCGCGCCTTGGAGCACGAGCGCCAGGCCCTCGCCCAGCGCGTCGCGGAGCAGACCGCCGAGCTGACCTCGGCGAACGCCGCCCTGGTGCAGATGATGTGGACCAAGGACCGCTTCTTGGCGAACATGAGCCACGAGCTGCGCACGCCGCTCTCGGTGGTGGTCACCTCGGCGGATCTCCTGCACCAAGGGCTCTACGGGGTGCTCAGCTCCAAGCAGCAGCGTGGGCTCGACCCCTTACGCCGCAGCGCCCAACACCTGCTCACCCTCATCGAGGACCTGCTCGATCTCAGCCGCATCGAGTCCGGACGCCTGCCCATCGATCTGGAGTGGTGTGACGGGGCGGACCTCGCCCGGGTGAGCGCGCAGTTTGTGCGAGGTCTCGCCTTCAAAAAAGGCGTGAGCTTAACCACAGACCTCGGCGTCGAGCCCGCCATGCTCCAGTGTGACCCCCGCCGGGTCAAACAGATCCTCATCAACCTCTTGGGCAACGCCGTGAAGTTCACGCCCTCGGGCCGCGAGGTGGGCCTCTCCGTCTCCCCCGGCGCCGAAGAGGTGACGTTTATCGTGTGGGATAAGGGCCTGGGCATCTCTCCCGAAGACCAAGCGCGCATCTTTCGGCCCTTTGAGCAGCTCGCGCAGAACCCCGAGGACGCTGGGGGCACGGGCTTGGGCCTCGCCTTGGTGAGCCACCTCGTCGCGCTGCACAGCGGGCGGGTCGACGTGCGCTCGGCGCCCGGCGAAGGCAGCACCTTCACCGTCGCGCTGCCCGTGCGGCAGGCTGGGTTCCCCGAGACCGCCCTCGTGGCCTCCACCACAGAGGCCGCCCCGAGCGGCGACCCGCCCGGGCGCTTGCTCATCGCTGAAGACAACGAAGACACCCGCGAGCTGCTGCGTGAGCTGTTCACGAGCCTCGGCTGGGAGGTGTTTGAGGCCGTGGACGGCGAGGACGCCTGGTCGGCGCTGCCGTCTGTTCGCCCCGACGTCTTGTTGACCGACGTTCATATGCCCCGGCTCACCGGCCTCGACCTCACCCGCCGCCTACGCGCCGACCCCGTCTGGGGGGCCCTGCCCGTCGTCATTCACACCGCCGTCGCCATGCGCGGGGACGAGGAGCGCTGCTTGGGCGCTGGGGCGAACGCCTACTTCGCCAAGCCCGTCGACCTGCGGCGCCTGGAGTCGGCGCTTCGGGGCCTCATTCGTGGGGCCAACGCCTGAAGGCGCGCCCACGACGTGCTCGGCATAGACGTGCTCGGCATAGACGAGCTCCCCCTCGGCCCAGACCTTCTCTGGGGTCGTGAGGCGCAGCGCGCGCTCTTGGCGGGTCATCACCCCCAAGCCAAGCGCCTCGGCGACGTGACCCGGGGGCTTCCCGGCGGCCTCCCGCTCGGCCAGCCAGTCGCGGTGGCGCGTGAGGCGGGCGGCGGCGCGGGAGGCGGCCCAAGGTCGCGCGGTCAGCAGGCGCGATTTGGCGAGGGCCATGAGGCTCGGCTCACGGTCGATGCCGACGCTCGACCGGGCCGTGGCCAAGGCGGCCATCGACGTCGTGCCCGTGCCCACGAAGGGGTCTAGAACGACGTCCCCTTCGATGGAGTACATCAAGATCAGGCGGTAGGGCAGCTCCAGGGGGTAAGCCGCGCTGCGGGCCCGGGCCTCGGGGTCGAGCAGGCGCTGATCGGCGCCGAGCAGGTCCGTCCAGAGGTCGGAGAACCACTGGTTTCGCTCCTCCCAGAAGTAGGCCGAGGCCGCGCGGCGGGCCTGCTCCTCCTTCGAGAACTGTCGTTTGCCCCCTTTGCGCAGGATGAGGATGTACTCGTGCTCATAGGTGACGTAGGCCCCGGCGGGCAAGGTGCCCGAGCCCATGAACTTGTTCGGCGAGTTGTTCGGTTTGCGCCAGAGGATGTCGGGGAGCGGCGTGAGGCCCAGGCGCATCGCCGCGGTGAGGATGCGGGCGTGGTTGGGGTAGAGGCAGAACTGATCGTTGAGGCTGCGGGTGGCGTCGCCGATGTTCACACACAAGAAGCCGCCGTCGGCGAGCACCCGGGCGCACTCCGCCCACACGGCGTCCAGGGCCTGATGTTGGGCCTCAAAGCAGGCCATGCCCTGCCCGGCGTCCAGGGCCTCCCCCGAGGCTGGGCTCAGGGCCCGGAACACCTCGTCCCACATCTGCACCATGGGGTAAGGCGGCGAGGTGACGATGAGCTGGACCGAGGCGGTCTCTACGCCCTGGAGCTGGCGGGCGTCGCCGAGGAGCAGCCGGTGGGTGGTCCGCATCCCGGCGTCATATGGCGGCGCGGTGTGGGCGGCAATCCAGCGACGCTGCACCAATCCGGGGCGCTGCTCCATTTTGGAGCACCTTCGACGCCCCCTCGCCCCACGACAGAGCGCCGTAAGCGAGGACTCGCCCCTGGCATACGTATTGCAAATGAAGGGTTCAACACCCCCTGGAGGCCACATGCACCTCGCCAACGGCGTCAGCCCCGAGCTGGTTTCCCTGTTCAACCAGGCCGCGCGCCTCTCCCGAGTCGGCCGTCACGAGGACGCGCTGAGCACCTGGGAGCGCCTGTTCTCGCCGGAGGGGGTGTGGAGCGAGGCCGACACCTTGGCGGCGAGCCCCTGCTTCTTGGCCGTCGCGGCGATGCGCCGGGCCTGGGTGCTCATGGACCTCGGCCGCTTCGACGAGGCCCGCGAGCGCTTCGAGCGTGGCCTGCTCCCGCGCCTGCTCGACCTGCTCCCCGCGTCGGAGCGCTTCGACTACTGGTTCTCCTACGGCAACACCCTGGCCGAGCTGGGGGAGCTGGAGGAGGCCGACGCCGCCCTGGGCCGGGCGATCTGCGTGGCCATGAGCGACCTCAACGACAACCGCCGCGCCGCGCGGGCCTGGAGCCGGCTCCTCGACATCGCCACGGATCAACACGCCTGGGGCTTCTTGGCCCGGGAGGGTGAGGCCGCGGCGAGCTGGGCCGCGAGCGCCGGGGAGCCCAGCTTGGAGGTCTCGGCCCTGTGGCGCCGGGCCTTGGCCCTGCGGGTGCTGGGGCGTGAGGCCGAGGCCCACGACGCGCTCTTGCGGATTCGGGCCCTCGCCGAGACCTTGGGGCTGCGAGAGGCCCGGGCGGCGGTGGAGCTGGCCCTGCGCGCGGTGTAAGGCGCGGAGCAGGGATCCCGGTCACCGCCCGGCCTGCCGATCGAATATGCTGGGGGCGCCGCAGACGCGGTCGCCAAGAGGAGCGCCCCCCGGTGCAAGAACGCACACCCCAAGACAGCGCCATCGATCACCAGGCCACGGTGCCCCGGGCCTCGCGCCTCGTGCCGACGCTCACCGTGATCTACCACCCCGAGCTCGCCGTGCTCGGCCGCCAGCTCCCCGTCACCGCCGAGTCCCCCGTCGAGCTGGGTCGCGGCGCGGAGCTCCTCGGCCCCAAAGCGCTGGATGATGGCCGCCTCTCCCGCCGCCACTGCGTGATCCGCGCCGAGGGCCGGGCCGAGGTGATCGTCGAGGACCAGCAGAGCCGCAACGGCACGGCGGTGAACGGGCGCCGGGTGTCGTCGGCGACCTTGCGCCACGGCGACGTGATCACCCTGGGCAAGCTCACCTTGCTCTACACCTTGCAGCCCCGAGGCTTCGCCCCCGCGCCGAGCCCCCGCTTTGTGGGCTCAAGCCCGGCGCTCATGGCGATGATTCACGCCCTGACGACCTTGGCCCCAGGCAGCGGCCCGGCCTTGCTCGTCGGCGAGAGCGGCGTGGGTCGCCGCAAAGCCGCCGCCGAGTTGCACCGGCTCTCCCGCCACCGGGGCCCCTACGGCGTGGTGGACTGCGCGGCGGAGAGCGTGCCGAGCTGGGAGAGGATCCGGGCGAAGGTCGGCCAAGGCGTCATCACCTTCGCCCACATCGAGCTGGCGCCGATGCCCTTGCAGCGCGCCCTCTCCGACCACCTCACAGCCCTGGGCGACGGCGAGGGCCTCCGTATCCTCGCCACGTCGGGCGGCGACCTCCGCAGCCTCGCCCGGGGCGGCGCCTTCGACCCCGACCTCGCCGAGCACCTCAGCCGCCGCCTCGTGACCGTGCCCACCCTGCGCGAGCGCGCTGAAGACCTCATCCCCCTCGCCTTCGCCTTCGGCCGCGCGGCCTCCAACGACACCCTGCGCCCCCTGAGCCAGCGCCTCACCCTGGCGCTCTCCTTACACCCCTGGCCCCAGAACCTCCGCGAGCTCAAAGACACCATGACCCGCGTCTGCGCCGAGCAGGCCCACGAGCCCCAGCTCAAGGCCCCCGGATGGCTCTTGCAGCAGCTCCCGGGGCGGGTGGATGGGGTGGACGCCTAGCGCCTTCACCGCGCCGCGAGGCTGACCACCACCACATCCCCGGCCTCTTTGCCTTGGCGGATGTTTTTGGGCACCGGCAACAAGGCGCCGTGCCGCTTGTCGGCCCAGACGCTTGTGTCCCAGCTACGACCGTCCACCGTCGCGCGCACCGGGGTTCGGCCCCAGCCCGCCACCACCGGGGGCGCGTGCTCGGCGGGGACGGGGGCGAAGGTCCAGCCGCCCGGGGCCTCCACCCGCCACAACGTCGCCTCGAAGGTGCAGGGCTCGAAGAGGATCATGGACGTGGGGGCGCCACGGGCGGCTCAGGAGGGGTCGGCTCAGGAGAGGTCGGCTCAGGAGAGGTCGGCTCGGGCGGGGGCGCGGGCTCGGTGACGTAGCCCATGGAGCGCAGCATCTCAAAGGTCTCAACGTCCTCGACGGTCACGGGCTGGGTGGGGCTCGTCGGGGTGAGACCGCCACGGGCCACGCCGAGGGCCTGGTAGAGCGGCTCGGCGCGGCCGCGCTGGGTGGGGTCGTCGGAGAGCAGGGCGCCCTCAACGCCGTCGGGGGACACCGCCCACAGCCGCGCTTGACCGCTCTGGGGGGCCATGGTGAAGCGCAGGTCGTCGGTGATGATCGAGAGCTGGGGCGGGCCGTAGAGGATGTCTTCGGAGATCGCGGTGCGGCCAGGCACAAACACGCCGCCGCGGGCGAGCTCGGCCAGCGCCCCGGTGCCGTCGGTGAGCAGGGGCAAGAGCTCAGCGGTAGAGACGACGCTGCGGTTATCACCAGGGGGCACGCCGGGGGCCTTGATGAGCAAGGGCACCCGGGTCACGACGGAGCGGGTGGTGTGGCCGTGCTCAAAGCGGCCGTGGTCCCAGAGCTCCTCGCCGTGATCCGAGGTGATCACCAACAGCGTGCGCTCCCAGCGCGCCGCATCAGCCTTGAGGCCCTCGATGAGCGCGCCCAAGGCCGCGTCCGTCGCCAAGACCTCCTCGGCGTATCGGGCCCGCACATAGGCCTGGTCCTCGGGGGAGAGCGTCTCTTTGCCGGTGGTCCACGCCGCCCAGCGCGCCTCGTCGAAGGGGCCATCCGGCAAGGTGTGGGGCAGGCTCGCCGAGAGTTTGCCGCGCTGGGCCTCGGGGGCGTAGTAGTCGTAGTGCGGCTCCATGAGGTGCAGCACGAGCAGGCTCGGGTCGGGGCTTCCGCGAAGCCAGGCGAGGCCAGAGCTGACGTTCTCCTTGGCGCTTCGGTGG
Source organism: Myxococcota bacterium (assembly GCA_023150775.1). GTDB lineage: Bacteria > Myxococcota_A > UBA796 > UBA796 > CAJQPC01 > JADKFE01. The sequence continues at coordinate 17,113 of JAKLKE010000020.1, forward strand.
GTGAGGATATCGGCGCCACGGTAGTCATAGGGCTCAAAGCCCCGGTTGAGGCCGAACTGCGGCGCCAAGAAGGCGTTGTTCACGAACGCCGCCGCGCGGTAGCCCCGGGCGCGGAGGATCGTCGCCACGGTGGGCACCTCGGCGGGCAAGGCGCCGAAGATGTCGGCGTCGGCGGGGTCTTGCACGACGCCGTGGCGCCAGACCGGCAGGCCGGTGAGCAGGCAGGCCACCGACGGCAAGGTCCAGGTGGCGCAGGTGTAGGCCCGGGAGAAGCTCGCGGCCTCCTCACGCGCGAGGCGATCGAGGTTGGGCGTGGCGGGGAAGGGTGAGCCGTTGACCCCCAAGGCGTCGGCGCGCAGGGTGTCCACGACGACGACGACCACGTCCAGGGGGCGCGGCGCCTCGGGCGGCCTGTCAGCGCCGCAGGCCATCATCAGGGCCAGGAGCAGGGTGAGCATCCCCGAACTCTACACCGCGAGGCGCCCGTTCGGGGCGCGGGATCGGTTATCGTGTGCCCCGACCCCTGCCCCTCGGAGGATCCGCCCTTGGGTGGCCTCGCCGGACTCGTACATCTCCGCGGCCCCGCGCCGGAGCGCTCCATGGTGGAGCGGATGTCCCTCGCCGTCGCCCACCGCGGGCCCGACGACGCGGGCCTCTGGGCCGAGGGTGAGGCGGCCATCGCCCACCGCCGCATCGCGCTCTCGGTTCATGGTCGCGCCCAGCCCGTCGTCGACGCCGAGCGCGCGCTGGTGCTCGACGGCCGCATCTACGAGCTCGGCGCGCTCCAAGAGCGCCTGCGCCGCGAAGGTCAAGAGCCCGGGAGCTGGGACGCCGAGGTCGCCTTGGCCTCTCTGGCCCGCTGGGGCGACGAGGCGCTCTCCAAGCTCCACGGCGACTGGGCCCTGGCCGTGTGGAACCGCCGCACCAAACGCCTGTTCTTGGCCCGCGACCCCATGGGCGTGCGCCCCCTCTACTACGCCACCCGCGACGGCAAGGTCGCCTTCGCCAGCGACCTGCGCGCCCTGCTGCTCTTGCCTTGGGTGAGCCGCGAGGTCGCCACGGATCGTTTGGCGGAGTACCTAAGTTTTCGTTACACCCACGCCCCCCGCACGCTCTTGCGCGACGTGATGCAGCTCCCCGCGGGCTGCGTGTTACGCGCTGACGCAGATGGCGTGAGAGTAGACCGCTGGTCTAGTTACGACTACGCCGCCCCCGACGCCTCCGAGCCCGACGAAGACGAGGCCCGGGACCAGCTTGAGCGCGCCCTGCGCCGGGCCGTCGAGCGCCGCCTGCCGACGGACCAGCCCGCCGGGGTGCTGCTCTCCGGGGGCACGGCCTCGACGGCCATCGCCGCCTTGGCCGTGGAGCGCTCCCGCCATGTGCGCAGCTTCAACGTGGCCTTTGACGACGAGGCCGCCGACGAGGGCGCCTTCGCTGGGCGCGTCGCCTCCTTGCTCGGCCTGCAGCACGAGACGGTGCACGTCACCCGTGAGAGCTTCGTGGAGTCCCTGGAGGAGACGGTGGACGCCATGGGCGCGCCGCCGCCGAGCCCCGCGGCGATCCCCCAGCTCCTCATCTGCCGCGCGGCCCGGCTCAGCACCCGGGTGGCCCTCTCTGGCGACGGCGGCGACGAGCTCCTCGGCGGCGTGCGCGCCACGAGCCTGCCCGTCGAGCTGCGCACGGCCCGCCTCAAGTCCCGCCTGCCGCCGCTCTTGCGCCGCCTCACGGGCCCCAGCGGCTTAGAGCCCGGCGCCCACTTCGGCCTGCGCCGCCTCATCGGCGGCTCGAAGGTCTTCGGCGCAGAAGAGCGCGGGCGCATCCTCCGCGACCCGTCCCTGCAGCGCCCCGGGATGCGCCTCGCGCTGTTGAGCCCGCTCTACGACGAGGTCCAGACCGACCCGATCAACGAGGTCCTCCACGTCTACCTGCGCGGCTGGCTGGCTGAGGACTCCTTGGTTCGCGCCGACCGCGTGTCGATGCTGGCGGGCCTGGAGCTGCGTTTTCCGCTGCTGGATCCCGACGTGGTGCGGGTCTGCCACAGCCTGCCCGGCAGCGCGAAGATCAAGCGCCGTCGTGGGGTGTGGCACCCCAAGTGGCCCCTCAAGCGCATCCTCGCCGCCCGCGGCCTGCCCGACGCCGTCGTCTGGCGCCCCAAAGGCGGCCTCTCCTCACCGCTCAACCGCTGGTTACGCGGCGAGGGCGAGGCGACGCTCTGGGACCGCATCGAGTCCGTCTGCGCCGACCCCCTGGGCCTGTTCCAAGGTGAGGCGATCCGGGAGCTCGCCCGGGCGCACGCGCGAGGCGAGGCGGATCATGGGGCGAAGCTGTGGACGCTGATCTTCTTGGACCTTTGGCTGCGGCGGCAGGTGTTGGGGTAGGGGGGCGTTTTGCGATAAGGTCGTGGTTAAGATAGCGAGGGCGCCGAGACAGGAGCAGCAGAGATGAGCGCGAGGACGCCGATCAACCTCGACCAAGCGTGGGAGCGGTTCGACCCGCTCGTGCCGGTCCCGGCAGACGACCAGGATCACTGGTACGTCGATCTAAGCCCTGCGCGGGGCCCTGACGCCCTCGTCCCCCAGGTGGTTCGGAGCCTGTCACGTCGGGCGGCGCGCTCACCGCGCTTTCTCGTGTTGGGGCACCGAGGCGCGGGCAAGAGCACGGAGCTGCAGCGGGTTCGTGGTGAGCTTGAGCGGGCGGGGTTCTGCTGCGCCGTCGTCCAGGCCGACCGTGACCTCGACCGTCAAGACGTAGACATCGTCGAGGTTCAGGTGCTCGTCGTGGATGAGGTCAGCAAGGCGCTTCACAGCCGGAACCTGACGCCTACCCCAGCCTTGCTGTCGCGCCTTCGGGGCTGGTTCGCTGAGGAGGAGGTCGAGACGACCAAGACCGCCTCGGCCTCAACGGGGTGGGGGCTCGGCGAGCTCCTGTCCAAGTGGCTGCCGAATCTCAAGGCCGATCTTCAGGTAAACATTGAGCGCCGCAAGACCCTTCGTGAGAAGGTGCGTCGCCGCCTGCGCGAGTTTATTGACGTTGTCTCGGACCTCGTGGGCGAGGCCAACGGCCTCTTGCAAGTGGACGAGTCCAAGGGTCTCGTGCTGCTCATCGACGGCTTAGAGAAGTCGGCGGACACGGCGGAGGGCTCAAGTCGGGTGCGCAGAATGCTGTTTGATCAGGCGGAGCAGTGGGCGAGGCTCCCCGCTCCGCAGGTCATCACGGCGCCCTTGGAGCTGCTCGCGGAGCACGCGCGCATTGGTGATCACTTCGACAAGTTCTTCTTGATCTCCAGCGTGCCCGTCGCTCCCCGGCCCGATCACCCCGACGACGCCCAAGACTACGTCATCACCGGGCGCAGGCTGCTGCGTGAGGTCGTGTCTCGACGGCTCGACGTCAACGCAGCCTTCGCGGATCGAGCGGATCTGGAGAGACTCCTCGATCAGAGCGGCGGCGGCCTGCGTGACCTCTTCCGGCTCATCCGTGAGGCCATCGACAAGTCGCCTCCCGAGGGACCGATCTCGACCAAGGCCGTGACCCTGGCGCTGCGGTCCAATCGCCTCCAGCAAGAGCTGATTGTGCAGCCCCAAGACGTGGAGCCCCTGCGGGCGCTCCTGAGGGCCCCCGAGTCCATGCACTACGACGCCGAGGGCGTTCGCCTGCTGCAGACGGAGCTCGCGCTGCACTATGTCAACGGCGGGAGCTGGTTTGGGGTGCATCCGGCGGTCTTGGAGCGTGTACGGGTGAAGGATTGAGCCCACCGAGCTTCGATGAGCTTGAGCGTCTGGTAGAAGGCCTCCCGCGGCGTCTCACGCGCTCGACGGGGTTTGTGCTGATTCTGATCGTGGCGCCGTCACGAGGCGCTCTACGTCACGCCCGCGCCCGATGCGAAGATCTCGTGACCAAGGCCGGGCGGCGCCTGGTGATCGGGCTCCCCGTTGAGGCCCCCGAAGGGCCCGGGCCGCTGGCCTGGGTAGGGGTGGATGAGCCCGGATGGAGAGCGCGCGCCGAGGCGATGGTACGGGTCAACGTCGCCCGCGACGCGCTGAACCTCGCGGGCTGCGGGATCATCCTCGGCCTCTTGGACGTGGATTACCCCCGCTTTGGCGCCTTGGCGCCTGATCTTTGGTCGGTGCGCACCGCCGTTTTTCGCCACGATCAGGCCGATCCGCTGCCCGCCATGCCTCGCGTCGCCAAGGGGGCTGGCGCTCCACCAACGGACGCCCCGGTGCCCCCCGAACTGGAGTCCCTCGCGCGTACGCTCCCGCTGCGCGCACTGCGGGTGCGAGAGGGCGAGGGTGACGGGCGGACCCTCTCCCTGGACAGCCTCTATGTGCCCTTGGACGCCATCGCTGAACGATCACTCACGGACCAGCCGCAAAAGCCAGGGAACGTCAAGACGCTTTTGGAGACCCAGCGCCTCGCGGTGTTGGAGGCGCCCGCGGGCGCCGGCAAATCCACGGCCCTGCGGCGCGCCGCGCGAGACTGGGCACGGGCAGGGGAGTCAGTGCTGTGGGCGCCGGCGAGGCGGCTGCCGTCGCGTATCTGGGGCGATGAGTTGCTCGACGACCTCACAGTGCTACAGTCGGTGTGCCCCTGGCCAGTGGCGCAGGATCGGCGCCCGACCTTGGTGCTCGACGGCCTCGATGAGCTGGGAGACGCCGAGGCCCGCGCTGCGTTGGCGCTCGCCGTCGCCGATCTTGTGCTATTCGGGCTGGTGGAGCGGGCGGCGTTGAGTGCGCGACCGGGTGCTTTGGCGGGCGGGGGCCCTAGGCACCTCGCTGAGCCGCTGCCGCCGCGCGCCGTGGACGCGCTCACTCGCTTTCGGTTGCTTCCGCTGTCGGCGGAGCAGATGCGCGCCTACGTCACCCTATGGGCCGAGGCCACTGAGTCAAAACAGTCCCAGCGCGCCGAGTTAAGAGGACGCTTGGTGACCGCCTTGGGCCTCGGAACGCAGGCGCACAGGGCGGTACGAGAGCGCGCTCTGTGCGAGCGGCCCCTCTTTCTGGCCGTGTTTTGCGCGCTGTATGGGAGCGAGGACGCTCAGGTCGAGCGTGAGTCGGAGCTCCTAGACGCTTTGGTGACCGCGTCAATTCGCCCCCGCCCCAGCAGCGGCCTACGGTCGGGCGACCGTCGCTGGCTCGCCGGGAAGGTCGCGTGGGAGATGCACACGTCCAACAGGACCACGCTGCCCGCGTTTAGTCTGTTGGAAGGCGACGCGCCGTTGCTCTTGCCCGAGGAGCTAGAGGCGCTGCGTCTACAGACCGGTCTGCTCATAGAGGCGGGTGAAGAGGTGAGTTTCGCCCATCTGGCCTTGCAAGAGCTGCTCGCGGCGGAGCGTGCTTGGGACTGTGTGGAGTGGTGGGACGATGAGATTCTCACGCGGTTCTTACGGCTGCACTGGTATGTCTGGAATGTATCAACATTGCCGAACCTTGGTGGGGTTACTTGGCTCTTCTTGGAGAGCGCCGCTGAGCGCACGCCCGCGCGTCTGGAGCGCTTCCTGCGTAAACTCGGTTTGCCTGGAGTCAGCCTCGCGCTCCTCCTCACGACGGCGTGGCCAATTCGCCCGCCGCTCGCGCTCAGGGGGCTGTGGAAGGACGCCGCTGAGTCGCTCTTTAGGGAGCATCAGGCCCAGCCGCCCGGCGAGGTTATGGGTCGATTTATGCGGATCATCATCGCGAAATCGTTGGCATCGCTCGGTGATGAACGGATTGGTCGCCTGGAGTGGCGCGACATTGGGGACGGCTGGCAAGTGGCGCGCTGGCCCGTGACCCGCGGGCAGTACCAGACGTTTATGATGGAGGGTGGGTACATTGACGGCACTTTATGGAGCGAGGCGGGACTTCGATGGCGGGCCAAACCGGCGAAAAATCGAGCCAAGGATCGCCCTGCTGGCTGGAGTGGAGCCGATCGAGACTTGTCGTCGGTCGCGGTCAGCGGCTTGTCCCGTCATGAGGCCGATGCGTTCGTTCGCTGGTGTCAGCGCGTGGACCCGCGCGTCTGTCTCCCTACTCCGGCGGTGTGGCGTCGCGCCGCCCGAGGGGCGCCCCACTTCGGCAGCAATCCCAACTCCGTCTATCTGAAAATGTTTGTGAGCCCTGACGGCATCAGCGTCGGCACCGTCCCCGAGCTGGCCTCCGCCGCCGGTGTTGAAGATCTCGGCGTGCTCGTGCGTGAGCGCATCGCAAACGATCGCGACGCGCGGGCGGTCGATTGTTGGGCCGGGCGGGCGTTCTCTGATCCCTACGTGCCGCTCAAAGACTCCATTGGCCTCACGGCCCACCCCAGCGGTCGCGACGATCACCTCTTTGGCCTCCGCCTCGCCCGCCGCCCTCCCAACCGATGACCCGCCGCCGCCTCGCCGCCCTCGTCGCGCTCGTCCTCACCCTCGCCTGGGTGCTCCTCGCGGCCTCGCGGGCCTCGCTGGAGGCGCCGCCGCCGAGCCTCACCCTGCTCGACCGCCACGGCGAGCTGCTCGGCGAGGTGGGCCGGGGCGACGATGAAGACCTCGGCGCCTGGCCCCTCGACCCCGTGCCGTGGCGGGTCGCCGCCGCCACGCTCTCCTTGGAGGACCGCCGCTTCTGGACCCACCCCGGCGTCGATCCCCAAGCGGTGGTGCGCGCGATCCGGCAGAACCTCGCCGCTGGGGAGGTGATCTCCGGCGCGTCCACCATCGCCATGCAGATCGCCCGGATGCAGCGCCCGGCGCCACGCACCTTGCCCAACAAGGTCACCGAGGCCCTCGTCGCGCTCATGCTCACCGCGCGCTACGACCGAGACGTCTTGCTCGCCCATTATTTACGTCTCACGCCCTATGGAAACCGCGCCCAAGGCATCGCTTACGCCGCCCGGCGTTACCTCGACAAGCCCGTGGCCGATCTCTCTTGGGCAGAGACGGCGTTTCTGTGCGCCATCCCGCAGTCGCCCAGCCGTCACAACCCCATGAGCTATGAAGGCCGCCGCCGGGCGATCACCCGGGCGGGGCGGATCCTCGACGCCTTGGCCCAAGACGGCCTCCTCAAAGAGCCAGAGCTCGGCCAAGCCCGGCGTGAGCTACAGACGATCGGCGTCTCAATCCGCCACACCCGCCCCTCAGAGACGCTCCACGCCGTGCTCGCCTTGGAGCGCCAGCTCAAGTGGACTGAAGGGATGGACCCGCGCGTCCACACCACCCTCGATCTCTCTGTGCAGCGTCTCGCCCAGCAGGCCGCCCGGGAGCAGCTCAACCTCTGGGCGCCTTATGGCGCGGGGCAGGCCGCCCTGATCGTGGTGAGTTTGCCCGAGGCCGAGGTGCTCGCCGCCGTGGGCTCGGTGGACTGGGGCGAAGGCAGCGTCGCCGGGGCCATTGACTTCACCCGCACCCCGCGCCCGCCGGGCAGCCTGCTCAAGCCCCTCGCCTACGCTGAGGCCTTAGAGCGCGGCGTCATTCAGCCCAACACCCCGCTCCTCGACGTCGGCCGCGCCCGAGACGGCATTCACGACGCCGACGGGCGCAGCCTCGGCCCGCTGATGCCGCGTGTGGCCTTGGGAAACTCCAGAAACGTGCCCGCCGTGGCCTTGGCCGAGGCCGTGGGGCTCAACGCTCTGTTTGATCGTTTCGTCTCACTGGGCCTACACAGAGGAGACGCTGACGCTGAAGAGGTCGGCTATGGCCTCGTGATCGGCGGCCTGAGCACGACGGCGCTCCAGGTGGCCGAGGCCTACACCGCGCTCGCTCTGGAGGGCCAAAAACGCGCCTTGAGCTGGGTGAAAGACCAGCCCGGCGAGGTCACGCGGATGTTCTCGCCCCAGGTGGCGCGGCTCGTGACGCTGTGGCTCGCCGACCCCCAAGCCCGCCTGCCGAGCTTCCCCCGCATGGGCTACTCCGAGCTGCCCTTCCCCACCGCCGTGAAGACGGGCACCTCCCCCCAGGCCCGAGACGCCTGGGCTGTCGCCTGGACCGATCGCCACCTCGTCGTCGCCTGGATCGGCCACCCCGACTGGCGCCCGATGACCGCCGCGAGCGGCTACCGCGCCGGGGCGTCCTTGGCCCAGCGTGTGCTCCTGGAGCTGGAGGCCGACCGCGCCGACGGCCTCTCCGACACACAGTTCCCCGCCCCCGAGGGCTGGCCGCTCGTGGAGGTCTGCCCGCTCTCGGGCCAGGCCGCGACGGAGGCCTGCGGCCAGACCACCCAAGAGCACGTCGCCGAGGCCCCCGCTCTGTGCACAATGCACACGGTCGAGGCGGGCCGTGTGGTCCTGCGCCCCGACCCCCGCTGGCTCGACTGGGCGGCGTCCGAGGGCCTGCCCCTGGCCCAAGACGCCGCGCCGACCGACGCCGAGCCCACCCTGGCCCTGCTCTCCCCCCGCGGCGGCGAGCGCCTGACCATCGACCCCGAGCAGCCCGCCGAGGCCGCCACCTTCGCCCTGCGTGTGGCCGTCACCCCCGCCGCCGAGCAGGTGCTGTGGGTGATCGACGGCGAGCCCTGGGCCCTGGTCGAGGCGCCCTACGCCGCCCGCTGGCCCCTGAGCCCAGGCGTGCACCGAATCCGCGCCGAGCTGCCCTGGACGACGATCCGCTCGGACGAGGTGACGATTGAGGTGAGGTGACGTTCCCAACAGGTGATTGACGCGCCCAGCGCAGGTCGGGAACCTCCCCAACCGACGATCGACGCGCCCAGCGCCCCTCAGGAACCTCCCCCAGCGCCCCCGGTCACCGCCGCCGCTGCTCCAACAGCGCCTTAAACGCGTCGTTGAACGGCTCCTCCTTCTTCTTCGCCTGCGGCGGCGGCGGCGGCGGCGCCTGCCGCTGCCCACCGCCCTGCCCCGGCCTCGGCGCGCCACCCTGCGGCCGACCGCCGCCCTGCTGCCCCGCGTGCTGGCTCTGCGCCGCGCCCGCGTCGCTCCGCATCGTCAGGGCGATCCGTTTACGCGGCAGGTCCACCTCGACCACACGCACCTGCACGATGTCGCCGGCCTTCACGACCTCGTAAGGGTCCTTCACGAAGCGGTCGGCGAGCTGGCTGATGTGCACGAGGCCGTCTTGGTGTACGCCCACGTCTACGAAGGCGCCGAAGTTGGTGACGTTCGTGACCACACCCTCCAGGCGCATCCCGGGCTTGAGGTCCTCGACCTTCTCTACGCCGTCGAGGAACTTCGCGGCCTTGAAGGTGGGGCGCGGGTCGCGGCCGGGTTTTTCGAGCTCGGCGAGGATGTCTTTGACGGTCGGCAGACCAAACTGGGCGTCGGTGAAGCGCTCGGGGCGCAGGCCACGCAGCACAGACTCGTTGCCGATCACCTGCTGGATGGGTTTGCCCGCTGCGGCCAAGATGCGCTGCACCACCGGGTAAGCCTCGGGGTGAACGGACGAGGCGTCCAGGGGGTCGTCGCCGTCGAGGATTCGCAAGAAGCCCGCGCACTGCTCGAAGGTCTTGGGGCCCAGGCGCGGCACGTCGAGGAGCTGGCGGCGGTGTTTGAAGCGCCCGTGGGTGTCACGGTAGGCCACGATGCCCCGGGCGAGGCTGGGGCTCAGGCCGGCCACGCGCTGGAGCAGGGTGGGGCTGGCGAGGTTCAGCTCCACGCCCACGGCGTTCACGCAGTCCTCGATGACGTTGTCCAGGGCCCGGGCGAGGTCGCCCTGATCCACGTCGTGTTGGTATTGGCCCACGCCGATGGACTTGGGGTCGATCTTCACCAGCTCGGCCAAGGGGTCTTGCAGGCGGCGGGCGATGGACACCGCGCCGCGGAGGCTCACGTCGAGGTCAGGCAGCTCGTCCGAGGCCAGCTCGGAGGCGGAGTACACAGACGCCCCGGCCTCGCTCACGACCACCTTCGTCACCTTGGCGCCGTCAGGGCCCAGGGCCTCGATGAGCTCGGCGGCGAGCTTGTCCGTCTCGCGGCTGGCCGTGCCGTTGCCGATGGCGATGAGATCGACGTTGTGGCGGCGAACCAGCACAGTCAAGGTCTTCAGCGAGCCCTGCCAGTCGTTCTTGGGCTGGTGGGGGTAGACGGTGGTGGTCTCTAACACCCGGCCCGTGCCGTCCACGACGGCCACCTTGACGCCGGTGCGGATGCCCGGGTCGAGGCCCAAGGTGGCCCGGGCCCCGGCGGGGGCGGCGAGGAGCACCTGGCGCAGGTTCTTGGAGAAGACGGAGATGGCCTCCTCTTCAGCCCGGGCGCGCAGCTCGTTGAGCAGGGCCAGCTCGGCGCGGATCGAGAGCTTCACCCGCCAGGCGAGGCGCACGGTCTCGGCGATGAACTTGTCGCCGGGGCGGCCTTGGTCGGCCCAGCCGAAGCGCGCGGCGACCTCTCGCTCGCCGAAGGTGGGCACGAGGCCCTCGGCGTCGATGAGCTCCAGGTTGAGCACCTCTTCAGCGCGGCCACGAAACATCGCCAGGGCGCGGTGCGAGGGGATGGCGCCCAGGGCCTCGTCCACCTCGAAGTAGTCGCGGAAACGGGACGCCGGGTCGTTCTTGCCCTCACGCACCCGGGACTGCACGCGGCCGTGCTTGCGCAGGTGCGCCCGGATGGCCTCGTTCACGTCAGCGTTCTCGGCCACCCGGGCGAGCAGGATCTCCCGGGCGCCCTCGACGACGGCGCGCACGTCGGCGAAGCCGCGCTCGGGGTCGACGAAGGGCGGGGCGTGGGCCTCGGGGGGCTTGGACGGGTCGGCCAAGATCGCGTCCGCCAGGGGCTCCAGTCCGGCCTCGATGGCGAGCTGGGCCTTGGTGCGGCGCTTCTGGCGGTAAGGGAGGTAGAGGTCCTCCAGGCGGGCGAGGGTCTCGGCCTCCATGAGCTGGGCGCGGAGCTCGTCGGTGAGCTTGCCCATCTCGTCGATGGCCTTGATGACCCGCTCACGCTCGGCCTCCAAGGCGCGTAAACCCCGAAGGCGCTCCTCCAGGCGGCGGAGCTGGATGTCGTCGAGGCCGTCCGTGGCCTCCTTGCGGTAACGGGCGATGAACGGCACCGTGGCGCCCTCGTCGAGCAGCCGCACGGCGGCCTCGACCTGGCGGGGGTTCACAGCGAGCTCTTCAGCGATTCGGAGGACGACGTTCATTCCAGCTCCAGCGGGGGCCCCTTGGGTAACGGCCCGGGGATCCCGCCGCCAGGGAGCCTAGGGGACGCCGCCGCTGATCTTCACGGCGCCGCCGATGTTCGCCACGCCGATCTGGTCACGCAGCGCCTCGGCGTGCGCCCGGCTCAAAGAGGAGTTGTAGGTGAGGCTGAAGTCGCCGCCGACAGACCCGAGGCCAAAGAGCGCGTTGAGGTCGGTGAGGAGTCCGTTTGAGCTGACCTCAAGCTCGTCATCAACGCTGAGCAGGCCCTCAAGGCCGGTCAGGCTCACCAAGACGGAGTTGCCGTGGATGTACAGCTCGCTCAGCTCGGTGATCCCGCTGAGCGCGCTCAGGTCGGTGAGCTTGGGGTTCTGGCTCAGATAGAGCTGCCCGTCAAGATCGATGAGGGCCTCCAGCCCATGCAGGCTCTCCAAGGAGGCGTTGTCGTCAATGATCAAGTTCGTGCCGATGGTCGCCAGCTTGTCGAGGCCGCTGAGGTTGATGAGCTTGGCGTTCTGGCTGATCTCGATGCGGGTCTTGGCGAGCTTGAGGCCATCCAGGCCGCCCAGGTCGGTGAGCTGGTCGCTGTTGTTGATCAGCAGCCCGTCCGTGATGACCTTGACGTTCTCCAGCCCCGTCAAGCTCGTGAGGCCCTTGAGCCGCCGAATCTGCAGGTGGCCCTCAACGCGGGTGGCCGAGGACAGCTCGGCGAAGTTCACCAAGGCCGGGGAGTCGGCGAAGCTCAGCGCAGGCAAGGTGGTCAGGCGCTCAAAGCCCGCCAACGAGGAGAGCAGGGGGTTGTCGCCGATGTAGATCGAGCTCGTGACGGCGGTGAGGGCGGGCAGCTTGATCCCCGTCATCGCGTCGCAGTACATGAGCTGGACGGAGCCGATGGTCGAGAGCGCGCTGAGGTCGCTGAGGTCGGTCAAGCCCTCGACGTCATCCAGGGACAGGCTGTCGCCGATCGTGGTGAGGCTGGAGAGGCCGGAGAGGTTCTCCAGCGCCAACGAGGCCAGCTTGAGGCTCCCGCCGATGGACGTGAGGCCCTCTAAGCCGTCGAGGTTCGTCAACGCTGGGGCGTCGATGATGGCCAGATCGCCGCTCAGGGTGGTCAAGAAGCCCAAGCCGCTGAGGCCCACGAGGGAGCTCGCGCCGTCAATGACCACGCTGTCGACCCACAGCGAGGGGTTGAGGCCGTCGAGGTGGGTGAGGCCATCAAGGGACTGAAGGTACAGCTCGCCGCCGATGAACACGAGGGCGTGGAGGCCAGAGAGATCCCCGCTGGCGGGTTGCAGCCTCTGAAAGATGAGGTCACCGCCGACGCTGGTGAGGCCCGAGAGGCCGCTGAGGTCAGGGAGAGACGGGCTGGGGGTGCTCAGGGTGAGGCTACCCCCCACTTCAGTCAAGGCGCTGAGGCCGGAGAGGTCGCTGAGGCCAGAGGCGCGGAGCTCCAGCGACCCCGTCACCCACTCCAAGGCCGACAGACCGTTCAGATGGGTGAGGTCGCCGGACCTCTCCGCCTCCAGCAGAACATCTCCGTCGACGCCCACAACACAAGAGAGCAGCTTGAGCTGAGCGTCATCCACGAGGTCCAGCGTCAAGTCGCCGTGGATCTCCCGGTCGCAGGCCGCTGCGCAGACCTTCGCGAGGTTCCCGAACTCCACGTCCTCGGTGAAGGGGTCGCCGGCGTGCAGCCTCGGGTCCGAGGGGGCGCAGTCGTCGGCGTTGGCGACGCCATCTCCATCAACATCATCATCGCCCTTCGCCTCGCGACAGTCATCGTCTTCGCCGGGGTACACCCTGGGGTCGGTGTCGTCGCAGTCAGAGACGCCGGCATAACCATCGCCGTCGAGGTCGTCGTCGAGGGTCAACTCGTCACAGTCGTCGTCGAGGCCGTTGTAGGGGATCTCAGCGACGCCGGGGTTGACCAGCGGATCCCGATCACGGCAGTCTTCGGCGCGAATGTAGCCGTCGCCGTCTACATCGTCGTCGGGGGTGCTGGGATCGCAGTCGTCGTCGAGGCCGTTGTAGAGCCGCTCTGTGTCGCTGGGAGAGACGGAGGGGTCTGTGTCGTCGCAGTCCAGGTCCACGGCCCAACCGTCGCCGTCGCCGTCCACGGGCGCGGTGTCGTCGACGCTGTCTTCGCCCGTGTCGAGGGGCTCTTTGTCGCCGCAAGCCAGCAGACCGACGGCAAAGAGGAGGCTGAGGTGAGGTCGCATCGACGCTCCGTTTGTCCGGGATGTTCGATAGAGCGCCGCCGCCGCCGAGGGGATCACCTTTTTGTCTCGTGGCGTTTGCGGTAGACTCTCGCCGAAGGAGCGGCCATGAAGGCGACACGCGCGGCGGGCCTCGCGCTGCTGACCACCCTGGTGTTTTTTGCGGGCGCCGAGGGCCTCGCGCGCCTCGTCTATGGCGCACCCCGGCCGATGATGGGCGTGGAGCGCCAAGACGCCTACCTGCATGTGGACGGCGACGGTGTGGTCGTGAACCACCACCTCAAGGACGAGGCCCCGGTGCGGGTGCCCCGCGCCGTAGATCAGCCCCGGGCCCTGTTTGTCGGCGGCAGCTCCGTGCACCAGGGGGTGCCGCCGCGCCCCCAGGAGTGGCCCGCCGTCGTCGGGGAGCTGCTGCGCGCGGACACGGTGAACTTGGGCTCGCCGGGCCTGGACTCGAACGATCTGGTGCAGGTCGTGACCGAGGCCGAGGTGCTCACCCACAAGGTGATGGTCGTCTACGTCGGGCACAATGACTTCGCCAACGCCTTTATGCGGGCGCGCTTCGCTGGCGGCGGCTCTCGGGCCCTCGCGCGGCTGCGGGTGGCGCTCATGGGTCTGCGACTGTTCACGCTGCTCGACGACCGCTTCGCCAGCCGAGGCGCCGGGCGCCGCCAAGAGGAGGCCGGGGTGCCGATCCTCAGCGCCGGAGAGAAGGCGGAGATCTTGAGCGGCTTAGAGGCGAACCTCCACACGATCGTTGAGACCTGCGGAGCTCGGGGCGTGAACGTCGTGCTCGTGTCCCCGGCGTCCTCGGTGCTGCACCCTCCGGCGGAGCAGCTCTGCGACACGAAGCGCTGCCTGAACGATGAGTTTCGTGCCGCCCAGGGCCTCGTGCGTCGAGATCCAAAGGCCGCTGCCGAGGCGTTCCGCGCCGTGCGGGACCGCGACTGGTCGTCGATCCGCGCGCCGAGCGAGGTGGTGGAGGTCTACCGCCGGGTCGCCCAAGAGACAGGCGCGCGGCTCGTCGAGGCCGAGGCGGGCTTACCCCGGGCGGACGGCGTGAACCTGCCCGCCGAGCGCCTGTTCTTGGACCAGCTTCATTACTCCGTCGAGGGGCACCGGGCCTTGGCCGAGCTCGTCGCGCCGGCCATCGCTGAGGCGCTCATGCAATAGAGGGCCGCGAAACGCGGTAAACTGCGCCATGGTCTCCACCACGCTCCTGCTCCTCCTCGTCTCCTGCGCCGCCCGCGACCTCACGCTGCGGCCCCTCGCTGAGCTGGCCCCGGCCCCGGCGCGGGCCTTGGCCTTCCAGACGGAGGAGGAGGCCTGGCGGGTCTTGCTCAGCCAAGGGGGCCTGCCGCCGCCGAAGGTGCCGCCGGTGCTGATCTTGGATGACCGGTTTCCTGCGCCAGGGCACGTCAGCAACTTGATGTACGCCCCGCGCTTTCTGGGTGACGCGGACGACGCCCGGGCCTTGATGGGCCGGTGGACGACGAGCTGGGCGGGGCGGCCCGTGGCCTTGGCCGGGCTCAGCGACTCGGTGCTCGTCGAGGGGGTCGCCGCCTGGGCCGTGGTGGGCCTCGCCCGGGAGCTCGCCGCGGGCACCGCCACCGAGGGCTGGACCTTACGCCGAGACGAGCTGATCCCCGAGGCGATGATGGCGACCCAGGCCGGGATCTTCGCCCTGGACACGCTCATCACCAGCGGGCGGGTGCCCCCGAGCTGGCGCAGCTCCTACGCCGCCGTGCTGAGCGCCGTGCTGGCGGAGACCTCGGCCCCGGCCGTCCCCAACATCCCGATCGATGACCCGGCCGCGTGGCTCAGCCAAGGTGAGGAGCTGCGCCAAGGCCTCGGCAACGCGGTGGTCTTGGGCTTGGGTGAGGTGACGCTCAACGACAACGAGCGGGCCGCGCTCTATGAGGCCACCCGCACGCTCCTGGCCTCTGAGACGGCGTGGCTCTCGGGCCCCTCGGCCTTGCCCGAGTCGTTGACCACACGCCTCGCCGAGCGCTCCCAGCGCACCGTCGAGCGGTCCCTCGGCAACCTTGAGCCGCCGCTCCAGTCTTGGGAGCGCTCGGCGGAGGGCGTGCTCGTCGGCACAGTGAACGACCGGGGCTGGATGTTTCGCCTCGACGTTGAGGGCGACCGGGTGCGCGCCGTGCTCACCGTGCCGATGCCCAAGAACCCCGCCCTGGAGCGCGACCTGATGGCCCTGGCGAACGCCGTGAACGGCGCCCTGGACTCCGCCCACCTCGACCTGATGCCCGGTGAGCTGCGCCTGCGTCACGCCTGGACGCCGATCACCTCCGACAGCACCGCCTCCGACGCGCTCTACGCCTTGCTGACCGTGGCGGATCGTTGGGCGCCCTTGTTTGAGCAGGTCGCCACCAAGGCGCTCACCGTCGAGGCGGCCTGGGCGATGGGCCAAGGAGGCACACCATGAGGCTCACCCTGCGGCTCTTCAAGCGGTTTGTGCTCGTCCTGCTCCCGATCCTGGGCCTCACGGCCTGCGACGAGCCGCGCCCGACGAAGATCACCTGGCGGTTTGAGCTCAAAGCGGGCGTCGGCGAGATCACCCTGCACGATCTCCGCGGCGAGGCGAGCCTGTTTGAGCGCCTCGTGACGGCCTGGGTGGAGGGGGACCAGCCGCCCCAAGCGCTGCTGCCGCGGGTGACGCTCGGCGAGCGCGCCCTGGTCGTGGACGGCGCCGCGCTGAACCTCGTGCTGCCGATCCAGTTTGACGAGCGCGCGGATCTGCCCCTGCTCACCTGGGACAAAAAGCACCCCGCGCGCTTCTGCCCGCCGATGGGTCAGGTCATCACCCGGGCCAACGCCAAGGCCCGCGACCCAGACGGCTGCGTGGTCTGGGGTCGCCGGGCGAGCACCCTGCTCGTGGAGACCGCGCCGATGGACCCCGAGACCGCCCCGAGCCTCCTCCCGGTGTACATGACCTGGGTTCAGGCGGGCTCGCCGCCCTTTGAGGACGACGAGACCGAGACCGAGACCGAGACCGCGCAGCCCTAAAAGCCGACCATCACGCCCGCGACGAGGCTCGTGCCGCCCATACGCAGTGCACGTTTGGTGTCGGGCTCGCCATAGCCAAAGGGCTCGGTGACCTGCACAAAGGCGCCGAGGCCGAGCTTCTCTGGGGGCATCCGGGTGAGCTCTAAGGCCGCGCCTAAG
This sequence comes from Myxococcota bacterium, assembly GCA_023150775.1. GTDB lineage: Bacteria > Myxococcota_A > UBA796 > UBA796 > CAJQPC01 > JADKFE01. The sequence continues at coordinate 33,539 of JAKLKE010000020.1, forward strand.
CTCGCCCCGGTGTAGCCCGCGCCGACGCCGAGGCCGATGACCCCCTTCGCGTCGAGGCGGAAGTGGTCGCCGAAGGGGGCGCCGAAGGTCTTCACACGAAGCTGGGCCTCAAAACGCCAGGCCTCAAAATCGACCCATTGTTCGTGGCTGAGCATCAGCGTGGGGCCAAACCAGCCGCCGACGCGGCCCACGCCGAAGCCTAAGGAGTTCTGGCGCAGGCCCGCCGAGGGCAGGTCGCTGGTGAAGCTGCCGTAGAGCGCGGTGTGTTTTGGCTTACGCTCCCGAGGGGTCTTGTCATCTGGCACGGGCAGGGGCGGGTCGGCGGGCTCGTCGTCCTCCACGCGGGCGTCGAGGGGCAGCACGGCGAGCACGGGCTCACCGCTGAGCAGCGGCCCCATCGGCGCCCCGTCGGCGCAGACGGCGTCGGCTTCAGCGGCGAGCTCCGGGCCCAGGGCGGAGACGAGCTGGCTCGGCGTGGCGCGGGTGATGAGCAGCTCGGTCTTACAGGCGCAGAAGCTCTCCACGTCGGGCCGCGCGGCCTGGGTGCTCAGGCAGGTGTCGCGGATCAGCGTCTTGTCCTCTTCAGTGAAGGACTCCATCGGCGCCTGGGCGTCGGCGGCGCTGGGCGTGAGGAGCTGGGCGCGGCAGGCGCGGTCGGCCTCGTTCAGCATCGCCGGGGCCTCGGGGGTGCTGAGGCTCTCCGGCGGGGCCGCCGTGCTGACCTCCTCAATAAAACAGGCGCAGAACCGCACCTGCAGCTCGCCGTTGTCGCTCACCTTGGGGGCGTGCTCGCTGAGGCAAAGATCACCGAGCACGAGCTTCTTGTCGTCGCTCCACTCCCCCGCCGAGGCTTGGGAGACGAGGGCGACCATGAGCGGTAAGGCGGAGAACATCAGGGCTCCTGGGGTGCTTCGGCGGCGGAGGGTGCGGCGGCGGGCGCGGTGTTGTCCGCAGGGGTCTCATCGGGGTGCAGGGCCGACCAGATGCCCCAGGCGAGCTGGGGGCCGATGCCCGGCACCTCGGCGAGGGTCGGCAGATCGGCGGCCATCACGGCCTTCATGCTGCCGAGGTGGCGCAACAGGGCCTTCTTGCGCGTGGGGCCGACCCCGGGCAGCGCGTCCAGCGCCGAGGTGAAGGTGTTCGTCTTGCGCACCTGGCGGTGGAAGGTGATCGCGAAGCGGTGGGCCTCGTCGCGGAGCTGCCGCAGGAGGTTCAGCGCCGGGTCATGGTCGGGCAGGCGCAGGAGCTCGTCTTGGTCGGGGAGCACGATCTTGTCGACGGCGTCGTGCTCGCCTTTGCGGCGCTCGGTGCGGGGCTTGGAGAGGCCGATGATCGCCTGATCCTCAAAGCCCAGCTCGGCCAAGGCGGCGCGGGCGGCGGAGAGCTGGCCTTTGCCGCCATCCACCACCACCAGATCGGGGAAGACGCCCTCTTCAGCGGCGCGGCGGAAGCGGCGCTCCAAGATCTCGTTCATCGTCGCGAAGTCATCAGCGCCGACGACGGTCTTGATCTTGTAGTGGCGGTAGTGTTTTTTCTCCGGGGCGCCGTCGATGAACACCACACACGAGGCCACGGGGTTTGTGCCTTGGAAGTTCGAGTTGTCAAAACACTCGATGCGGTGGGGCGGCTCGGCGAGGTTGAGCAGGGTCGCCAGCTCCTCCAGGGCGCGGCGGCGGCGGTCGGCGACGTCGTTGCGGCGGCGGAAGCGGTCCCGGGCGTTGTCGGCGGCGAGGCGCTGCAGCCGGGCCTTCTCGCCGCGCTGGGGCAGGCGCACCCGGAACGCCCCGCCGCGCCGCTCCCGCAGCACCTCCGTGAGCGCGTCGAGGCCTGAAGGCTCCAGGGGCAGCAGGAGCTCCGGCGGGATGAGCGCGCCCTCGCCATACCAGGCGTTGAGCCAGGACGAGAGCCGCTCCCCGGGCTCTCCCGGCGCGTCGTCAAACTCCAGGTACTCCGGCTCCAACATCTTGCCTTCACGCACGGGGATGATCGCCGCCACACCCCGGTCACCCTCCAGGAACACGCCCCAGACGTCCCGATCGGCCAGGTCTGGGTCAGCGACCTTCTGGCGCTCCAGGGTGCCCTCGATCTCTTTGACCAGATCCCGCAGCCGGGCGGCCTCCTCAAAGTCTTCGCCCTCGGCGGCGGCGAACATGCGGTCCTTGAGGCGCTGGATGAGCTCTTGGTCGCGGCCGCTCACGAGGAGCAGCGCCTGGTCGATGAGCTCGCGGTAGGCCTCGGGGGTGGTGTGGCCGGGCACACAGGGCGCCACGCAGCGGCCGAGCTGGTGCAAGAGGCAGGGGCGGCTGCGGCCCTTCATCACCTGATCGGTGCAGGTGCGCAGGGGGAAGGCGCGCTGCAAGAAGGTGAGCGTGGAGCGGGCGCTCTGGGCGCTGGAGAAGGGGCCTTGGTAACGGGCGCCGTCGTCGCGCACCTTTCGCACCAGCTCAAAGCGGGGCCAGGGCTGCTTCATGTCCAGGCGCAGGTGCAGGAAGTGTTTGTCGTCGCGCAGGCGCACGTTGTAGGGCGGCAGGTACCGCTTGATGAGCGTGCTCTCTAAGATCAGCGCCTCTTTCTCGGTGTCGGTGAGCACGGCGTCGACGGTGACGGCCTGCTCCACCAAGAGGCGCACCATGGCCCGGGGATCGTGCCCGGCGAGGTACTGGCGCACCCGCGCGCGGAGCACCTTGGCTTTGCCGACGTAGAGCACGCGGTCGTTCTTGTCGCGGAACAGGTACACGCCGCTGCGCTCAGGCATCCGGGCGGCGGCGTCTTCGAGGCTTTGGTGAGGCATCCAGTGAAGTTTACACCCGCGCGGCCCGCGAAGGCTCGTCCCCTCCTCCCCCAAGCCGCCGGTTCGGAGATAAGCTGGCGTCAGCCCCGGAGCCGTCCCCCCTGTGCGCAACCGCCTCAAGGCGATCTTCTACGCCCTCCTCTCGATCCTGATCTCCGTCTCGGCCTACCTGGTGCCGATGCTCGTGGCGTTGCTCTCGACGATGGTAGACGGCGACTTTGAGGTGGACGAGCCCCCCGAGGAGCGCGCCGTCGAGTACATGGCGTCGATGTCCCTGACGCCCTTCCCCGAGGCCTCGGAGCGGGTGCGAGAGGTCACCGAGACCTTAGAGAAGCCCCCCAAGTCCTTAGAGGCCGAGTCCAAGAAGAAGGCCGTGGAGAAGGCCGAGCTGGCCGTCGTCAACCCCAAGGCCAAGCCCCAGCCCGTGCCCAAAGACCAGCCCGATCCCGCCGGCGGCGGCGACGGCGGCGAGGGCACCCCCAGCGGCGGCAAGGTCGTGGGCCCCACCCAAGACGGCGAGGGCTCCAAGAAACAAGACTGCCTGCCCGACAACCCCGACATCAAGCCCCTGGGCGCCAACAAGTACCAGGTCAAGCGCGCGCTCATCGACGACTACTCCAACAGCCCCCTCAAGGCCCAGCGCCTCGCCGACACCCACTGGCTCAAGAAAGACGGCGAGAACTTCGGCTTCCGCGTCCTGCGTGTGCGCTGCGGCAACGACCTCTACCAGCTCGGCTTCCGCGGCGGCGACGCCGTGCTCTCCGTGAACGAGGAGCCGGTGACGAGCCTCGGTCAGGCGGTGGAGGCATACCGGAAGCTGCGGAACAAGAAGCGGCTGCGGGTGAAGATCCGGCGGAACAAGAAGGAGCTGGTGTTGGAGTATGTGTTGGTGGAGTGAGGGGGCGGTGGTGGCGTCGCGGAGAACGAACCACAGAGCCACCGAGGACACGGAGGTCTGCACACAGAGGGCACGGTGGGGGTTGGTGGCGTCTGCCGCGACTCGGAGGGCCTCTCAGCGCGGCGGCGAGGCGAGACGGACCTTGAGGCGCGCAAAGGCGCAAAGACGCCAAGAGCTCACCGAAGGCGCCATCGTCGGCGACATCCAGACCGTCGGCATCGGAGCGGGACGCCCAGCCCAGCCCCGCGTCGCGGCGATCGTCGGCGACACCCCAACCTCTTGGCGGCTTGGCGGCTTGGCGCGAGAAAAACAACGCCGCGACGATCACCGCCCGCTCGAAGAGCCGATCGCCCATCCCCCCGGACAGGTCGCGCAAAGCCGCCAAGGCGTCCCACGAGGACGACGACCGCCTGAAGACGGCAGCGAGGCGAGCGACGGGGAGACAAAGCACGCGGGCGCTGCGGCGGGGCAGAGCGGGGTTGGTGACGCTGAACCACAGCGCGCCGCTCGCCACCCGCTTCCTCCGCCCCTCCGAGTCGCGGCAGCCGCCTTCCCCCACCACCGAGCCCTCTGTGTTCAGAGCTCTATGCCCTCTGTGGCTCTGTGGTTCGTTCCCCTTCGCCCGAAGCCTGGTCCTTGCTCACCATGAGGCTCAGCTCCCCCCTCGCCAGCGCCGCCCGCTCGTTCCCTGAGCGCACGCTCTTGGAGTTTGAGGGCGCCACCCACACCGCGGCGTCTCTGTTCGCCGAGTCCCAGCGCCTCGCCGGGGGTCTGGCGGCGGCGGGGGTGGGCCCCGGCGACGTGGTGGCGCTTTTGGGAGAGCCCTCGCCGAGCTGGGTGGCGCAGCTTCACGCGGCGTGGTGGCTCGGCGCCGTCGTCGCCCCGGTGGCCCCCCGGGCCGCTGAAGCCGAGCGGGACGCCTTGCTTCGCCGCCTCAACCCCCGCTGGATCGTACACGAGCGCGGCTTGGCTTTGCCCGAGGGCGATCCGCCCCCCGAGCGTCTGTGGGGCTTGGACGAGCCCGCCTTGTTGTTGGCCTCCTCAGGCTCCACCGGCGCCCCCAAGCTCTTGCCGCTCACCCTGGGGCAGCTCCTCTTCTCGGCCTTTGGCTCGGCCTCCCGCTTAGGCCACCTGCCTGAGGACCGCTGGTTATGCTGCCTGCCGCTGCACCACGTCGGCGGGCTCTCTGTGCTGATTCGGTCCGCCGTCTTGGGCTTCACCGCCCTGCTTCACCCACGGTTTGACGCCGCCCGGGTGGCCCAGGAGCTTGACAGCGGCCTGGTGAGCCTCGTCTCGTTTGTGCCGGCCATGCTCAGCGAGGTGCTGGACCAGCGGCCCGAGGCGCCCTTTCCGCGGCGTCTGCGGGTGATCTTGCTCGGCGGCGCTCCTTGCCCAGCCCCTCTGCGTGAGCGCGCTCGGGCCTTAAACCTGCCGATTTCCGTGACCTGGGGCATGACCGAGACGGCCTCCCAGGTGGCCACCCGCGCCCCCGGCGACCACCGACAAGGCGGCGACGTAGGCTGGCCTCTGCCGTTTAACGAGGTGAGCGCCGACGCCGACGGCGTTCTGACCGTGCGGGGTGTCTTGGCCCCCGGCGGCGAGCACCGCACGAACGACACCGGGCGCGTGGAGGAGACGGGGCGTGTGGTCGTCTCCGGTCGGGCGGACCTGGTGCTCATCTCCGGCGGCGAGAACATACACCCGGGAGAGATCGAGGCCGCGCTCTTGGCGCACCCCGAGGTGGCCGAGGCCGTCGTGATCGGGCGGCCCGATGCGCGCTGGGGCGAGCGGCCCGTGGCGTTCGTGACCTTACGCGCGGAGGCGACGGTGGTGGGCGACACGCTTCGGGCCTGGTGTCGCCAGCGACTCTCGGCGTTTAAGGTGCCCGACCGGGTGACCGTGCTCGATGGGCTGCCCCGCACGGCGCTGGGCAAGGTGGATCGGGGGGCGCTCTCGCGGATGTGAGGGGCTGCGGGTGAGCTTCCGGGCCACCCCCGCCGCGCTGTGCTACCCTGCTCAGCGTCCTGACGAGGTGTTCGATGGTGTTGACCTTTGCCGTTCTCACGCTGCTGAGCGCCTTGGTGTGGGGCCCCGCCCAAGCCGCCGAGCCCACGTCCCCAGACGCCCTCAACCTCGTCCCGTCCCTTGAGGAGGCGCTTCAACGGGCCCGCGCCGACAAGGCGCCCGAGCGGGAGGCCCGCGCGCTCAACGCCCTCGGCGACGCGCTCCTGGTGCGCGACGCGCTCTCCGACGCCGAGGCCTGCCACCAAGAGGCGCTCCAGCTCGCCACGCGGTTGAACGATGGCCAGGAGCAGGCCGCGGCGCGGATCGGGCTGGGGCGGGTGGCGCTGCTCCGGGGTGCGCTGCCCGAGGCTAAGGCCCACCAGCGTGAGGCCCAGGCCCTCGCCACACAGCACAAACTCCCGCTTTTTGAGGCCCTGGCCACCCTGGAGCTGGGCCGGGTGTGGGCCCAACAAGGCCGCGTAGAGGAGGCGCAGGCGGCCTTTGCGCAGGCGATGGAGACGCTCGACGCCTTGGGGGACGCCTCTGGGCAGGCCGAGGTGATGCTCGCCCAGGCGGCGCTCGCCGTCACACTCAACACAGATGCTAAGGTCACGGACCTCTACCAGCAGGCCCTCACGCTCAAGACCCAGGTCGGCGACCCCTACGGTCAGATGCGCGCGCTGATCGGCCTGGGCACGGCCTTGGCCGGCGGGCGCTCAAACCCAGAGGCCACGCAGCGGCTTGAGGAGGGGCGGCGGCTCGCGGTGGCGCTCGGATCCCGCGCTGGAGAGGCCTCGGCGCTGATCGGCCTCGCGAAGATCCAGGCCACGACCCAGGGGAGGGACCACGCCGAGCGCACGCTCAAGGAGGCGTTTGAGATCTACCTCGCCTTGGGGATGCCCAGCGGGCAAGCCTGGGCTTTGCTCTGCCTCAGCACCCAGCAGAGTCTCCGTGGGAAGCGCGACGAGGCGCTCCAGACAAAAGAGCGGGCGCTGGAGATCGCCGAGCGCCACGGGCTCAAGATTCTGGCGACACGGGCGCTGCTCGGAATCTATGGCCATTACTCCTTCGACGCCTCCATCAGCATGTACTCTAGACCGGCCGAGGCCGAGACCGCCAGTCGACTGCTCATTCAGCTCGCCATCCAGCACGGTGAGCCGGGCTGGGAGGCGGAGGCGCAATACGACCTCGGCAGGGCGCTGGCGCTTCAGGGCCATCTCTCTGAGGCCGAGGCCTGCTTTCGACGGAGCATCGCGCTCTACACCGGGCCAGCCCAGGACGGCTATGAGGAGGCGCGCGTCCAGCATACGCTCGCTGAGCTGCTGCTCGCCCAGGGCAGGCTCACCGAGGCCGAGCCGACGCTGCGGCGGGCGATCGAGGGTCTGGCCGTCGCGGGAGACTGGCAAGCCGAGACGTTGGCGCTCTTCAAGCTCACCGCGCTCCTGTTCGACCTGGGGAGGCCTGATGAGGCCGTACAGACGCTGCGCCGCTCCTACCCCCTCACCAGGCTCACCGGTGACCCACAGCCCGCGGAGGCGAAGATCCTGGTCCGTGTGGCGCGCGGGCTGATGGACACCAAGATGCTGCGCGATGCGGAGTGGGCGCTCCGGCGGTGTTTAACCCGCGCAACCGCCGTTCGGAATCTGGAGTGCTATCTAGAGGCGCTCTCGATGCTCACCGGGCTGCTCTCTGAGACAGGGCGGACGGACGAGGCCGAGCAGGTCTACCGCGACGCCCTCGCGCTCGCCGCCGAGCTCAACAGCGCGCACCTTGAGCTGATGGTCCACGTTGAGATGGCCGAGTGGTCGGCCTCCTATGGCCGCTCCGACGACGCCAGGGCCGTCCTTCGACGCTGCGTTGACAACGCGCGGTCCACCAGCCGAGGTGATCTGGAGGCCCTCTGCCTCCTCACGCGCAGCGCCACCACGAGCTCCCCCCGCGCCGCCCTCCTCTTCTCGCGGCGCGCCTACGCCCTCGCCAAGCTCGCCGAGCGCGACCGGCTGATGGCCGAGGCCCTGG
>JAKLKE010000210.1 GCA_023150775.1 Myxococcota bacterium
TCCCCGCCCAATCGTGACACGGTCCCCGAGAGCGTCACCCCGGGCAGCGCCGAGAGGGTGACGTCTGCGTGCGCGCCGACCTGAAGGCGAACGGCGTCACGCTCATAGGCGTGCGCCTCTGCTTGTATGCGGCTGAGATCCGCGAGCCGAAAGAGCACCTCTTCGCCGTCAATCACCGCTCCGGCGGTGACCGAGCGATCCAGGACCGTCCCGGCGATCGGCGCGCGCAGGATGAACCGGCCATCTGCCGGGTCGGGCACGGCGCGGCCTACCCCGAGCGCCGCCAGCGCGGCCTCCGCTGCGCGCAGCTCCGCGTTCGTGACCGCGGCCTCGGCCTCGGCGATCTCCAGATCCGCCTTGGAGATGATCTCGCCGAGCCCACGCTTTCGCTCCAACGCGGCCTGGGCGCGTGTCGCCTGAGCCTGCGCGGCGATGAGCGTCGCCCTCGCGCGTCCAACGTCAACGCTCTCCAGCTCGACGAGCGCCTCTCCCGCGCGGACCTGCGCCCCGGTGGACACCAAGACGCGGGCCACCCGCGACGAGATCGGTGCTGAGACCGAGGCCAGGGCGTCTTCGTGCGCGCGCAGCTCGCCCAAGATCACCACCCGCTCCGCGCCCACCGTCGCGCTGACCACGACCGTGCTCACGCGCAGGTCACGCTTGAGGTCGTCGGAGACCTGAAGCACGTTCTGGGCCGTCGCCGCCTCGTCTGGGTGATCGTCGTGAGGTGCGTCTCCCTTCTTCTCCCCATCGTCGGCGTGTTCATCATGGTCCTCGCCCTCTTCGTGCGCGTCTTCGTGGGGCTCCGCCGTCGGCCCGCCCGCACATGCGCTGAGATTGAGGAGCAGGCCGGACCCCAAGAGGGCGGCCCTGATGAATTGAGTCATGGAGACACCTCACGAAGTTCGGCGGGGAGCAGCGCCACATCGGACGCCGCGAGCAGAGCCGCGATCTCGGCCTGGGTGTATGCCAGCTCAAGGGTGATCGAGGCCCCCCAAGCGTCAAGTACCTGCTGGCGCAGCAACGTGGCGGTCGCCACGTCAAGCTCTCCTCGGGCCGCCGCGTCATCAATCGCGGCGATGGCGGCGCTCGCCTCTGCGCCTGGGTCACTCACCAGCCCCTCGCGTGTGTCCGTGGCCGCCGACAGGGCCCGCTCCGTCGCGGATTGTTCCGCCTCAGCGACTCGACCGACCGCGCGGGCTTCCGCCTCGGCGACCACCAAGGCGCGCTTGGCGCTGGCCCGTCCGTCGGGGTTGAGCTTCCAGAAGGGCACGTTCATCTGCAATGAAGGCCCGGCGAAGGTGGTCCCGGCCTCATGCTCAACGAAGGCGCCGACCGAGAGCATCGGCACCATCGCGGCTCGCTCTGCGGAGAGCGTGGCCTCCGCCGCGGCCACTCGGTCCTCCGCCGCGCGCAGGTCGGCGCGCTCCCCAGGCCCCGCGGATGTGGGCGCTGCGCTGCGCACCTCCCCCGCGAGAGCGGCGGTCGTCGCCCCGGCGACAAACTGCGCGAGGCCGACCCTCGCCGCCGTCGCCTCGTTCTGAGCCTGCATGTGCGCGGCGGCAGCCTCCACCTCGGCGAGCCGCATCAAACGTGCGCTCAGCTCGGAGGCGTCTCCCGCCTGAACCCGCGCCTCGGTCAGCTCACGACGCGCCCGCGCCTGGTTGAGCGCTTGAGCGGTCAGGCTTACGCGGGACTCCGCGGCGGCGGCCACGGCCCAGGCCGAGCGGGCGTCTGCCGCGCATTGAAGCGCCGCGCGGGCACGTTCCGCCTCGGCGGCCCGAAGCTGCGCCTCCGCCGCCGCGCGACGCGCGAACCCTTCACCTGTCACCGAGATGGGCTGTTGAACTTGAAGCCCGAAGCGGGGGTCAGTGACGGACATCTCGACGTAGACCGTCGGATTGTTCTGGAGCGCGGTGGCGGCACGAAGCAGACCTTCTGCTTCTTGCACGGCGGCCTCAGCGGCCAGATAGTCGGGATCATTGTTGAGCGCGGACTGGACCACCTCGTCAGCGCTGAGACCCTGTGCAGGGGCAGCGCCAACGAGCGAGACCAGCCCGACCCAAAGCAGGGTCAAGAGCATGATGGACTCAGAGAGAGAAGGTGGGACGAACGCTGGCGGCGCCAACGACGACGAGAGACCTTCTCAAGCCCTGGGTGGGTGCCAAGGCGGCGCCAACGTGCGCTCGGGCGGCACCTGAACGGCGCTCATCTGCACGAGCTGGCCTGCGCCGCGCATCGCTGAGGGTGACCACGGGGGCGTCACGGCGAGGCGTGGGGAGGGCGCGCAGCACCCGCAATGGTGGGCGTCCCCATGACAGCCCGCCTCAGCGCAGGACTCCTCGCACACCTCGTCGCCCGCGTGCTCTTCCACCTCAACCCAGGAGTGCTCACTCACGCTCAGCTCGATCACCTCAGCGATGGGGGTGAGCCCAAGCACCGAGGCGATGAGGAGGAGCACCCGCAGACCGCGCAGCGCACGACCCAAGAGCCCGCGGGGAACTTGGAGCTTGCGGCGCGGGGTCGGCGCGGTGACGAGACTTGCCATGGTAGGAGCTTATGTCCAGAGGTCGGGGCTTGTCAACGAGGTCTCGCAGACACTGACGAGCGTGGGTCCATGATCTCAAGCAAAAACAGTGCCAAGGGTTAAACGCGGCGCTCCTCGTCTTGTCTTGGGGGATTGGCTGTGACCCCGCTGAGCGAAGGCGTGACCCGCTCGGTCACATCCTGTCATCGGCGGAGTGCGCCTTGTTTAGCGCCGCAGGAGGCGCAGAGCGTTCGCCACGACGAGCAGCGACGCGCCGATGTCGGCGGCGATGGCCCCCCAAAGGGACGCCGCGCCAGCGAAGGTGAGGACGGCGAACACGGCCTTCACGCCGAGCGCGAACGCCGTGTTCGCGCGGATCACCCGGAGCGTCGCGTGGGAGTGCTCAATCAGCCACGCGAGCTTGCCCAGGTCGTCGCCCATCAGCGCCACATCGGCGGTCTCAATGGCCGCGTCGGTGCCCGCCGCCCCCATCGCGACGCCGAGCGTGCTTCGGGCGAGCGCAGGGGCGTCGTTCACACCGTCCCCGATCATCGCGGTAGGGCCGTGATCCCGCTCCAGCGCCTCGATCGCGCGGACCTTGTCTTCAGGGAGCAGCTCGGCGCGCACCTCGTCAACGCCGACCTCACGACCGACAAGCTCGGCGGTGCCCCGGTTGTCGCCTGTGAGCATGACGACGCGGGTGACCCCCGCGCGCCTTAGCGCGGCGACTGCAGCGACAGACTCAGGACGAACACGATCAGACACCGCGATGAGCCCGCAGACGTGCGTCTCATTGCCCACGACCACCACGGTCTGCCCGCTCTGGGCCATCGCTGCGAGGCGATCATGGACGGCGGGCGTCTCCTGGCCACGCTCTTCGAGGAGCCTGTGAGAGCCGAGCCAAAATTGGCGCCCGTCGATGCGTCCCTCGACGCCTCTCCCGTGGATCGCGATCACATCGGTGGCCGCACGAATGGGCACACCAAGCTCGCGGGCGCGCGTCAAGACAGCGAGCGCGATCGGATGCTGAGAGTCGGCCTCCAAGGCGGCGGCCCGGGCGAGCAGCGCGGCCTCGTCATGCTCAGCGAGGGGCACGACGGCGACGATGCGGGGTCGGCCCTCGGTGAGCGTCCCGGTCTTGTCGAGGGCCACCACACGAATATGGGCGGGGATCTCGGCCACTCGGCCACCCTTGAGCAGCACGCCGTGTCGCGCTGAGGCCGCGAGGGACGCGACGATCGCAACAGGCGTCGCGATCACCAGGGCGCAGGGGCATCCGATGACGAGCAGCACCAGCGCGCGATACACCCACTCCGAGGGCTCGCCACCGAAGAGCGGCGGCACCACGGCGACGCCCAGCGCGAGGGCGAGGATCGCAGGCGTGTAGATTCGCGCGAACTTCTCCACCCATTGTTCCGACACAGACCGCTTCGCCTGCGCGTCACCGACCTGTCGAACGATTCGCGCGAGGGTCGTCTCTCCTGCGGCGCGGGTTGACGTGACCTCAATCACGCCTGAGCCGTTGATGGTGCCCGCAAAGACCTCGTCACCGACCTGCTTTGACACCGGCATCGACTCGCCCGTGATCGGCGCCTGGTCTACCTCGGTGGCGCCGCGTGAGACGCGCCCGTCGAGGCCGATACGCTCTCCTGGCCGAACACGAAACACACCACCCGGGGCGACCTCGGCGGGATCTACGTTCACCTCGCCGTCTTCACGCACCAAACGCACACGATCTGGCGCGAGCTTCATCAGCGCGGCCACGGCGCGACGCGCGCGCCCGACGCTCCAAGCCTCTAAGGCGAGGGACAAGGAGAACAGCCACGCGACGGTCGCCGCCTCAAACCACTCCCCAAGCGCCACCGCGCCCGCGACCGCGATGGTCATCAGCAGGTTCATGTCTGGGCGTAGGTTCCGCAGCGCGTACCAAGCCTTCGGGGCCACGACCCACAAACCCGCCGCGATCGCGACGCTGTAGGCCAGCCGCGCGGGCCACGGGACTCCCTCTGCGAGGCCCGCGCCCTCGGAGCCAATGGCCGCGGTCAGGCCGCCCATCGCGACGTGTACGCCGAACCCGACGGCGGTGCCGAGCCCGCTCGCGACCACGAGCGAGTCCCGCGGCGACCATCCGTGGCCCAGGTCGGGCGCTCGCGTCTCGACCCAGGGCTCGGCGCGCATTCCGGTGGCCGCCACCGCGGCGACGACCCGCTCCGCCGACACCGTCGCTGGCACGGACATTCGCCCGTTCAGCACATCAAATCCAAGCTGATCCTCGGGCACAATCTCGCGCAGGGCGCCCTTCAGCGTGGCGACCTCTTCCGCGCAGTCCATGCCGTGAATCTTGAACCTTCGCGCTTCTCCGGCGAAGGCGGCAGGCGGCGGTACGGCGACCGGGGCGCAGCAGACGTCGGTTTTGTGCTCTTCACCCATCATGCACCTTCAGGTGTACAGGCCCAGGGTGGACCGGGCGCTCAATCCTATGTCATAACCACGGCGTTCGTCAGAGATGAATGTTTCAATGGGTGGCTCGGTGGGAGCCAGAAGGCGCTGGGGCTGATGGAGGAGGTTGGGGGCTGATGGCCCACCCGGCGGTTGTGCCACCGCTGAGATAGGCTACGTTGCTGCGAGGTCAGGCGCAGGCGGCAGGAGCGTGGATGAGTCACCTCGGTGAGCTAGAACAAGTCGTGATGGAGGCGGTCTGGGCCCACCCTCCCTCGACGGTGCGGGAGATCGCCGACCGAATGCGCGGCGACGCCGACCGCGCGTACACCACCGTGATGACCACCCTGGACCGCCTGCACCGCAAGGGGCTGCTGCGGCGGGAGAAGGACGGCCTCGCGTGGCGGTATGACGCTGCGATGAGCCGCGCCGAGCATGAGCGCCTCGTGGCGGACGCCTTGGCCAGCGCGCTCCTCGCCCACGGGGACGCCGGGCTCGCCGCGCTCGTAGACGCCAGCGCCGACGGCGCGCTCTTGGACCGGCTGGAGGCGTTGATCGCCGCCCGGCGGGGCCATCCATGAGCACGCTCAGCTTCGTGCTGGCGGTCGGCGCCTTGGTGTGGCCGATCATCTGGCTCGTCGCGGCGCTGGCGCTGCCGTCTCTGGCGGCCCGCCGACACCTCTCGCCCCCCAGCCGCATCGAGCTGACGACGGCGCTGTTGTTGGCGCCCGCCCTCCTCACCCTCACGCTGCTCGGCACCATCGCCGCGCCGTCGCTGTTGGCCCTCATCGACCCCAGCCGTGATCACTGTCTCGGCCACGGGCACCACCTGCACTTGTGCCTCTGGCACGGCGCCGAGCTGCCGCCTTGGCTGGCGTGGATCGGCGCCGCGATGTGGACGGTGACCGGCGTGCGGCTGACCCACGCGGCGCTCCAGCTCATGGAGACCGAGCGCCTCGGCGCCGCGTTGACGGCCTTGGGCCACATGGATGACGCGGTCTGTGTGGTGCCGTCGTCCCGTGGGCTGTGCCACGCCGTTGGGCTCGTCCGTCCCCGGGTGCTCGTCTCGAAGGCCGTCATGGAGCGTCTCGCGCCCGATGAGCTGGACGCGGCGTTGGCCCATGCGCGCGCCCATGTGAAGCACGGCGACCCCCGCTGGTCGGCGGCGTTGACCCTCGCGGCGGCCATCTCGCCGTTCTCGGGCTGGGTGATGGCGGCGTGGCGTGACGCGGTCGAGGACGCCGCCGATGACGCCGCCGCGGCCAGTTGTGGGGGTGAGGCGGTCTCACGCGCCCTGATCGCCGTGGCGCGGCTGCGCTTAGAGCCCGCGCCGGGGCTGGGCTTGGTTCAGCCCCAAGGCTTAGAGCGCCGGGTGATGCGCCTGCTTGCTCCTCGGCCCACGCCGCGCGGCTCTCGCGCCCTCTGGGGTGCCCTCGCCTTGGCCACCCTCACGGGGATCGGGATCGGCTGGGGCCACGAGGGTCTACACCACGCCGCAGAGGAGCTGTGGAGCGCGCTCGTGCGCTGAAACTTCTTGCGCCTTCTACTACTAACGATAGTAGGACGGAACAGGAGGCTTCTGTGAAACGAACCGCGCTGCTGCTCGCGCCCTTCTTCTTCGCCTTTGGCTGTGATCTCCCGCAAGGGGGGCACGGCCACGACCACGGCCCCGCCGCCGAGGAAGAAGAGGACCGCCGCCCCGGGCTCTCGTTCACCGTCTATGCCGATGGACTGGAGCTGTTCATGGAGCTTCCGGCCCTGGTCGTGGGCCAAGACTCCCCGCTCATCGCGCACTTCACCGACGCCCGAGACCCTGAAGGGTTTGTGTGGGTGACTGAAGGCAAAGTCACCGCGACCCTTCGGCACACAGACGGAACGGAGGAGGTCTTCAGCGTCGATAAGCTCTTACGAAACGGGATCTTTAAGCCCATCGTGACGCCAAAACGCGCCGGGGAGGCCGAGCTGATCCTGCGCCTGGACGGCCCGGTCTCGGGCACGGTCTCCATCGGCCAGGTGCGGGTGTACGCCACGGTGGACGAGGCCATCGCCGGGGAGGTCGAGGCCGAGCCCGCCGAGCCCGTGGTGTCGTATCTCAAAGAGGCCCAGTGGAAGACGGTCTACGCCACGACCCTGGCCGAGTCGGCGACGATTCGGGGCTCGGTGCGCGCGACGGGTGAGCTGGTGGCGCCCATCGGGGCCAAGGCCAGCTTGGGCAGCCCCGTGACCGGGCGCCTCGTCGCCACGGCGCTTCTGCGGGTGGGCGCGAAGGTGCGCGCCGGGGACGTGCTCGCCCGCGTGGTGCCCGTGGGTGGGGAAGACCGGGGCGCCGTTGACGCCGCCTTGGCCGCCGCCGAGTCCGAGCGCGCCATCGCCGAGGCCGAGCTTGTGCGCGCTGAGGCCCTTCACCCCGAGGTGGTCTCCACGAAGGCCCTGGAGGCCGCCAAGGCGCGCCTCGTGGTGGCCGAGCAGGAGCTCACGTCGGCGCGGGGCCGACGCGCGGCGTGGTCGGGCAGCGGCGGCGGCGGCGCTGAGCTGCGCTCCCCCATCGCCGGGGAGGTCGCCTTTGTGCGCGCTCAAGAGGGCAGCGTCTTGGGGGTGGGCGACGTGGTGGTGGAGATCGTGGACCCCAGCCGACTGTGGTTGGAGGCCCGGGTGACCGAGTCCGACGCGCCGCGTGTGCGGGGCTCGGCGGGCGCGATGTTCACCGTCGCGGGCGGCGCCTCGCCTGTGCTCGTGGACGCCTCCACCGGGGGCGGCCTGCTCGCCGTGGGCGCGGCGGTAGACCCCATCGATCGCACCGTCCCCATCGTGTTTGAGCTGCCCAACCCCGGCGGCCTGATGCCCGGGAGCTACGTCGATGTGCGGGTGTTCACGCCGGAGCGGATCGAGGCGATCGTCATCCCAGCGGCGGCGATCGTGGATGATGGCGGCGCCACCGTGGTCTATGTGATGGACGGCGGCGAGGGCTTTTACAAGCGTCGGGTGACCTTGGGGGCGCGGGATGGCGACACGATCGCCGTCACCTCCGGGCTTGTCGCTGGGGAGCGTGTCGTGAGCCGCGGGGCCTATGAGGTGCTGCTCTCCACGTCCGCGGGCGGCATCCCCGCGCATGGCCACCAACACTGAGGGAGGGGAAGATGCTCAACGCCCTGATTGAGTGGTCCGTCAAGAATCGACTGCTCGTGACCGCAGCCTCTCTGCTGTTGGTGGTCGTCGGCCTCGTGGTCGGTCGCCGTGTGCCCGTCGATGTGTTCCCCGACCTCACCGCGCCGACGGTCACCCTCGTCACCGAGGCCCACGGCCTCGCCCCTGAAGAGGTCGAGACCTTGGTGACCTGGCCTCTGGAGACCGCCGTGAACGGCGCCTCGGGGGTGCGGCGGGTGCGCAGCGCCTCGGGCGTCGGCATCTCGATTGTGTGGGTGGAGTTTGAGTGGGGCACGGATCTGCCCGCCGCGCGGCAGATCGTCAACGAGAAGACCCAGCTCGCGCTGCCGCAGCTCCCGGCGGACATTCAGCCGCCGCAGCTCGCGCCCACCTCCTCCGTCATGGGGGAGATCATGTTCTTGTCGTTGGACTGGCGAGAGGCGGGCGACGAGCAGTCGATGAGGGCGCGCACCTTCGCCGATCAGGTGATCCGCAAGCGGCTGCTGGGCGTGCCCGGCGTCTCTCAGGTGATCCCCATCGGCGGCGGCGTCAAACAGGTGCATGTGACGCTGCGCCCCGAGGCCCTCGCGGGGCTTCACATCTCCGTGGATGAGGTGGCCGAGGCGCTGCGTGAGGCGAACTCCAACGCCTCGGGCGGGTTCGTCAGCGCGAACGATCAAGAGTACCTCGTGCGGGTGGTGGGCCGCGCCGCGGATCCCGAGGCCCTCGGTGAGTCTGTGGTGGCCGTGCGCGAGGGCCGCCCGATCCTGGTGCGGCAGCTCGGGAGCGTCGGTTATGCGCCCAAGGTCAAACGTGGCGAGGGCTCGGCGAACGCGCGGCCCGCCGTGGTGATGGGGGTGCTCAAGCAGCCTGATGCCAACACCTTGGAGGTCACCGCCAAGGTAGACGCCCTGCTGGATGAGCTGGAGCCCTCGCTGCCTGAAGGGCTCACGCTCAACCGGCGCGTGTTTCGTCAGGCCGACTTTATTCAGAGCGCCGTGTCGAACGTCGGGCGATCCCTGAGAGACGGCGCGCTGCTCGTGGCGGTGATCCTGCTGTTGTTCTTGGGCAACGTCCGCGCCTCGGTGATCTCTCTGGCGGCGATCCCCGTCTCGTTGGTGGTCGCGGTGCTCGCGCTGGACGCGATGGGGCTCACCTTGGACACGATGACCTTGGGCGGGCTCACCATCGCCATCGGCTCCGTCGTCGATGACGCGATCATCGACGTCGAGAACGTCTTCCGCCGCCTGCGCGAGAACCACACGCTGCCGCCTGAGGCCCAGCGGGATCCCCTGGTGGTGATCTACGAGGCGTCGGTCGAGATTCGTGGCTCCATCGTGTTCGCCACCTTGATCATCACGCTGGTGTTTCTGCCCCTGTTCTTCTTGGAGGGCGTCGAGGGGCGGATGCTCGCGCCCTTGGGCATGAGCTACGTCGTCGCGCTGCTCGCGTCGTTGGGTGTGGCGGTCACGCTCACGCCCGCGCTGTGCGCCTACCTGCTGCCCGGGGCGAAGGCCGTCGCCGAGGACGAGAGTCGGCTCGCCCGATGGAGCCAGCGGGTCTACGGGCCGCTGTTGGAGACCGCGCTGGCGCGCCCGGGCTGGGTGCTGGGGCTCTCTGCGGCGGCTCTGATCGCGTCCCTCGCCGTGGTGCCCAGCCTCGGGCGCACGTTTCTCCCCGAGTTTAATGAGGGCGCGCTGACGATCAACGTGGTCACCCGACCGGGCACCTCGTTGGAGGCGTCGGACCGTCTCGGGCGCCGCGTCGAGACGGCCCTGCTCAGCTTCCCCGAGGTGGTGTCGACGAGCCGTCGCACCGGGCGCGCGGAGCTGGATGAGCACGCCCAGGACGTGAACGCGGCGGAGATCGACGTCACCCTGGATCTCTCCGAGAGCGATCGGGACAAAGAGGAGTTTTTGGAGGCCCTGCGTGGGGAGCTGGCCACCATCG
>JAKLKE010000211.1:0-9818 GCA_023150775.1 Myxococcota bacterium
CGACCATGATCTTCCTCATGGTCATGCCGCTCTCGGCCGCGTTCTTCAACTACATGGTGCCGCTCATGATCGGCGCCCGCGACGTGGCCTTCCCGCGGCTGAACGCCTTCTCGTTCTGGACCTTCCTCTTCGGCGGTCTGTTCATCAACTCGTCGTTCTTCTTCGGCGAGGCCCCCGCCGCGGGCTGGTTCGGCTACGCGAACCTCACCTCGATTCAGTACTCGCCGGGCCCCGGCGTAGACTTCTGGGCTTTGGGCCTCCAGACCCTCGGCGTGGCGTCGCTGGCCGCCGGGTTCAACTTCATCGCCACGATCCTCAACATGCGCGCGCCGGGCATGTCGCTCATGCGGATGCCGGTGTTCGTGTGGATGACCCTGGTGGTGCAGTTCTTGGTGATCTTGTCGTTCCCGATGATCACCGTGGCGCTCATCCTGCTCACCTTCGACCGCATGTTCGGGACCAACTTCTACGTCCCCGAGGCCGGCGGCGACCCGCTCTTGTGGCAGCACCTGTTCTGGCTCTTCGGGCACCCTGAGGTCTACATCCTCATCCTGCCGGCCATGGGCATCGTGTCTGAAGTCTTGCCGGTCTTCGCCCGCAAGCCTCTGTTCGGCGCGCCCTTCGTCATCTTCTCGGGCATCCTCATCGGCTTCGTCGGCTTCGGCGTGTGGTCGCACCACATGTTCACCACCGGCCTCGGCCCCGTGGCGGACACGGCCTTCTCCTTGGCCACGATGCTCATCGCCATCCCCACGGGCGTGAAGATCTTCAACTGGCTGGCGACGATCTGGGGCGGCTCCATCCGCTTCACCACCGCGATGCTCTTCGCGTTGGGCTTCATCAGCATGTTCACCATCGGCGGGCTCTCCGGCGTCATGCACGCCTCGCCCCCGATCGACCTGCACCACCAGGACTCTTACTTCGTCGTCGCGCACTTCCACTACGTGCTCTACGGCGGCGCCATCCTCGGCTTGTTCTCGGGCATCTACTACTGGTTCCCCAAGATCACCGGCAAGCTGATGGACGAGAGCTGGGGCAAGGTCCACTTCTGGTCCAGCCTCGTCGGCCTCAACGTCACCTTCTTCCCCATGCACTTCTTGGGGATGCCAAGAGCTTGGCGAACGGTGAGCAGGCCGGGAACGACCCCTGGGACGGCGCGACCTTGGAGTGGACGCTCACCTCGCCCCCGCCGGTCCACAACTTCGATCTCATGCCCAAGGTCACCTCAGAGCGCCCGTTCTGGGACCAGAAGTATGGCTCGACCCACGGCCACGACGACACGACCGAGGTGGCCGAGGAGGAGCAGCTCCCCGCCGAGATTCACATCCACATGCCCCCGGCCTCGTACTGGCCGATGGTGGTGTCCTTCGGCGTCATCACCTTCTTCGGCGGCCTGATGATTCACCCGGCGGTCTCCGTGCTGGGCGCGCTCACCGTCATCGTGGGCACTGTGGCCTGGACCTTCGAGCCCGAATAGGGCTCGACTCCCCTCCCCTTCTCAACTTTTCGTCGAGGTCTCCACCGTGTCCTCCGATCATTCCGCCGTCTCGGTTCATGAGCATCCGCCGCCGAGCTTTGGGGTGCCCAACCTCAAGCTGGCCTTCTGGTTGTTCCTCGCCTCGGACTGTATGCTCTTCGGCTCGCTCATCGCGACCTACCTGTCTTACCGTGGCAAGGACCAGCTCTTCGGCAACGGCCCTTACCCCCTGGACCTGTTCTCGGTGGAGGTGACCACCATCTCCACCTTCGACCTGCTGATGAGCTCGGTGACCATGGTGCTCGCCGTGGCCGCCATCCAGCGGGGGAACATGTTCCAGACCCGGCTCTGGCTGGCCCTGACCGCGCTTTTGGGCGCGATCTTCGTCGGCTTCCAGGGCTATGAGTTCACACACTTCTACCTGGAGGGCCTCAAGCTCCAGGGGAACCTGTT
This sequence comes from Myxococcota bacterium, assembly GCA_023150775.1. Classification (GTDB taxonomy): domain Bacteria; phylum Myxococcota_A; class UBA796; order UBA796; family CAJQPC01; genus JADKFE01. The sequence continues at coordinate 1,931 of JAKLKE010000211.1, forward strand.
TGGCTCGACCTTCTACGTGCTGACCGGCTTCCACGGCACCCACGTCACCCTCGGCGTCGTGTGGCTGCTCCTGGTGTTGGCCACGACCTTCACCAAACACAAGAGCATGGTGACGCACCTCAACGTCGAGGTCGCCGGGCTGTACTGGCACTTCGTCGACATCGTCTGGATCGTCATCTTCACCCTCGTCTACCTGATGGAGTACACCGTATGAGCGGCCACGACTCCCACGCCCACGCGGGTGGGCACGACGAGCACGAGCACAAGCCGACGAGCATGACGACGTACTTAGGTGTCGCCGCGGTGCTCACGGTGCTCACGATCATCGAGATTGGGCCGCTGTTCCAGTGGTACAACCTCGGCGTCGCCCCGTTGTTGGTGCTCTCCGTCGTCAAGTTCGCCCTCGTCGTGTTCATCTTCATGCACCTGGGCCCTGATGAGCCCATCTACAAGAAGATCTTCGTGCCCAGCCTGATCTTGGCGGGCTTGATGGTCACGGTGATGATGCTGCTCTTCGGCTCGTTCACCCGGGCGGAGCAGCTGGCCTACAAGGGCCCCGTGCTCGGCTACGTCGCCGCTCCCCCGCCCAAGGTCGAGACGCCTGAGGGTGAGGCGGGCGGTGAGGCCGCTGCAGGCGGCGCCGAGCAGGTCGCGGCGGCCCCAGCCATCGACGGCGCGGAGGTCTTCAAGACCAACTGCGTCGCTTGCCACGGCCCCGAGGCCAAAGGCGGCGTAGGCCCCAACCTCACCGACGCTGAGTGGAAGAACGGCAGCGGCACCTTGGCCGACATCGAGACCACCCTCAACAAAGGCGTCACCGGGACGGCGATGATCTCCTGGACCCCGATCTTGGGCGACGAGAAGATCAAGGCCGTCGCGCTGTACGTTCACTCCCTCGGCGGGGGGAAGTGACTCGGAGGAGATGATGCTGGGTCTCTGGCGCCTCTTTCTCGGCGATGCCCAAGCCCATCCGGGCATCGCCCCCATCTTAGAGGTGAGCGACTACTCCCAGCTCCCCGACGCGCCCCCAGGCGCCTGGATCGACTGGGGGCTGCATCCGAGCACCATCGCGGGCACCGCCGCGATGGCCGCCTTCTACTTCTACGCCATGGGCCCGCTGCGTGAGCGCTGGGGCCTCACCCAAGAGGCCAGCTCCGGCCAGAAGTGGCGGATGGTCGCGGCGATGTTGGTGATCGTGGTCTGCCTCAACGGGCCCTTGCACCACGTCGCCGACAACTACCTGTTCTCGGTGCACATGGTTCAGCACCTCCTGCTGACCCTCGTGATGCCGATGCTGTTCATCCGGGCCTGGCCGGACTGGTTCTTCACCGCGCTGTTCAACCGCAGCCCGAACCTCTTGAGCTTCGCCAAGCTCGTGACCTTGCCCGTGCCCGCGTTCTTGCTCTACAACGGCATCCTCGGCCTGTGGCACATCCCGGCGTTCTACAACCACACGATGGAGTCCCACCCCGTTCATATCGCCGAGCACCTGATGTTTATGGTGACGGCGGTGATCTGCTGGTGGCCCGTCGTCGGCACCGCCAAAGAGCTGCAATCTTTGCAGCACTTCGGCAAGATCGTGTACCTCGTCGTGCTCGGCGTCCCCATGAAGGCGCTGGGCGCGATCATCACGATGGCGAACGACGTGCTCTACACCTGGTACGCCCATGTGCCGCGGATGTGGGGGATTGACCCCCTCTACGACCAGCGCATCGGCGGGATCATCATGTGGGTGCCCGCGGGCTTCATCGTGTGGGGCTCCATCGGCGTCATCTTTGTGCGCTGGTACCGGGAGGAGGCGGGCTCTCGCTCGACCCCCGCGAACCGTCCGCGCCCTGTTCCCCGTCCACTGGGCTGATTCGGCCCAAAGGGTGAGCCATGCTCTCGCTGCTTCTGCTGCTTGGCTGCGGCCAGGCGCCGCCGTCGACAACCACCAACCCCTCTGAGGCGCCCGTCACCGCGCCCGAGGCCCCCAAAGCGCTGGGCGGCGAGACCCAGCGCGGCGCCTACGTCGTGGCCTTGGAGCTGGTGCCCAACCCCCCTCCCCTCTCCGAGCTGTTTGAGGTGAAGGTCACGCTCACCGATCCCCAGACCGGCGCGCCGATCTCTGACGCCACCGTCGCCGTAGACGCCCAGATGCCCCAGCACGGCCACGGGATGTCCACGGACCCCATCGACGACCCTGGGTCCTGCGACGCGGCGGGGGTCTGCACCCACCCCGGCGGGGTCTACCGCACGACGGGCATGAAGTTCCACATGCCCGGCCGCTGGAGCGTGAGCGTCGACGTGAACGGCCCCAAAGGCGCCGACCGGCTCGTCTTGCCCTACGAGCTCTTATGAGCCCGATCCTGCTGAGCCTGCTCTTGGCCTGCGGCGGCCCGTCGTCCTCGGGTGGGCCCACGGCGGCGGAGACCACGCTGACCGCCCGCGAGCTGGCCCAGGTGATGAGCCTCTCGCCTCTGCCCGAGCGGCCCCCGTCGCCGTCCAACCGCGTCGCGGACAACGCCGACGCCGCAGCCTTGGGCCTCGCGTTGTTTTTTGACGTCCGGCTCTCGTCCAACGGCGCGGTCTCCTGCGCGACCTGCCACCAGCCCGCGCGGCACTACACCGACGGCGAGCGCGTCGCGAAGGGCGTCGCCGTCGGCAAACGCAACACCCCGACGCTGATCGGCGGCATGTACTCGTCGTGGCAGTTCTGGGACGGACGCGCCGACACCATCTGGTCCCAGGCCCTCGGCCCCATCGAGAGCCCCCTGGAGCACAACCTCGACCGCGTGCGTGTCGCCCACCACGTCTTCAACCACTACCGGGCGCCGTATGAGGCGCTGTTTGGGCCGATGCCGCCCCTGGACGACCGCGCCCGCTTCCCCGAGTTTGGCCGCCCGAACCCCGGCGAGCCCCAAGGCCCGGATCACCTGCAATGGACGGCGATGAGCGAGGCCGATCAACGCGCCGTGAACGAGGTCTTCGCCAACGTCGGCAAGGTGATGGAGGCGTTTCAGCGCACGCTCACCCCGCAGCCGTCCAACTTCGACCGCTACGTCGCCGCTGTGCGCGCCGGAGATGCGACCGGCGGCGGCCACCTCAGCCGAGAGGCCGAGGCCGGCCTCAAGCTCTTTGTGGGTGAGGCGAGCTGTGTGCTCTGCCACAACGGCCCGAACCTCGCCGACGACGCGTTTCATAGCCTGGGCCTGCCGACGACGCCCTCTGAAGGCCTCGACATGGGCCGGGCCGTCGGCGCCCGGCGTGTGCTCACCGCCGAGTTCAACTGCGCCGGGCCCTACAGCGACACGACGGACTGCCCCGAGCTTCGTTACCTCAACCCCGAGTTCCCTGACTTCATCCTGGCGTTTAAGACGCCGAGCCTTCGCCACGTCGCCCAGACCGCGCCGTACATGCACGACGGCCGCTTTAAAACCTTAGACGAGGTGCTCAACTTCTACTCGACCTTGCCCGGCGAGCCGCCCCTCGGCCACCGCGAGCTGACCTTACGGCCCTTGAAGCTGAATGAGTCAGAGATCGCGGCGCTCACGGCCTTCTTGGAGAGCCTCAGCGCGCCCTCCCCCGAGGCCAGCCCGCCGAGCCCGTCCTGAACAGCGCCGGGTCAGCGCCCCCGAAGGGCGACGAGCAAGGCCTCCCGTTGGGCGCTCAGCGTCAGCTCCAAGGCCAAGGTGACGCTCATCCGATAGGCCTCTAACGGGTCTCCGAGGGCCCGGGAGAGGTCTGTCGCCTCGGCCAAGGCGCCATATTGGGCCTTGAGCTGGGCGGCGGGCTCATCAAAGGCCCGGGCGAGGTTGTGGGCGCCCTCCTCCCGCAGGCGGCGCAGCGCGGCCTGGCCCTCCGGGGTCTTGGGGAAGAGCGGCGCGACGTAGTCCGCCGTGGCGTGCCAGCCCACCTCAAGCTCAGCGCCCAAGCTCAAGAGCGTCGCCACGGCCGGCGCGACGACGTCGAGCAGGCGCCCGGTCTGGGAGGTGAGCCCGGCCAACATCGCCTTCTCTAGCCGTTTGCCCGCGCCCTGGACCGGGGTGAGCGTGGGCACCAAGGCGTCTGAGCACCGCTCCACGAAGGCCGCGGCCTCCGCCGGGGGCCTCGTCTGCCGGGCCTCCCGGGCGAGCTCCGCGAGGCCCACCTCCCAGGCGCCGACGACGGCGGCGGCGATGAACTGAAAGGTGCCTTCACCTTGGGCCGCCCAGTCTGAGAGCGCGTCCTCGTGCTGGGGCAGGCGGCGCTCGCCGACCTTGGGCGTCAGGCGGGCGCGCAGTCGGCTGAGCAGAGAGCGGGGCGAGACCATACGGCGCTCGGGTCAGGGGGAGGGCGCGTCACAGACGGGCAAGAGCGGGCAGCGGGGGCAGGCCTCGGCGTCACGAAACCCCGGGCAGAGACCGGAGATGCCGAGGTGGGCCAAGGCGAAGTCGTAGCGTGTTGGGTCGTCGGGATCCAGGCGGCGCAGGCGCGCGGTCAGCGCCTCGGCCACTCGCCAAGTGCCCTGCTCCTTGGGGATGAGCCCCAAAAACTTGCTGATGCGCAGGACGTGGGTGTCGAGGGGCATCAGCAGCGCGCTCGGCGGCAGCTCCGTCCAGAGCCCGAGGTCAACGCCTTCGCGGCCCGAGCGCACCATCCACCGCAGAAACATGTTCCAGCGCTTGTTCGCCGAGCCGTCCGCCGGGCGCACCAAGATAAATCGTAGGCCCCGAGGCAGCGCCTCAAAGCTGGGCGCGTCCACCTTCGCCCGCCAGGCCTCAGCGAGCACGGCGTCTCGAAGGGTCTCCACGGCGTCGTCGAGGGCCTCCCGGGCGCTGGTGTGCTCTGGGCGAAACCCGCGCGTGAAGATCTGCCGGAGGCTCACGCCCTGCTCAAAGAGCCGTCGTAAGCCCAAGAACAGCAAGGTGAGGTCGATGCCGCGGCTCCAGCGGTAGACAAGCCAGTCTAGTTGAGGGCCGTCCCGCTCGGCGTCAAACCGGCGGACAAACTGGATCGGCCCGCCCGACGTGTCGAGCAGCGCGAAGAGGCGCTCCAGGACCGGCGGGAAGAGGTCCACCCGGCCATAGGCGAAGCTCGCCGAGAGGAGCGCGGCGAGGGCGACGTCCTCCTCGTCGGTGTAGCGGCGAGGGAAACGAATCGGGTCGGCGCGCAGCCGCGCGTCGAAGTTGGTCTCGGCGTAGAGACGCTCCAGACGCTCGCGGAGCAGGCGCTCATGGGCGGTGAGCGGCGGGGTGAGGCTCAGGGAGACGCCGGGGCGGCGGTCGCGGGCTCCGCGGGGGCGGCCGGCGCGGTGGCGACCTTGGCCTCCAGGGCCTCAAGGCGGGAGCGGAGGTCCAGCACCTCCTTCTCGATGGCGGTGTCCCGGCGCGCGGCGGCGAGCTCTAAGCCCGCGACCTGCACGAGGGCGGCGCTGGTCCGCTGAAGCGACATGAACGTCACCGCGAGGGCGAGCAGCGCCAGGATGAACGCGACGGCGGTGATGGTCGGCAGGTTCTCAAGGCTCAGCGGGTTGGACGTCGTCTCGGGCTCAGACACGGGCACCTCGGGGGTTGAACGCCTTTGAGCCTACTCCTCACCGTCAGGCATTTCAACCGCCATCGCGCGGCGGCCCCGCTTGATGCCGCGCTCTGCTTCTTCACGGAGCACCTTCGGCACGCCGCCACGCACCGACTGCAGCCACTCCTCCACGGCGTCCGGGTCGCCCTGGGCCCAGCAGCGCAGCAGGCGGGCGAGGGCCTTTCGCACATGGGGCTCGTGGTCACGCACGAGGAGATCGGCCACCTGAACCAGCGCGTCGCTCAGGGGCTCCTCGACGTAGATCAAGCGCGTCTGCTCCATGCGCTCCCGCAAGGCCGCCGCCGCCGGGCCGGTGACGGGCTCGGTGGTGAATGACATCGCCGCCATCGCCCCCGCCCGGCGCTCCATGGGCCGGGGTGAGGCCAGCCACTCCTCCAGAGGCCCCATCTGCAGGCCGCGGGGGTGGGCCAACAAGGCCGGGCCGAGCACGAGCCAGCCCAAAGCGTCGGCGGTCTCCAGATCGTCACACATCTCAAGCCAGGTCATGCCGAGCTCTAAGGCGTTGACCGGATCGTCGGGCACGAGCGCCGCGAGCACGCCGACGGCGATGATGCCGTCCTCCCAGGCCTCGGTGTAGAGGGTCTGGAGCAGCTCACCGTCCCGGGGGAGCTTGTAGGGGTGCTCAAGCCAGGCCTCCTTCACCGCGCGGGTGAGGGCGGCGATCGGCACCCCTCGAACCCCACGGAGCGGGCGGATCTGATGGAGCCGCTGCCGGGCCGTCTCGGCGGTGGACAGGGCTTGGAGCTTCTTTCCGAGGATGACAGGATCAGGCATACCCCAAGGGTTAGCCTGCGCGCGTCGTTCGGGGAAGGGAGACGCGGAGCAGAGGCTGTGTTACCCTGCGCGGACGATCCTGCCTCCGAGGGTTTCATGTCTGCCGATCACTCCGCCCATGGCCACGCCGATCACGCCTCCAACGAGGACTCCAACCCGCTCGTCGAGGCGCTCACGGTGGTTCTCCCCGTGCTCGGCGTCTTGGGTGGTTACGCCTTCGTGGTGTTCCTGCTCGTGAAGGCCTCGGTTCACCACTGATGTTTCCGCGCGTGATGCGCCCGGATGAGGCCGTCCAAGCGCGGCTCTGAGGACGATCGCGTGGCGAAGTCAGGGGACACGTCAGGCGCCAAGGCCACGAAGCCTCCGCGCAAACCCGCGCGGCTCAACCCACCCAAGGTGGGCGGCGCCGCGAACCTGCCGTTCTGGCGTCGTGCGCTGCGGCGCCTGTTTCATTGGGGCCTCGCGACCTGCCTGGGCTTGATGCTCGGCGGCGGTGTGGTCTTCGTCTCGCTCTACCGGGCGGCGCTGGCCGGCGTGAAGGATCGCCTCTCGACGCCGCTCTGGGAGCTGCCGGGCAAGGTGTGGTCGGGCCCCGTCGAGCTGTGGACGGGCCTGGCCCTTGAGCCCGAGGCCCTGGCGAAGGATCTCCTCGGCGCGGGTTACGCCCGGGTAGACAGCGTGGCGCGTCCGGGCGACTTCTCCGTCGCCGCCGACGCCCTGACCGTCTGGACGAAGGCCGCCTCAGGCCCCGGCTACACGGTGCTTGAGCAGAAGGTCACGGTGAAGTTCACCGGCGGGGCGATCTCCTCCATCTCCCCCAAAGCCTCGGTGGTGCTCCCGCCGACAGCCTTGGCCTCGGTGCGCGGCGACGACAACGAAGAGCGGGTCCCCCGAAAGCTCGACGACTTCCCCAAGGCCCTGCGCCTCGCCGTCTTGGCCATGGAGGACGCCGACTTTTACCGCCACCGAGGGGTGTCCCCCTTGGGCATCCTGCGGGCGCTCTACGTCAACGTCACCGCTGGGGACCGGATGCAGGGCGGCTCTACCCTCACCCAGCAGCTCGCCAAGAACCTCTTCTTGAGCCAAGAGCGCACGATTCAGCGCAAGGTGAAGGAGGTCTTTTACTCCTTGGCCTTAGAGCAGCAGCTCACGAAGGACGAGATCCTCGCCCTGTACCTCAACGAGATCTACTGGGGCCAGTCTGGCGGGGTCGCCATCTGCGGTGCGGATCAAGCCAGCCGGGCGTTCTTCGCGAAGCCCATTGAGCGCATCGGCATTGGCGAGGCCGCCACCTTGGCGGGCATCATCTCTTCGCCGAACAACTACAACCCGCTGCGCCACCCCGCGAAGGCCAAAGAGCGCCGAGATCTGGCCCTGCGGCGCCTTCAAGAGGAGGGCTGGATCGAGCCCGAGCTGGCGGCGAAGGAGCTGGCGCGCCCCCTCGCCGTGGCCGCCGGGATCTCCGGGCGCCGCGCGCCCTACGCCGTGGACGCCGCGCTGGAGGAGGTCGAGGCCAAGCTCGGCGAGGGCCGCGTCGCGGGCGAGGGCCTCAGCG
>JAKLKE010000211.1:9828-10060 GCA_023150775.1 Myxococcota bacterium
CCTTGATCCACCCGCCCTTGCAGCGCCTCGCCGAGCGTGTCGTCAGCGAGTCCATGGCCAAGCTCGACGAGGCCTACCCCAAAGCCAAAGGGGTGCAGGTCGCCCTCGTCGCCGTGCGGGTGACGGACGGGGCGATCCTGGCGATGGTCGGCGGGCGCGACTACGCCCAGAGCCCCTTCAACCGCGCCACGATGGCCCGGCGCCAGCCCGGCTCGACGGTGAAGCCGCTCAC
>JAKLKE010000212.1 GCA_023150775.1 Myxococcota bacterium
ATCCTTGAGGAACTGGATGATCTCCTCCAGCTCCTCTTTGGCCTCTTGAACGCCGCTGACGTCCTCAAAGGTGACCCGGCGCCCGCTCTCGTTCAGGAGCTTGGCCTTGGACTTCCCGAAGTTCATGGCTTTGCCGCCGCCGGACTGGAGCTGGCGCATCATGAACACGAAGAGGCCGATGAGGATGATGATCGGCAAGGCGTTGGAGACCAAGGTGAGCCACACCGCGCTGCTTGTGCTCGGCGAGGCTCCGCACCAAGAAGTCCTGATCGGCGGGGCCGACGGCCTTGAAGGTGGAGCCGCCGACCAGCTCGCCGCGGATCTCTTCGCCTTGGATCACAACCTTCGTCACCTCACCTTGCTCGACGCGCTGCATGAACGACGAGTAGGTCAGGTCGACGTTCGGCGGCCGCGGGTCCTTTTGAACCGCCACCACGAAGGCCATGAGGACCACGAGGGCCAGAAAGGCCCAGAAGAGGATGGTGCGTCCGTGCTTGTTCATATCAGGAGGTCATCCCGAGCTTCCGCTCTCAGTCAGCAATGGTGGACTATATCGTAGCCTCGAAAGGGCCACCACCGGGCACCGATGGCCCGGCGGGGCGCTCACACCGCACACGCACACCCCGGCTTGAGGGCGAGAGGGTCAGGCCGGGCACCCAGCGCTGGCCCTCTCGTTCGATGACGGGGTGATATCGACGAAAGATCCGGCTCACCCCCGCCGCGCGGAGGCGCTCGGCGAGGTCTTGGCCGCCGAGCTGCTCCCCAGGCTCAGGCGACCGCGCCCGAACCGGAGCCTCAGCCTCAACTCTCCACAGCCCCCAGGTAAACACCGCGCCCTCGGCGGGCGATGGGGCCGGGGGCAGGCAGCGCAGGGTGTCGTCGTCGAGCACCAAAGAGAAGCCGCCGGGAAGGGTCAGGCTCGCGCCGGGGTGATCGAGGCGAAGGGCCCCGTCGATGTGGCGAGCGCTGAGCTCCAGCGCCCCCTCCCCTCGCGCGGACTCCATGAGCCGCAAGAGCGCACGACGCTGAATCGGCGGCGGGGCGGCGCTGAGCCGGGCGTAGGAGACGCCGCCGTCTGAGGTGAGGAGGGGCTCGACGAGGGCGCTCAACAGGGCGTCGTCTTCAGCGAGCAGGGCCGCGCTGCGGGCCAAACCCGCCGCCGCGCCCGCGCGGAGGGCCTCTAGTGCGGGCAAGACCTGATGCCGCAGGGCGCCTCGGGATCGGGTGCGGTTCGAGGGATCTTCGACCCAGACGAGCCCGGCGTCGCGGGCGAGGGCCTCCAGCTCGGCCCGGTGAGCGAAGAGCAGGGGCCGCACAAAGCGCCCCCGGCGAGGGCGCATCGCGCCCAGCCCCCTCGCCCCAGCGCCGCGGGCGAGGCGGTCGAGCACGGTCTCGGCTTGATCGTCGAGGTGATGGCCCAAGGCGACGTCACCCGGCGGCAGCGCGTCGAAGGCGGCGTAACGCGCGGCCCGGGCGCGGGCGGCGAGGCCGACGGGGTCGGGATCAAGCTGGAGGCGAATCAAGATGAACGGCAGGCCGAGGCCCTCGGCGAGGGCCTTCACCTGATCGGCCTCAGCGTCAGAGGCCGCGCGTAGACCATGATGAACGTGCACAACCGTCGGTTTGCGCCCGAGCTGGTGGAGGCCCCAGGCCAAGACCGTAGAGTCCACACCGCCGGAGACGGCGACGTAGACGGGCTCACCGAGGGAGAGCGCCGCGCATGAGCCCGCGAGGCGTTCGAGGAGATCGGTCGGCACGCTCACAGGCTGCGCACGCTGGCGTGAACGTCAACGGATCGCCCGCCAACCGCTCGACGCCGAGAGCGCCCGCAGCGCGGCGGGGTCGTCGTCAGGATGCGCCCGAACTCGGCGTACCACGCCGCAGAGCGCGCAGGTGTGGGTGAGCACCAGCTCCTCTCCGCGCCGCTCCAAACCTGTCGGCTTCAGCAGCCCGCCGCAGCGCGCGGCCCGATCCCCAGGCACGGGGCCGTCGACGTGCTGGCCGTGCAGGCAGGCCGGGCAGTGGTCACGCACCCGGGCGCCGCCGGGGGCCACCTGAGCGCCGCAGCGTGCGCAGACGAAGGACTCGTCGCGGTGGGTGGGGTTGCCCGGGCGCTGAGCCTCGGCTTCGCGGCCTAAGGCCCAACGAAGCAGGCGTTTGTTCGTGAGCGTCGTCCCCTCCCCCTCCTCACCCTCCTCGGCCTCTTCGCCCGGCTGCACCCCAGCGAGCGCCATCAGCGCCGCGCGCGCCTCCGCCTGCTCCGGCTCGGGGAGGCGATCGAGGGCGTCCGCGGCGCGTTTGAGCCCCGCGCGGCTCTCCGCCGCCAGCTTCAGAAGCTCCTGCGTCCGCTCCTGCACGCTCGACACACGAGACCTCGACGCGGTGGGTTAGCTTAGGCGGGGTAACCTTCGGAGGCCGCCTTGACGACGCTCCTGCTCCTGGCCCTCATGGGCGCTGAGGCCATGGCGCCCGCTGACGCGCCCCCCGCCGAGACCACCGCCGCGGCCAAGGCCGCCGCCGCGATCTCCCCCGCTGACGAGCGCTTAGAGGCCCAGGCGATCTGGCTCATCGAGCTGCAGCGACTGCCCTACGCGTCGTTGGAGCCCTTCCTCAACGATCCCCGGGCGTCCGTTCGTGCCCGCGCCACCTTGGCCCTCGCGCGTCTTCGTGACCCCGCCGCGCTCCCCCGCCTCGTCACGCTCTGCGCTGACGCCGACATCACCGTGCGCGAGAACGCCGCGTTTGGTCTCGGTTTGGTCGTCGGCGGCGCTGAAGAGGCCGCCCGGCGCCTGCCCGCGGAGACCCACCCCAAGGTGCGCGCCCGCCTCGTCGCCGCCCTGGGCACCCAAGGGGGCGCCGCGCAGGTGCCGACCTTACTCGCGGCCTTAGAGGGGGGTGTCGCCGAGTCCCGGGAGGCCGCCTTGGCCTTGGGCCGCCTGGGCATGAAGAAGCTGCCCGAGGCCCTCGCCCCGACGACGCTCACCGCCCTGGTCGCCCAGCTTCGCCGGGTGGAGCCCAAGCCCCGCCAGGCGGCGGCCTTCGCCTTGGCCAGGATCGGCGCCACCGAGCTTCCCGACGCGGCGTACTCCGACCTCAGCAGACGCCAGGTTGAGGACTACGATCCCGTGGTGCGAGGCTTTCTGACCCGCGCCTTGGCCGCCGCCGCCAACACCCCGGAGCGTAAGTTGGCGCTCCTGCGCGCGGGCGCGGCGGACGCCGACGTCGGCGTGCGTGTGGCCGCCGCGCGCTCCATCAGCGCCCTCGGCGGGCCCGAGAGCGCCGAGATCATCACCAAGCTCCTCCAAGACAAAGACCTCGGCGTGCGTTTAGAGGCCCTTCGCGCCGCGGGCGCCGTGGCCGGCCTCGACCACACCAAGCTCTTGGGCCCGTCCCTGGAGAGCGCAGATCCCCTCGTCGTCGCTGCCGCCATCGCGGGGCTCGACGCGGCCAAGGTCGAGCTGAACCTGCGCCCCTACCTGAGGCCTGAGGCGCCCTTGTTGGTGCAGCAGGCGGCGATCGAGGCGTTGGATGACACCGCCCAGCTCAGCCGCCTCGCGCTCAAGAGCCCCGAGGCCGCCCTGCGCGGCGCCGCCGCCGGGCGCTTGATGGAGCTCACGCCGACCCTCGAAGAGCGGCTCTCGCTCTTGGGCGCCGCCGATGAGCAGGTCGTCGCCGCTGGGGCCTCGCTGCTCACCAAGCTCCCCGACGCCCAGGCCCTCGCGCCGCTTCTGTCGGCGCTCCAGGCGAGCGTTCACGCCGATGTGTGGGCTGAGGGCCTGGCGGCGATCCGCGCCACGATCCCGTTGGTGAAGGATCTCAAGCCCCACCAGACCACGCTGATGGCCCTGGTGCAGCAAGGCGCGGTTCAGCCCGAGGCGAAGACCCGCGCCGAGGCCCTCGCCTTGGCCACGGCGCTCAAGCTGCCGACGCCGACGAGCCCGGCGCACAACCCCATGGTGGTGCCCGAGATCGTAGAGGTCGAGCGTATCGTCTCCGCCCGCATCTTCACCGACGTCGGTGAGCTGCGCGTGGCGCTGCGGCCCGACGTGGCGCCGTTCACGGTGTGGAACTTCGCCAAGCTCGCCGAGGCGGGCTTCTACGACGGGATGCGGTTTCACCGGGTTGTGCCCGACTTCGTGATCCAGGCCGGCGACCCCCGCGGCGACAGCTCCGGCGGGCCGGGCTGGGCCATCCCCGACGAGCTCTCGCCCCTGGAGTACAGCGAAGGCGCCCTGGGCATGGCGCTCTCGGGGCCCGACACGGGCGGCTCGCAGTGGTTCATCACGCTCTCGCCCCAGCCGCACCTGGAGACGGGCTACACCGTCTTTGGCTCCTTGACCTGGGGCGACGTCGCCGCGCAGCACGTCACCCGGGCGACGACCATCCAGAAGATCGTCATCGAGCGGATCCCCGCCAAAGGTTAGTCCCCGGCGAGGGGCGAGGCCGCGAGCAGCTCTTCGGTCTGGGTGAGCACGGCCTCCCGCTCACGGCGGAGGGTTTCGCGGATCGCCCGGTCAAAACGTGGCTCGGTGAGCCAGTGGGAGGAGCGGCAGAGCCTCGGCTCAAAGCCGCGAGGGTACTTGTGCCCGCCGCCGTGGCCGGGCTCGAAGGCGACGAGGCCGTGCTTGAGGCAATACTCGATGGGCTGGTAGTAGCAGACCTCAAAGTGTAAAAACGGCACCTCGGCGGAGAAGCCCCAATACCGACCGTAGAGGCGGTCGCCCTTCTTGATGTTGAGCGCCCCGGCGATGGGCCGGGCGCCGTCGTAAGCGAAGACGAGCTGAAGCCGGTCGCGTAGGGTGTGCAGCGCCCCCGCCCAGAACTTGTCGTTGAGGTAGATCTCTCCGCCGAAACGGTCTGCGGTGTTCACATAGAAGCGGCGCATCTGCTCCATGTGTTCGTCGCGGAGCTCGTCGCCCTCGATGATCTTGCAGACCACGGCGCTCCCGGCGCAGCTCTCCCCGGCGTTTGGTCTTCATTCGGGCGAGGAAACCCTCAAAGTCGCCATACCCGGCGTCTTCCCAATGGAACTGGAACTGCAGGCGGGTGGCGCCGCCCAGGGGCTCAAGCGCCGCCGTCTCGGCCTCGGTCGGGAAGAGCACATGCACGCCGTGGCAGCCCGTGGCCCGGCTGAGCTCGTGGAGACCGCCGACGAGGGCCTTGAGCAAGGGATCGCGGGGGCGATCCGGCGCGGTGAGCAGCCGCTGGCCTGTGGCCGGGGTGAAGGGCACCCCGACGACCACCTTGGGGTAATAGGCCGCGCCCATCTGCCGGGCGGCGTGGGCCCAGGCCCAGTCGTAGACAAACTCCCCCATGGAGTGCGTCTTGACGTAGGTGGGCGCGGCGCCGACGAGCTCCTCGCCGTCCCAGAGGGTGAGGTGCTGGGGGTACCAACCCGTCTCGTCGCTCGCCGAGCCGCTCTCCTCCAGAAGATGGAGGAAACGGTGCTCCAAGAAGGGAGATCCGGATGGGCCGACGAGGCGGTCCCAAGCGGCGGCGGGGAGCTGGGCGATGCCGCCGACGGAGCGAAGGATCATGGGCTCACGGGGTCGGGGTGTCCAAGGGCGCGAGGCCTTGGGCGATCTTCTCGCACAGGCCACGCTCTACCGCCTTGGCCGCGACCTTGATGGCGTTGCGGGTGGCCCGGGCGTTGGACCGCCCGTGGGCCTTGATCACGACGTGGTCCAAGCCCAGAAGCGGCGCGCCGCCGTACTGTTTCCAGTCGGTCATCGTGCGGAGCTGCCGAAGCTGCTGGGAGAGCATCGTGAGGCCGAGCTTCCACAAGACGCTGTTGGCGTAGGCGTCTTTGGCGAGGCCAGAGACCACCTCCGCCACAGGCGCCGTTGGAGAGCAAGGCCACCCGGGGCCGCTCGATGTCGGAGATGACCTGGGAGTACGCCGAGCCCATCACCGCGAAGCCGACGAGCTCTTCAGGGCCACACTCCAAGGTGGCGCCGACGTCCAAGAGCAAGGCGAAGGGATCTTGGCGGGGGCCACGCTTTTGTTCGGTGGGGTAAACCGCCGCCAAGGCCGCACGTTTGACGCCGGGAAGGCGCTTGAACTGCCGGGACGCGGCGAGGATCACCGCCCCGGTGTTGCCCGCGCTCACCATGGCCTGGGCGTCCCCCGAGGCCACGAGGCGCGCGGCGACGGCCACGGAGCAGTCGGGCTTCTTCTCAAAGCCCTCGTTGGGCAGCTCATCCATGCCCACCACGTCGGCGGCGTGAACGATCGCCAGGCGCGCCGGGTCATACTTTTGGGTGTTGAGCAGAGACGTGAGCGTCGGGCCGTGGCCGACGAGCAAGATCTGAACCGGGCCGTCCTCACGAGAGAGCGCGGCGGCGCCCTCCACCAGCGGCCCGGGCCCGGCGTCGGAGCCCATGGTGTCTAAGGCGACGGTGATCATCAGCGCACCTCCGGCGGGCTCACACGACGTGGCCGGCCGTCGGGGCCGACCATCCAGATGGCGAGCGCGCCATCTCCATCTTGATCACAGAGCGAGCGCGCCGTGAAGCCCTCAGCGCCTAAGGTGACCTCAAAACGGCAGGGGGTGGACATCGGAGGGACGTTCAGGGCGGGGATGCCGTCCCAAAGCACGGACTCGGCGGTCAAGGCGTCGAGCTCTCGCGGGCCGCCGGCGTAGGGCACATAGGCCTCACCCTCGGCCGCGAGGAGCTGCTGGCGGTACGCGATGAGCGAGAGGGTGGCCAAGGCCTCGGTGGGAGGGGGATCACCGACGGGATCGTCCTCCGGCGCCGGGGGCAAGAGCTGGGCGACGTTGCGGCGCAGCGGGTGATCCGGCGAGGACGCGAGCTGGTGCAGCCCGGGGCTGCGGATGCGCAGCTCGACGCCGACGTCGGTGGTGCTCACCTGGCCGACGAGCTCCGCGCCGCTCAGCCAGCGTGGGGTGATGTCGCTGGCGGGGAGCCCCGCGGCGCCGAGATCAACCCGGGCGGTGAGGCCCGGCAGCTCAACCCAGTCCTGGGCCTGCTCAAACCACGAGGTCCCCTCCCCGGCCATGGTCGCGCGTAAGAGCGCCGCGTCGTCGGAGACGTAGATCGCCCGGCGTTTGGCGCTGGCGTAGATCGGCCCACGCTCCGTCTCGATCCGCACCAGCTCGTCTTCGCGGCTCATGGTGAACGGCGCGTCGTCGGGGAGATGGTTTAAGCCGCGGCGAAGCAGCTTTTTGCCCCGGAGGGGGCGCTCAAGCGGCACGATGGCGACGAGGTGGGGCTTCTTCGTGTCGGTGAAGGCCGCGAGCTCAATGCCCGCCGAGAGGTCCACCCGGGCCTGATCAAGGCCGATGAGCGCCGTGCCCGCGGCCCGAACCCCGTAGCTGGACATCAGCTCCAGGACGGGCTCGGGATCGAGGTTGATCCGGGCGGCGATGGACGGCGCGCCGCCAAAGCCCAAGGCGGGGCCGGGCTCGCCCGAGCCGAGGGTGGTGTCGAT
The DNA here is from genome assembly GCA_023150775.1 of Myxococcota bacterium. Lineage (GTDB taxonomy): Bacteria > Myxococcota_A > UBA796 > UBA796 > CAJQPC01 > JADKFE01. The sequence goes on from JAKLKE010000212.1 coordinate 7,453, forward strand.
GGGCCCGGGGTTGTAGTCCGTCGAGGTGAGCAAGAGCCGCACCTCATCGGGCTGGGACGACCGCACCTCGTACAGGAGCGCCATGTTCAGGAGCTGCATCGGCGCCGGGCGCGGCAGATCATCGACGGACATCACCAAGGCGCAGCCCTCGCCGGGGCTCGCCTGGCGAAGGTGGTCGGAGACGTCCATTGGGCTGCGCGGCAGCTCTTGTAGCCCCGGCTGGATGACCACGCTGAGGCTGTCGTCGTTCTCAGGGGTGGTCGTGATGCGCCAGGCGCCGGTCTGGCGGCGGTACGACGCGCCGTCCGCGACGTAGCCCGCGCTGAGGAGATTTTGGCGCAAGCGCGTCATGTCGGAGACCGGAAGGCTCAGCCACAACATCACCTCGCCGTCCTCAACCCCGCGGCGAAGCTCGATGGGGCCCGCCGGGTTGAGGCCTTGGACGTCGGCGGAGAGCGACTCGTCGAGGCCGAGCCCCGCGACCACCGTCTCAAACCACAGCTCACCCGACCAGCCCAGCGGCGCGAGCTCCTCTGCGGAGGAGCAGCGCAGCACCAGATGGGAGACGAGGCCTTGCGGCGGCGCGGCCCAGAGCTGCCCGCTCACCGCCAGCGCCACCCCGAGGATCATGCGGAGTCCGGCGGCGGCGTGAGCCGGTCGAGGCGCTCCCGAAGGCCGAGCTGCTGGCGCTCTAAGGTCTCTACCAAGCCGCGGAGGCCCGCCAAGGCACGATCGGGGCTCTGGCCGTCACGAACCTCGGACATCGCCTCATACGCGGCGCGGCGGGTGCGGCCGTCTAAGGCGCTCTTGTGTAAGGTGCCCAAGGCGCCAAGCGCGGTGGAGTCCTTCAGGCGGCCCAGGGCGGCGATGGCGGCGAGCTGCGCGCGGAACGGCGCGCCCTCGACGACCTCGACGAGGTGCTGGGTGATGGCCCGACGAAGCTCGGGGAGCTCGTCTCCGAGCGTGCCCAAGGCGGAGATCGCCGCGGCGCGGGCCCGGGGGCTGCGGTCGGGGGCGGTCCACTCCTTGAGGATCGGCAGGGCCGCCGGGCTCCGGCTCGCGCCGAGGCCCTCCAGCGCGCGGGAGCGGCGCACATCGCCCCAGGCGTCACGGCCCAGCGCCCGGGACGCGGCGGCGAAGACCTCCGGCGAACGAAGGCGGCCGAGGGTCTTCACGGACTCGGCCTCAGCGAGCAGCGAGCTGTCACCTTGGGCGACCCGCAGGAGCCGGGCGACCACCTCGGGGGTGGGCATCGTCGCCAAGGCCTCGACCATGGCTTTGCGGGCGCGAGCGTCGGGCTCGGAGTCCAAGGCGCCGAGCAGCGCGGCCTGGGCGACGGCTCCCCTCACCTTGCCCAAGACCCGAGCGACCTCAGCACGAACGGCCCACATCGGGTCGTGGGTGAGCGCCTTCGCCAAGGCGGCGATGGCGTCTGGGGCGGCGGACTCGCCCAGGGCCTCGGCGGCGCGGATACGCATCACCGGGCAGGCGTCTTCAGCCAAGGCGCCGCGTAACCAGCCGCCGGGGGCCTCCAGGCGCACACGGGCGAGCACACGCACGCCGGGGTCAACCCGAACGGCCCGGGGGCGCTCGGCGCAGGGCACGGCCCACGACCGCGACCGCTCACGAACGGGCAATGTGACCCGCTGCTCGACGCCCGCCTCGTCAGACCACACGACGACGAGGCCGAAGTGGAAGGCCTGGGGCACCCACTCGCCGCTCTGGCGCTGCTCGACCTTGATCTGCAAGAGGCCGTCGTCCCAAGACAAGGCCACGGAGAGATCGGGGAAGCCCGGGGAGTACACCCACTGCTGGAAGAAGCCGTCGAGGGAGCGGCCCGTGGTGTCCTCTAAAGCGCGCTGAAAGTGCCGGGTGTGCGCGGTGTTGTGGCCACGCTCGCCCAGATACCGCTTCACCGCGGGCCAGAACCGCTCGGCGCCGAGCTCGTGCCGCAGCGTGTTCAGCACACACGCGCCCTTCTCATAGAGGTGGCGGTCGAAGACGTCGATGGGCTCGCGGAAGTCGTAGCTCACGATGGGGCGGCTGTAGCGGCCCTCGGCCTCGTCAAAATAATGACGAGCGAGATCAAAGGCGTAGAACGCGCCCTCGGCCTCGCCGCGGCTGTGCTCGATCCAGAGCAGCTCGGTGAAGGTGGCCCAGCCCTCGTTCAGCCAGGCCTGGGACCAGTCTTGACAGGTGACCAGATCGCCGAACCACTGGTGGCCGAGCTCGTGCATCAACAAGGGCTCGGCGTCATAAGCCGTGGCGGCCTCGGCGTCGGTGAGCACCAAGTCGGTGAGCGTCGTCGCGGCGACGTTCTCCATGCCGCCGAAGATGAAGTCGGCGACGACGACCTGATCGTAGCGGGCCCAGGGGAAAGGCACGCCGGTGAGCTCGGAGAGCAGCGTGACCATTCGGGGGGTGTTGCCGAACACCCGGCGAAGGTCGTCCGCGGGGACCTCGGGCCGGGCGAGGTAGCGTAAGCCCAGGGCCCCGACCTGATCTTCGACCGCCGTCAGCTCGGCGACGACGACGGTGACGAGGTAGGCCGGGAT
>JAKLKE010000213.1 GCA_023150775.1 Myxococcota bacterium
GCATCACCGGGCAGGTAGATGGTCACGCTGCCGTCCTCGTGCATGGCCCCCGTCGGCTCGATGGGCACCACCCGGCGGCGGGCGGCGGCGTCGAGCACCTCCGCCGCCTGGGCGTAGGGCAGAAGCTCCCGCAGGGTCACGAAGGTCGGCGGCGCGAGCTGCACCTGGCCGGCCTCAAACTTGGCGAGGGCCTCCGTTGGGGTCCACCACGCCGACTGCACCGTCTCGCCGTCGTCGTGGCTGGCCTCGGCGGCGTCCGGGGCCTGGGCCACGAAGAAGCGGGTGCTGTAGCGCCGGGGCTCGATCTCCGGGGTGATCCACCACGACCACAGGCGGATCGCCTCGGCGTCGAGCTGCAGGCCCAGCCGCGCCACCAAGGCCTCAAAGCCGAGCGCTCCGCGCAAGAGCGCCTGACGATCCTCGACGCTCGGCGCGCCGCCGCGCGCGAGCAGCACGCCGGCCTCCTCAAAGGTCTCGCGGATCGCCGCGGCCTGCAGCGCGCCCGCGCCGTCGCCCCCGATGCGGGATCGGTCCAACGCGCCACCAAAGAGCGGCAAGGCGCTGTCCGACACATCCACGCGCCCCCCTGGAAAAACATGGGCGTCCGGCATAAACGCCATTCGCGCCGAGCGCTTCACCATGAAGACCTGCGGGCCGCTCGGGCCATCACGCAGAAGAAGAACGGTGGATGCAGGACGCGGCTCAGAGGGCATACACTTCTCATAGCGTTCGTCCCGCCGTCTCGCACGCGCGGCCCGACCCCTAGACGCACCCCCTGGTCTCCACACACTCCCCTGCCCGCCTGACTGGCGCCAGGAAGCATCGATGATCTGCATGACGCAACCGCCGAGGTGTACATGATGTCCTGCCTCACGCTTCTTCTGGCGTCGGGCGCCGCCTGGGCCTGGCCGTCGAGCGCAGACTGGGTGCCGATCACCCAAGGCGGCGCGGCGATGGGCGACGTGTTCGGCGACGCCGAGGCGGGCGCTCACGTCGATCTCGTCGGCGAAGAGAGCGCGTCCGTGGGCTACTGGTACGCCGATGAGGACGCGCTCTACCTGCGGATGCGGGTGGCCGACGCGCCGTGGAAGGCCGCTGAAGGCGCCGCGCTCAACGAGGGCACCTGGACCTTCGGCTTCGATCTGCGCAGCGACGACGGCGACGGCCTCACGACCACCCTCGACCGGGCGATCTCCTTCTCGGGCTCGGTGCTCGGCGCGAACTCGATCATCCTCTACCGCAACAACAGCGGCCGTGAGGGCCCCGCCGCGCGGCTCTCGGCGGTGTTCATCTACTCCACCGACCCCTCCGGTGAAGACCTCGTGCGCACCGCTGAGGCCGGCTCGATCCTCGGCGGCGCCCGAGACTGGATGATCGACGTGGTCATCGACCGCGACACCCTCGCGGCGAACCTCGACATCCACGAAGAGACGATCTTCGCCTTGGCCCTGCTCACCGGCGAGGGCCGCGAGACGTCCTCCAACAACGCGGACATGGCCGGGGCCCTGGACCTCTCCCTGATGGAGCCCGGCTGGAGCGACGAGATCGCGCTCGACGCCGACGGCGACGGCCTCACCGGCGCCTTTGAGCTGGGCATGGGCTTAGACCCGAACGACGCCGACACCGACGACGACGGCGTGCGCGACGGCGACGAGCTCAACCTCGGCCTCGACCCGCTCGCCTGCGACACTGACGGCGACCTGCTGCCCGACGGCTTAGAGCTCGGCGTCATCAGCCCCGATCCCGACACCGACACCGCCGGGGCCTGCTACCGCGGCGACTCCAACGCCACCTTCACCACAAACCCGCTGGACCTCGACACTGACGACGGCGGCTTCACCGACGGCGACGAGGACTGGGACACCAGCGGCTCCGTAGACTACTGGGAGATCGACCCGCTCATCACTGAAGACGACCTCGACACCGACGCAGAGGGCATCCCCGACGCCATCGAGCTGAAGTGTGACCTCGACCTCGGCGTGTTCGACGACGCGCCGGACGGCGGCGACAGCGACGGCGACGGCATCCTGGACGAAGAGGAGTGGTCTCGGCGCGGCCTGCGCGACTTCGACGGCGACGGCTACGTCAACTTCTGCGACGAAGACAGCGACGATGACGGCGTGACCGACGAGATCGAGGGCGACGAAGACAGCGACGGCGACGGCTTCCCCGACTACATCGACACCGACTCCGACAACGACGGCACCCCGGATGGTGACCCCGACGAAGACAGCGACGGCGACGGCATCCCCGACTACCAAGACCCAGATGACGAAGACGGCCCCGACGGCGACCTCGACGACGACGGCCTCACCAACACCGAAGAGGACGAGTGCGGCTCCGACCCCACGAACCCCGACACCGACGGTGACGGCATCCCCGATGGCGAAGAGGGCCCCTGCGATGAGGACGAGGACTGCGACGGCATCCCCAACATCCTCGACCCTGTAGACGACAACCTCTGCGACACCTCCGTGCCCGACGACACCGCCGTAGACGTGCCCGGCACCTTCGACGACGGCGTGTTCACCGGAGGCGCCTGCAGCGCGACCGCCGCGGGCCCGGCGCTGTGGCCAGCGCTCGCGGCCTTGGCGCTCCTCGGCCGCCGTCGCCGCAAGGCCCAGCTCCTCGGGCTCACGGCGACGGTCGGCGCCGCGCTCACCGCGCCGTCTCTGGCCTTGGCCCAAGACGACGTCGGCGAAGGGGACGCCGGCCAGGCCATCAACGCCCAGCGTTTTCACCCCACCCTCGACGCCCAGCGGCTCATCGTCACCGCAGACAGCGCCGTCGGCGAGGAGGGCCGCTTCGGCGGGGCGATCTTCACGAACTACGCGAACGACCCCTTCGTGTTTCGCTACGACGACCCCACCCGCGAGGAGCTCGGCCTGCTCGCCGATGTGGTGACGACAGACCTCACGGGCTTCGTGAACCTCACGAACCTACGCTTGGGCGTCAACCTGCCGATGCACCTCTACTCCACGGGCTACGCCGTGGACGGCTTTCGCCTCGTCGGCGACGCCCGGGTGATGGCGGCGTTTGAGCTCATCCCCCGGCAAGGCGACGGGGTGGGCTTGGGTGTGCAAGGCAGCCTTGATCTTCCTACGGGCGCGGAGACGGCCTGGCTTGGCGAGGCGAAGGCCCTCGGCGGCGGCGGCTTCATCGCCACCTACGCCCGGGGCCCCTTGCTGCTCGCGGCGAACGTCGGGGCGCGCAGCGGCTCGGGCCAGCTCCTCCCCGATGGCCTCGTGCTCGGCCCGCGCCTCGACTGGGCGGCTGGGGCGAGCTTCTTGTTGACCGACCGGGCGGACGGCGCTGTGGAGCTCTCCGGCGAGCGGTTCATCGGCGGCGCCACCATCGGCGCGTCCCCGGCGGAGGTGCTCGTGAGCGCCCGGATGCGGGCTGTGGGCGAGCTGCGGGTTCAGGTGGGTCTCGGCGCGGGTCTGACCCGCGGGATCGGCGCCCCCGACGTGCGCGCGGTGGCCGGGCTCGGATGGAGCCCTCCCCTCGCGTCCGTCGCGGAGGCCGCTCCCGTAGGCCCCGACGACGACAGCGACGGCGTGCCCAACGACCGCGACCTCTGCCCCGACCAGCTTGAGGACTACAACAACAAAGACGACGCCGATGGCTGCCCCGACGAGAACGTCACCCCCACCCGGGTGCGTGTGCTCGACGAGTCCGGCCACCAGATCAGCCCCTCCGTCGTCGATCTCAGCGCCGGTCCCGAGGCCGACAGCTTCACCCTGCGCGACGGCGAGCTGGTGCGCAGCCTCATCCCTGGCCGCTACCAGGTGACGGGCTCGGCGCCAGGCTACGAGTCCTTGAGCGTCGTCATGGACGTGCCCAACGCGCCCCAGCACGAACAGAACCTGCGCCTCAAGAAGATCCCCGTGCCCGGCACCGTGCGGGTGCTCGTGCGTGACGAGGCCGGTCGCCCGGTGATGGCCACGGTGCGGGTGCTCAGCGAAGGCGGCCCCACGGGCCAGGCCCAGCCCGACGGCCTCGCCGAGATGAAGGTGCGCCCCGGCGCACACTCCTTGGTCATCAGCGCCGAGGGCTTCCGCACCGTCGAGAAGGCCGTGGAGGTCACCGAGGCCGGCATCGCGTCCGTGGACGTCACCCTGAGCCACACCCTCGCCCGGGTCGAGGGCGACCGCGTGGTGATGATGGACAAGGTGTTCTTCGAGTTTGACTCGGCGGTCATCTTGCCCCAGAGCTACGCCGTGCTCGACGCCGTCGCCCAGGTGCTCATCCAGCACCCCGAGCTGACCTTGGTTGAGGTCCAGGGCCACACCGATGACCAAGGCCCCGAGCTGTACAACCAGAAGCTCAGCCAAGCCCGGGCCGAGGCCGTGCGCAGCCACCTCACCCGCGCCGGGGTGGCGCCGGGCCGCCTCGTGGCGAAGGGCTACGGCGAGGCCCGCCCCTTGGTGAGCGGCGAAGACGTCGATTCTCGGGCCACGAACCGCCGGGTCGAGTTCACGATCGTCCGCCGCGCCGAGGCTGCTCCGCGCTAAAATCTCGCGCCTTCACCCCTCCGCGCGCATCCATCGCGCGGAGCTTGGCGTTGAAGCAGGTGAACAGCCCTTTTTTTGAGTTCTCTCGGCGCCGAGTGATCTCAAGAGAGTTGGCCCCGGCCCAGTGATGCGGTAGGGTGAGAGTAGCCTCTGGAGCCTTCGCGGATGTCCAACAGCGAGAACTCAGACCCCAAGGCCGACTCCTTGTTCAGCGTGGGCGCTGGTCGCACCCACATGGAGGAGCCCGCCGAGGTCACGATGAAGATCCCGACGGTGCGTGTGGTCGCCGGGCCTGACCTGCTCCAGTTCGTGACGCTCTCCGGCGGCCAAGAGATGGTGATCGGCCGCGACGAGTCCGCGGGGCTCGTCTTGGGCGACGCCTCGGTCTCTCGCAACCACGCGTCGCTGCGCTGCGATGATGGCGGCGAGATCTCCGTCTACGACCTCGGCAGCACCAACGGCACCGCCGTGAACGGCGCCACGGTGCAGCGCGCCCTGCTTCGCCCCGGGGATCACCTTGAGATCGGCGCGGTCTCTCTGCGCCTCGACCTCATGGGCCTCGATGAGCTGCACCACCTCAGCCGGGTGCTAGAGCGGATGCGCGCCGCGGGCACCGATCCCCTCACCGGCCTGCAGACCCGCGCCTGGCTCGATGAGCGCCTCCCCGCCCTGCTCGCCCGCTGCGAGGACGCCGGGCAGCCGTTCTCGGTCATCTTCCTCGACGTCGACCGCTTCAAGTCCATCAACGACACCTTCGGCCACCGCGTCGGCGACCAGGTGCTCCAGGCCCTGGCCCGCCTCGTGCTCCTCGACGTCCGCGACAGCGACACCTGCGCCCGCTACGGCGGCGAAGAGATCCTCGTCTTTTTGCCCGGCACCGACGAGAAGGGCGCCGCCGACGTCGCCGAGCGCCTGCGCAAGACCATCGGCACCCACGACTGGTCACGCACGGCGGTGGGCCTCAAGGTCACCGCGAGCCTAGGGGTGGCCCAGAAGCTGCCGGAGGAGGAGATCGCCCTGTGGCTCGACCGCGCCGACCGCGCGATGTACCGGGCCAAACAGTCCGGCCGCAACGCCGTGCGCTCGGCGAGTGAGCCCAGCCTGGTCACCGCGGCGGCCGCCGCCCCCTCCCCGAGCTAATCCGCCGGGCCTGTCCGCCCCAAGGCACCGCGCCAAGGCCCCATGCAAGACGGCTCTCGCTCCCGGCACCTCCCCGCCACCGTCGGAATGGCGCTGGTGGTGCTGTTCTTCTCGGCGTTCGGGCTGGTGAACACGACCTCGCGGTACCAAGACCGTGAGCGCCGCGCCATCGCTGAGGCCGAGCGAGACTTGGGCCGCCTCGCCGATCGGTGGGAGGAGCGCGTCAGCGACGCCGTCATCGCGTTCATGGATAACCTCGACCCGCCGCTCGTTGAGCCGAGCCTCGCTGAGCTGGAGCGCGCCCGCAGCGAGCGCACCCCCTGGCTGCAGGCGCTCTACCTTTGGCGGGACGAGCGCGGCGAGCGGAAGGTGCTCTACCCCACCGAGCCCCCCGACTACAACCTGCCCGCGCTCAACGCCGAGTCCTGCATCCGCCAGGCGACGAGCGCCCGGGAGCTCGGGGATGAGGCCGGGGCCCGGGTGGCCTACGCCCTCTGCGCCGATCACGGCGCCGAGCCCGCCTTGCGGCTCTTCGCCCGGGTGCAGCTCGTGCAGAGCCTGCTCGACGCGGGCCTGCCCCAAGAGGCGCTCCTCGCCGCCGACGCCGCGCCCCTGCCCGACCGCATCGACGAGTCCATCCGCGGCGGCCTGCCGCTCACCGGCGTGCTCAGCTTGCAGCAGCTCGCGGCCTCCGCCGCCCGCTACGCCGGGGACCGCGACGAGGCCGCCCTTCGCCTCACCACCCTCGGCCAAGAGATCGGCAGCTTACGCGGTCCTGGCCTCGCCAGATCCTTGGGCAAGCTCAAGAACTCGGTGATCCCCGATCTTCGCGACCTAGGCGCCGCCGCCGAGGCCCGGGCTCTGGAGCCCCTGGCCGCCTTGGCCGATCGACGCCTCGCGGGCTGGGGTGAGTTTGAGCGCGGGCTCTTACGAAACGCGAGCCCCGAGACCGGCCTGCACGCGGTGTTTGACCAGTACGCGCCGCGCTCCTACCTGCTCATCTGGACCTGGCTGCCCAAAGAACAGCTCTTCGCCGCGGTGCAGATCGACCAGCCGACCTTGCTCGATGAGCTGCTCGCCGAGCAGGCCGAGCAAGGCCACCTCGACAGCCACCTCATCGTGCGCACGGTGAACGACGTGTGGGTGGCCGGCGGGAACGACAGCGAGAGCGTCGCCGTGCAGCAGCCCTTGGGGGGCCTGCTCGCGCACCTCAAGCTCGCGTACACCGAGTCCCGGCTCTCCGACGCCCGGGACGAGAACACCCGCCAGACCCTCGCCGAGTCGGTCTCCGTGTTCGTGATGAGCCTCATGGGCGTCTGGGCGCTCCTCGCCCTGCAGAACGCCTACCGCAAAGAGCAAGAGCTCCTCGACCGCCAGCGTGAGTTTGTCACCCGGGTCACCCACGAGCTCAAGACGCCTCTGGCGGGCATCCGGGTGATGGCCGAGAGCCTGGAGCTCATCCCCGAGCAAGACCCGCGCACCATCGAGAGCTACGCCGGGCGCATCGTCACCGAGAGCGACCGCCTCACCTCCCGCATCGAGGAGATCCTCGCCGTCGCCCGGGCCCAGACCCCCGCGGCGAAGGCGCCCTATGAGCTGCGTGAGCTGCTCCAGCAGATCTCTGAGGAGTGGGCGCCCCGCATGAACGACGCCGGGGTGCGCCTGAACCTCCAGCTCGGGGATCGCCCCGTGCCGATCTCGGGCGACGCCAAGCTCGTGCGCGACGCCTTGGTCTGCCTGCTCGACAACGCCCTCAAGTACCGCAACACCGAACGAGGCGATCCCCAGGTCTGGCTGGCCCTGCGCCAGGACGGCCGCTACGCCACCGTCGAGGTCTTCGACAACGGCATCGGCGTGCCCGCGAACAAACGAAAGGCCATCTTTGAGCGTTTTGTGCGCATCGAGGGCCCCGGTCGCGGCAAGCAGGGCGGGCACGGCCTCGGGCTCGCCTTCGTCTCCCAGGCGGTGCTCTCCCAGCGCGGTCGGGTCGAGTGCCGCGAAGCAACCACAGGTGGGGCGAGATTCATCGTGCGCCTGCCGTTATCATAAGCGCTCATTCACGCGCTCAGGAGTCCGCTGATGGAGCCTACGGCCCGCATCATCCTCGTCGAGGACGACGACACCATCGCCTTGGGCGTCACCAAGATGTTGGAGCATGAACGTTACGAGGTCGAGCGGTACGACAACGGCGAAGACGGCCTCGCCGCCGTGCGCCGTGACCCGCCGGATCTCCTGCTCCTCGACGTGATGTTGCCCGGCATGGACGGCCTCGCCGTGCTCCGCGCGGTCAAGAACGAGAACGCACACGTGCAGATCATCATGCTCACGGCGAAGGGCGAAGAGATCGACCGCGTGCTCGGCCTAGAGATGGGCGCGGACGACTACGTCACCAAGCCCTTCTCGCTGCGGGAGCTCATCGCCCGGGTGAAGGCCCGCCTGCGTGGCCGCACCACCGAGCCCCGCCCGGTGACCGCCGAGACCTTCACCTTCGGCGACTGCACCGTCGATCTGCGCCGCCGGGTGCTCTGGACCCGGGGCGAAGAGCACCGCCTCACCACCCACGAGGCCCGGGTGCTCGACTTCTTGATCTCCCATCGTGGCGCCGATGTGCCCCGGGAGACCTTGCTCCAAGAGGTCTGGGGCTACAGCTCCACGTCGCTGACCACCCGCACCGTCGACAACCAGATCCTCAAGCTCCGCAAGAAGGTCGAGGCCGTGCCGTCCGATCCCCGGCACATTCTCACCGTTCATGGGACTGGATACCGCTTTGAGCCGTAAGAGGGGGCGCCCCATCACCCCAAGGTGATTCGTATGCCTCCGGCGCTCCTTCGATACCTCGTCGTCTCTTATGCCCTCGCCGCCGCCCTCGGCGGGGGCGCCGCGCTCATCGGCCAAGGGCCGGGCACGCTCGGCTTCGTCGCCCTGGCCGCCCTGATGATGTGGACGCCCACCGTCGGCGCCTGGGCCGCGCAGAGGGCCAAGGGGGAGGCCCTCGTTGAGCCCCTGGGTCTGCGCCCGGTCCTCAACCGCTGGCTGCTGATCGCCGTCTTCGCGCCTTTGGGCTTGGCCCTGCTCACCACGGGCTTTCAGCTCGTGATGCCGGGCGTCAGCTTCAACCCCGACCCGGCGAGCATCCTCAGCCGCGTGTCTGGCGTGATGACCCCAGATCAGCTCGCCGAGGCCACGGCCAAGCTCAACGAGCTCCCCATCCACCCCTACTGGCTGAGCCTCCTGCAGGCCGTCGGCGCGGGCCTCACGGTGAACGCGCTCTTCGCCTTTGGTGAGGAGGTCGGCTGGCGCGGCTTCATGCACAAGGCGCTTCAAGGCCGCGGCTTCTGGAGCGTCTCCTTGTTGACCGGCGTGGCCTGGGGTCTCTGGCACGCCCCGGTGATCCTCCAGGGCTACAACTACCCCCAGCACCCGCTCCTCGGCGTGCCGCTCTTCGCCGTGTTCTGCGTCTTGCTGAGCCCCCTGCACACCCTCGTCCGCGAGCGCGGCGGCAGCGTGTGGCACGCCGCCGTCCTCCACGGCACCTTCAACGCCGCCGCCGGGGTGCCCCTGCTCGTGGTCAGCGGCGGCGACGACCTCAGCACCGGCGTCGTGGGCCTCCCGGGGATGATGAGCCTCGTCGTCGCCAACGGGCTCATCTGGCTGTGGCGGCGCCGCGAGGCCCGCCGAGCGCCCCAAGCTCAGTACGCCGTGCCGTCCATGTAGCTCCGCGCGAGCTCCCAGGCGCTCAAGCCCACCTCAGCGCCTTGGGTGCGCCCGTCGCCGTCGTCGGGCCAGATGTGGATGCCGCCCCAGATGCGGGACTGCCCCGCCTGGTCGGCGGCGTCGTAGTAGGTGGCCCACTGCAGGCGCACCTCGTGGATCGGGCCGTCCTCAAACACGAGGTAGGCGCTGGGGTTGGCGACGAACTCGCCCAGACCGCCGGGGTAATAGGGGCTGCCAGTGAACGAGGTCAAGACCTCGGCCCCGGCGCGGCTGAAGGTGCTGTGCCCGGAGATGTAGCCCGGGAAGCCCGGCGTCACGAAGGTGCGGCGTTGGTAGGGGATCCACTCCAAGGCGCGCACCCAGGCGTGGCCGCCGACGTCGTTGGCGCGGTCACCGGGCTCACCGCGCCAGGTGTAGATGGCGAGCTCACCCACAAACCAGCGCAGCTCAAAGTGCCGCTCGCCCGGGGCGGCGCTCTCCTCGGTGATCAGCTCCACGAGGCCGTCCTCAAGGGGGAGCCCCCCGGCGTTGTAGCTGGGGAGGGTCGGATCCGAGGACTGCCCCAGGCTCGCCATGTAGCGGACGAGCTGAATCGGCCGGGCC
>JAKLKE010000214.1 GCA_023150775.1 Myxococcota bacterium
CGCCTCGCCGAGACGCCTTCGCCCGAGCGCCTCGCACCGCCACCGAGAGCCCAAACCCAGAGCGCCACAACGCCTCGCCGAGACGCCTTCGCCTGAGCGCCTCGCACCGCCACCGAGAGCCCAAACCCAGAGCGCCACAACGCCTCGATGAGCCCCAATCGCCCAGACGCCTCGCACCGCCACCGAGAGCCCAAACCCAGAGCGCCACAACGCCCCGATGAGCCCCGCCCTCGCTACCCCTCCCGCTCGTCCGCCCCGCCGCTCTTCACCGCCGCCGCCCGCAGATGCTTCTGCGCCGCGTCCGTGTCGAGTTGCCCCTCCACTGGCGGGTAATCATCAAAGAACGGCACCACGTCCGTGGCCCGCACCTTGTACCGCAGCAGCAGGAAGTTCACATAATGGGCAGGATGGCTGCGCACCCAGCGGGAGAACACGTCCACGAAGGCCTGCATCGTGCGCTGCGTCTCCTCCTCCCGATCCCGCAGGCGCACCGTCTCCAAGGCCTCCCCGATGATCACCCGATGCCGCCGCTCCCCCGGCCCACGCACCACCACAGTCGGCAGAATCGCCGCGCCGGTCTTGCGGGCGAGCTGGGCGGGCTGCACAGAGACGTTGGCCGTGCGGTTGAGGAGCTTCACCTTCGCGAAGCGGTGCCCGCCGCCGCCGTCAAACGCTAGGCCCAAGACCTCGTTCTTCTGAAGACACTCAAACGCCGGGCGCAAGAAGCGGAAGACGTTGATGTGCTGGACGGGCAGGCGCTGCTCAAGCTGCCAGCGCCGGTCGAGCACCTTCTCCCACAGAGGGGTTGTGCGCGTCTCCCTCAAGATGTCGGCCCAGACCGGCGGAGGGGCGCTGAGCTGGCTCATCGGGTAGCCCGTGTGGCCGAGCGCGGGCATGATCATCTGGTTCGCGCCGTAGTGGCCGATGAGGATGATGGCCCCTTTGCCTCGGGCCAAGGCGGCGTCTAAGTGCTCGCGGCCCTCGATGACACAGACGTCGTCTACGGTGCTCGGGTTGAGGTGGGGGTAACGCAGCACCTCCAGCTCGTTGAACATCGTCTGACGCCAGGCCTCGCGCAGGATGTCGTCTTCAGACTGCGGGAGCGCCTCGTCGCCAAAGAGCAGGCGCAGCTCTCGGCGGGCCAGCTCCACGTCTCTGTGCGCGATGGCGCGCACGGCGTCGCCGCCGATGAGGGCGAGGCGGCCTAGGAGGCGGCGCGGGGCGCGGGCGATGGCGGCCTGGGCCGGGTAATACACGAAGAGCCCGCCCAGGTCTTTGGCGAGCAAGACCGGGTTGTGGGTGGGCTTCAACGGTCGTCTCGGTCGGGGTTGGCGGGGACGGCGAGCACGGCGGCTTTGTCGATCTTGCCGTTGGGGAGCTTGGGGATCTGCGCCCAGAACTCGACGATGCGGGGGATCTTGTAGCCCTCTAAGCGGTCGCGGCAGTAGCGCTGCAGGCGGCGCACGTCGAGGGTCGAGCCCGGGGTGCGCTGGATGATGGCGCGGGGGATCTCCCCACGAATGCGCTCTTCTGCGCGCACCACGACACAGTCGCGCACCTCGGGGTGCTCCTTGAGCACACGCTCGATCTCCAAGGGGTACACCCGGATGCCGCCGATCTTGAGCATCTCCGAGCGGCGGCCGACGAAGTGGATAAAGCCGTCCTCGTCACAGCGCACGAGGTCTTGGGTGTGGTACCAGCCGTCGTGAAAAAGGATCTCGCCGTCGTCGGCGGAGTTGATGTAGCCGGTGACCACGGCGGGACCCCGCACGATCATCTCGCCGACCTCCCCCGACTGTACGTCGCGGCCTTGGCCATCGACGATGCGCAGGTCGTAGCCCGCCACCGGTTTGCCCGTCGAGCCCGGGCGCCGGGGGCGGTCGGGGCGCATGGCCACGGCCACGCCCGTCGTCTCCGTGGAGCCCCAGACGGGCATAAACGCCGCGCCGAACTTCTGCTCCAGGCGGGCCAAGGTGTCGGGGCTCACCCAGGCGCCGCCGCTCTCCAAGACACGCAGAGACGAGAGGTTGAAGCGGTCCTCCTCGACGTGGTCGAGCAGCATCTCGTAGAAGCTCGGCACGGCCATCATCCAGCTCACCGAGAAGCGCTGGATGGTCTCGGCGATGACCCGGGGGTTGAGCGTGTCGACGATGACGAAGGCGCCGCCGCAGAGGATCGAGCGGTGAAACAGCTCGTGGGGGTGGGCGAAGACGCTGAACATGCCCAGAAAGACGTGGGAGGCGTCAAAGCCTAAGCCGTCGATGCCCGGGCGGTCGAAGGCGGTGAGGCCGTTCTGCTGCACGTTTCGGTGGGTGGCGATGGCGCCTTTGGGGTAGCCCGTCGTGCCCGAGGTGTAGTTGTAATAGCAGGGGTCGTCGAGGGTGACGTCTACGGGCGGCGGGGCCTCGTGGCGGCTGATGTCGGCGTAGGAGACGTCACCGTATTTGCCCTTCTCGCCGACGTAGAGCACACGGCCCGGGTCGGTGAACCAGGACAACATCGGCTTGAGCAGCTCGTCAAACTCACGCTCGATGAACAGAGTGCGCAGGTTGGCGCTCTCGACCTGAAAACGTAGGCGGTCGGGGTGCATCTTGAAGTTGATGGGCGCCATGATCGCGCCGAGGCGGGCGCAGGCCAGAAAGCCGGTGACCACCTCGGGACGTTTGGTGATCAAGAAGCCGACGGCGTCACCCTTCCGCACGCCCATGTGGGTGAGCAGGCCCGCGAGCTGGTCCACCTCGGCGTCGAGCTGGCCCCAGGTGAGGGCGCGGGTGTCGCCCCAAAGCGCCGGGGCGTCGGGCCTCATCTGGGCCTGGGCGCGCAGGGCGTCGCCTAAGGTCATGCCGGCCAGCTCTTCGACGGTCATCCGCTACCTCTTCGTTTGGAGCCTACACACGAACCGCGCAGGACTGCCAGGGTTACCGAACCAAGGCGCCGCGTCAACTGGTTGGCGGGACAGCCCTTGGCAGAAGCAGCAGGGCTCGAAGCGCCAGCTTGGCCCGCTTGGCGCCCTCAGGCGGCGGCGTGGGGCCAAAACATGCCTCGTGGTGCAGCCAGGCCAAGGTCAACAAGGGGCGGGCGGGCTCGCCGACCCGGGCGAAGATCCACTCCGCGGCCTCGACGGGGGGCAGCGCGGGGGGCGGGTGGTGTCCGCGACCCTCGGCCAAGGCCAGACCTTCACGCCAGGCGCGCTCTTCAGGGCCGATCACCCGGCGGGGGCCTCGGGCGGCGCCATAAAACGCGCCCCGGGCGCCGATGGCGAGGACCAAGGCGCCCAGCCCCACGAGGATCGGCGTGGCGGCGGCGAGGCCCGGGGCGGCGGCGCCGGGGGCGGCGTCTCCCGAGGGCGCGAAGAGGTTGGCCAAGGCACGGCCGCCCTCGATCTGGCTGGTGAGGTCGTAGTCGAGCACCCAGCGGCTCCACCAGGCCGTCGCGGTGTCGGAGAGCGCGTTGAGCAGGCTCTGATCGCCGGGGCTCATGCCCCCCGCAGGGGTGGCGTCGAGGAGCGACCAGCGCCCGGGGCTCAGCTCGGCCTCCACCCAGGCGTGGGCGTCGCTGCGGCGCACGTTGATGTGGCCGCCGACGTCGTTCCACTCGCCGCCGTAAAAGCCGATGACCACCACCGCGCGCACGTCCACCGCCCGCAGCATCACCGCGAGGGCCGTGGCGAAGTACTCACAGTGGCCCCGGCGGGTGTCGAACAAGAACGAGACGAGGCCTTGGCCGGCCTCTCCTTCGGCGGGGATGTCTTGGTAGGCGTAGGTGTCGCGCAGGTGCCGGGTGAGGCGCCGGGCCTTCGCCTCGGGGGTGGTCGCGTCGCCGATGATCTGGGCGGCCAAGGCGGCGACGCGGGGGTCGAGGTCGCTGGGGAGCTGCAGCGCGAAGCGGCCCTCGCTGGCCGTGGGCGACTGAATCGCGCCGTCGCCGAGGCGGGGGTCAAACCAGGCGGTGTACCGGCGGCGGCGGGGGCTGTCGTCAAAGCGGCGTCCGTTGAGCTCGTCCACGCGCACGCGGTCATCGGAGAACAGGCGGGTGATCGTCGGCGTGGCGAAGAGCGGCGCGCTCACCGTCGGCTCAAGATGCACCTCTTGGCGCAGCACCCCCGGGGGCAAGGGGCGCAGGCCGAAGTCGTAGGGCTCGACGAGCTCACGCTGGGTGGCCGTGCGGGAGGACGCCCAGCGCACGCCGTCGAACCAGTCCAAGGCCAGGCCACGCAGGTAGAACGGGCCGTAGAGGGGCTCGTTGTGCTCATCGCTCACCCGCACCCGCAGGATCAGCTCCTCGCTGCCTTGAAGCCCGGCGAGATCACCCAGGTTCACGTCCGCGCCCTCAAAGCCCGACATCTCGGCGTCACCTTGGGACGAGGCGAGGAGCTCGGCGTCGATGCGCGGCAACAACAAGAAGAACGCCGCGGTGAGCAGAGTGGAGGCGGCGGCGAGGCCCAAGAGGCCCCGGCGGCCCAAGGCGGAGGGCGCGTCCCCGGCGCGTTGTTCCGTGGCGCGAAGCTCCAAGGTGGCCAAGGCGCCCGGCGCGAGCAGCACGAAGGTGAGGAGCGCGAGGCCCACGACGGGGCTGCGGCGGCTGGCCCCGGCGTAGAGCAGCATCAACAGCGCGAGCACCAAGGCGACGCGGTCATCGGCGGGGCCGGAGCCCGTGCGGGCGCGGTGAAGCTGGAGGTAGACGAGGAGCGCGACCCCGGCCGAGGCCCAAGGCACGAGCATGAGGCTCGGGGCCAAGGCCGTGAGCATCGCGACCAGCGCCGTCGTCACCGCCCACACCCGGGGCCGGTGGGGGTGGGTGGCGAGCCAGGAGAGCGCGACGCCGACGAGGCCCACGGCGGAGAGCGCGGCGCCTTGTTGGTTCACGCTGCCCAAGGCCAAGAGCCCGACGACGACAAGCACGCGGGTGAAGCGCGCGCCGAGGTTGGAGAGGCCCGGCGCGCTCATAGACCGCGCTCAAACAGGGCCAAGGCCGTGAGCAGGCGGCGGCGATGGACCCCGCCGTGCTGGGGGCTCAGGCGCTCGTCGCCGAGCTCTAAGCCGATGCGCTCGCCGCGGCTCAGGGCGGTGACGATCTGCCCGCAGGCCCGCGCCAGCTCATCCTCGACCTGGGGCGACTGCACATCGACCCGCACCACCCACGACCGCGCCTCCTCCCCGGCCCGCTCGACCACCATCGGGCGCCCGACCCGGGCTGAGGTGGGCCAATGAACGCTGCGGATGGGGTCACCCTCAACATAGGGCCTCGCGCCGAGGAGCTCCCCTGCCCCGCCGCGACGACGTGGCGTCTCCTCTTCAGCCCCACGCTCGGCCCCGCCCGCTCGGGCCCCGCCGGGGCGCCGCGCCGGGTAGACGAGCGCCGCCTCGTCGAGATCTATCTCCCGATAGCGCAGAAACAGGCCGAAGGGCCAGGTGGAGCTGATGCGCACCCGACCTAAGCGCTGCCAGCCGCGCCCGCCAAAGGTGAAGGCCGCGGGCACCTCGACCTCCCCCGTCGGCGGCACCACGCTCACCTCGGCCTGGGCGCCGCCCTCGTCGAGCTCCTCCACTTGGATGCCGACGAGCGCCGGGCCGGGCCGCAGGCTCCACAGCACATAGGCGCCTTCAGCCTGCTCAAAGCTGAACAGCTCCCCGGGCAGGCGGCGGCGCAGGCGGGCGGCGCGCAGGTTCCACTCGGCGAGCACGTTCTGGATCACCAACAGCGAGAGCAAGGCCGAGAGGCAGAGATAGAGCAGGTTGTTGCCGGTGTTGAACGCCCCCAAGGTGACGCCCACGACGAGCAACAGAAACCACCAGCCCTCCCGCGTCGGGCGCACCCGCACCCGCTGCCGGGACTGCAGCGCCCAGCGCTCGCGCCAGGTCATCGCCCAGGGGCCGGAAGCTCACGAAGCAGCTCGGTGAGCGCGCGGGCCGCCGCGTGGGGGCCTTCAGCCCGGGGCAGCACACGGTGGGCGAGCACGGGCAGGGCCAAGGCGCGCACGTCTTCGGGGATGACGTAGCGGCGGCCCCGGCACAAGGCGAAGGCCCGCACGGCGCGGTAGAGCGCCCCAGCGCCGCGGGTAGACACGCCGCGCAGCAGCCGAGAGTCGGCCCGGGTGCGGGCGATGAGGTCCAGGAGGTAGTCCTCGACCTCGGGGTGCACCAAGGTCTGCTCGGCGAGGGCGCACAGCTCCAAGACGGCCGCCGGATCACAGACCGGGGCCAAGGCCGGGCGGTACAGAGCCCCGGCGCGGAGCACGGCGCGCTCACTCTCGCGGTCGGGGTAACCCATGGACAGGCGCAGCAAGAAGCGGTCGAGCTGGCTCTCGGGCAGGGGGAAGGTGCCCTGGTCATCAAAGGGGTTCTGGGTGGCGACGACGAGGAAGGGCCGTGGCAAGGGCCGCGTGACGCCATCCGCGCTCACCGCGCCCTCGTTCATCGCCTCCAACAGGCAGGACTGCGTCTTTGGCGGGCTGCGGTTGATCTCATCGGCGAGCACGACGTTGCCGAAGATCGGCCCCGGGCGAAACTCTAGGCCGCCGTCGCGCAGGATGCTGGTTCCGAGCACGTCGGACGGCAGCAGGTCAGCGGTGAACTGCACCCGGCGGAACTGGCCGCCCAAGGCTGAGGCGAGGCTCCAGGCGAGGGTTGTTTTGCCCACGCCGGGCACGTCTTCGAGCAAGATGTGGCCCCCGGCGATGACCGCGACCAGGGCGAGCTCGACGACCTCATCTTTGCCGCGCACCCCTTGGGCGACGCGCGCGCGGAGCGCGTCGATGCGCTCCTTGGCCCAGGCGGGCGGCGCCGCGTCCTGCGGCGGGGTGGCGACCATAGGTTTAGAACTCCCCGAGGTAAACCCCGGACACGACGGCGGAGTAGGTGCAGCCAAGGGGGATCGACTCGACCTCGGAGCCGACGATCGTGAACGTCTCGATGCCGACCCAGTCCACGTCGATGAGCGGCATCTCGGGATCGAAGCCGTAGGTGGCCCAGTCTACGCCCGCGTCGTCGAAGACCTCCTCGACGCGCTCATCCATGTTGCAGCTCTCGCCGCCGGTGCGGTAGTACGCCGAGCCCGTGAGCTGCCACTGCACCGCGCCGCCGTCGCGCTCCTCGCCGATGATGGCGGACTGGTAGTCCATGGTGCAGCCGGCGCGGGTGCCGTTGGCGAAGCCTTCGCCGCCGATCGTCAAGGCGCTGGTGCTGCCGTCGAAGAGCAGCGCGTAGGTGAAGCGCTCTTGGGAGGCCTCCGGCGGGTCGTTGCAGAGGTCTTCATAGCCCGCGAACACGACGTCCCAGTCGTAGGTGATGAGGTCGGGCTCGTCTTCACAGCCCATGAGCGTGAGGGCCGGGGCGGCGAGCAGGATGGCGTGAGCGAGGCGCTGGAACATCAGGGGGAGTCCTCGGGGCGCCACGAGAATAACACCGGGGCCTCGCCTATGTCGCGCCCGCCTCACGCCTGCGTTATGCAAAGGCCCCGAAAAAGCGCGACGGCGTCAAGCCCCGTGCTTAGACTCACGACCTTCCCGAATTGCCCCCGGAGCGGGGACAGGAGCCTTCGTGGCCGAGACCACCAGCAACGAGAACCTCTTCGTCGCGCGGCCCGCCGACGTCGCCACCCTTCGCGCCCACTTTGACGCCGCTGTCGCCGGTGAGGGCCGCACCGTGGTGATCCAGGGCCCCGTTGGCGGCGGCAAACGCGCGCTTGTCGGCGAGCTGCTCCGCAACGTCGGCGAGACCGACGCGCTCATCTGGCGCGCGAACCTCATCGAAGAAGAGGACGGCCTC
Organism: Myxococcota bacterium; assembly: GCA_023150775.1. Taxonomy (GTDB): domain Bacteria; phylum Myxococcota_A; class UBA796; order UBA796; family CAJQPC01; genus JADKFE01. The sequence continues at coordinate 7,767 of JAKLKE010000214.1, forward strand.
CGCACCCTGCTCCGCCTCTACGCCACGCTCTACACCCCGCTCTACCGCGATCCGGCCCTGCGCGGCCGCGTCGAGCTCATCCTCAACGCCCAGCTCCCCAAGCACCCCAAGCGGGTGCAGGAGTGGTACAAGGCCTTCATCGAGGCGCTGCGGAAGGGCGGCCCCAAAGAGGGCGAGCAGAACTTCCAGGTCACCTTGCCCCGGGACAACCCCGTGCTCGGCTTGGTGGAGATCGTCAAAGGCATCGCCTACAAGATGCCCGTGGTGATGGACATCCAGACGGTGCAGTCGGCCCAGTCCGTCGGCGTTCACGCGGCCTTTGAGGCCCTGCTCGACGCGGCCCCCAAGCTGCACCTGCTCCAGATCCTCTCCGCCGAGGTGGTGGACGACACCTCCCGCGGCTGGATGCCCTCCCCGCTCATCGACATGCTGGAGCGCCGCGCCGGCGCTTACCACAGCGTCGTGCCCGCTCCTTGGGGCGCTGAGGAGGTCTCGGCCTACCTCGCCTCGAAGGGCCTGCAGGGCGACGCGGCGAACATCGCCCGCATCGTCAGCGGCCGCCCGGGCTTCGTGGCGGAGCTGGTCGACATCCTCAACGAGTCCGGCAAGCTCGGCGACGATCTCTCCACCGCCACCCTCTACGACCTCGCCCCCAAGGCCGTAGACGAGGGTGAGCTGGACGACGACGCTGAAGGCAAAGACGGCCGCCGCCCCGCCAAGGCCGCCGATGTGGACGACGTCGCCTTTCGCGGCGCGCTCTTGGGCCGGGCCTTCCCCTCAAACCTCGTCGCCGACATCGGCGGCTACGACCGCGAGTCCATGGACGACCTCCTCGACGCCGCGAGCGGCCTGTTTGAGGAGCTCCAGTTCTCGAAGCCTATGGGCACCTGGGTCTACCAGTTCAAGCGCGCCTCTTGGCGTGAGGCCGCTCTGGAGCACGGCAAGGCCCGCGAAGACTACAAGGACGTCGCCAAACAGACGGCCTTGTTCTTGGAGCGCTTCTTGGCGCCCCGGGGCTACGAGTTCTTGATCAAGACCGCCCGCACCTACGCTGAGGCCGGTGAGCCCGTTCGCGCCGCGATCATGCGCAGCATGGCGCTCTCGGCGGATCGCCCCGAGATCTGGGCGATGACCAACGACCTTCTGCGCTACTTCAAGGACATCCAGTGGCCCGACGCCATGCGCCGCACGGTCTGGATGAACCTGATGGACCGCATGGCCAGCCAGGGCGACGTCAACCAGGCCGAGGCCCTGTACAACGAGATCTCCGCTTGGGCTGAGTCCAACAACGACAAGGCCTTGAAGGCTTGGCTGCGCTTCGCGGGCTCTCGCCTCGACTTCCGCCGCCAAGACTACTACCGCTCCCGCGACCGCGCGAAGGAGGCGGTGACCTTGTACGAGGAGCTCGGCGACCGGGTGAAGCCCGCCGAGATCCGCAACCACCTCGCGCTCATCGAGCTCTCCGACGGCAAAGCCGACGAGGCCCGCAAGCTCGTAGACGAGGCCCTGCGCACCGGCCAGATCGACACCCCCGAAGGCCGCCGCGTGCTGCCGACGGTGGCGGCGAACGCCGAGTACATCCGGGGCCTCCTGGAGAAGCGTGAGCGCAAGTTTAAGGAGGCCGCGGAGCACTTCCGGCTCTCCAACGAGATCGCCGGGAACACCGGGCAGGCGCCCTTGGCCCTGGAGTCCGGGCTCAACTACGGCGAGTGCCTCTTGGCCGCCGGGGATCTCGCCAAGGCCGCCGACATCCTGCAGCGTGTCCACGGCATCGCCCAGGCGCTGAACAACCAGCCCCGGCAGCGCGCGGCCTCGGCCTTGGTAGGCCAAGCCCACGCTGGTCTGCGCCAGTTTGACGCGGCGCTCACCTGGGCCAAGGCCACGCTGTCGTTGACGAAGGCGCTCAAGTACGAGCAGCTCGTCGCCATCGACACCTTCAACGTCGGCCTGTTCACGCTCCTCGGCGACAAGCCCACCGAGGCCCTGACCTTGTTTAAGGAGGCCCGCGCCGCCGCGAACCTCCAGCAAGACCTCGTCTTCACCAAGGAGCTGCTCTACAACACGGGCGTCGCCGCCTTGCGTGTGGGCGAGCGCCGCACGGCGCGGGAGGCCTTCACCACGATGTTGCCCGCCGCCCGCCAGTCGAAGGACTGGGGCAAGATGGTCGGCGCGTAC
>JAKLKE010000215.1 GCA_023150775.1 Myxococcota bacterium
GAGAGCCCAACCCCAGAGGGCACCTCGCCGGGCGAGCGGTCCCGCGAGAGGCGATCCGAGCCCCGCACATTCAGGGGCCGACCCTGGCGCGTTGTTCGCCCACCGCCCCCCCCTAAGGCACCGTGCTCTCCAGCTCACTCTTCGCGTCGGCGCGCTCTGGGTCGAGCTGCAGGGCGGCCTTGAACCGGCTCATGGCCTGGCTCTTGCGCCCGGCGGCCTTGAGCAGACGACCGGCGGTCACCTGGGCGAGGGCCTGCTCCTTGGGCTCGGTCAAGAAGAGGGCGTCGAGGTTCATCACGCCGTCGACAGGGCTGATCTGGCGGGCGGCGACGCGGCAGAAGATGTCGAGGATGCGGTAGCGGGCTTGGCGGGGGTCGAGGCGGGCGGCGAGCATCGCGGCGTGCTGGGCTTCAGACCAGACGCGGCGGTAGGCGAGGGCCTGGGCGCGCTCGAAGAGCTCACGGGCGCGGCGGGCGTCGTCGTCGTTGGCCTCGGGGGGCAGCTCGGCGAAGGCGCGCAGCTCACGCAGCCAGAGGGCGACGATGGCCGGGTCGTAGAGGGCCTCGCGGCTGGAGCGGAAGATCTCGTCTAAGGCGGTGACGGCCTCTAAGGTGTCCAAAGAGGCCCGGGTGAAGGACTCGGGGCGAAAGACGGCGGCCTCGCGGGAGAAGGCGGCCTGCACACCTTGCAGCGTGAAGATGTCGTTCAGGGCGTCGCCGCTGAGCTTGAGCACGACGAGCGGGTTGAGCTCCGAGCAGCGGGCGGCGAGGTCCAAGACGGCGGCCTCTTCTTCAGGCAACAGCTCGGCCCTGCGCGGGGGCGCGCGGGCGGGGCCAGGCGACGGCGGCGGCGGCTTGGGCGGCAGAGGGGAGTGCTCGTCGCCGATCTCTTGAGGGTTGGAGTCGGCGTCGAGGATCTCGATGAAGGGGCGGTCTTCAGGGGCGGGGGCGGCCTGGGGCTCGTCGGCGTAGCTGGCGAAGGTGACCCGGGGCGCGCGGTCGGGGCGGTCGATGCTGAGCAGGCCGGTCTGCAAGAGCAGGTCGATGGCCTGGAGCGCGTGGGCCGTGCGCTCCTTCTGGTGGCGCCCGCTGGCGATGATCAGCTCGTTGAGGTTCATGTTCGGGCGCACGATGCGCAGCGTGCGCAGGACGATGGGGTCGAGCTCCGGCGGCGTCGGGCCCGGGGCGGCGCGCACGGCGTTGAAGAGCAGCGGCTGCAGCTCGGCGGCGACCTGATCGGCGCTGCGCAGCTCGGCGAGGCCCCGGGCGAAGATGCGCAGCATCGGCTCGGGCAGCGGGAACGAGCCCGCCGGGGGCACGCGGCTGGGCTGGAGGTGGCCGTTCACGTCGTCACGGCCGACGAGGCTCGCCAAGAACAGGCCCACGCCCATACAGGCCGCGTTGAGCACGGCGTCCAAGGCGAAGCCCGACTCCATCGCCAGGGCGATGTCGTTCGTGAGGTGGCCCTGGAGCCGCGCGGGGTTGGGGAGCTCGGCCTCCAGCGGGCCGAGCAGGCCGGGGATGCCCTCGGCGTGGTGAACGCGGCGGCCTTTGAGCACCAGCGAGGCCCAGAACCGGGGGCCGTGCACGCCGATGCCGAACGTCTCGCCGCCGCGAAGCGCGTAGAACAGCAGCTCGATGGGGGGGCCGTGGGTCATCGTGCAGCGCTCAGCGTCTTGCAGGGGTTTCGGATTTTTTTATTTAACCCATCTCGCCGGGCCGCGCGCGGGCCGCATCTCTGCGCCTGCGGAGATCTCCGCGTCCTCCTCGGCGCGCCGGGCGTCGACGGCGAGGCGCTCGGCGAGGCTGTGGAGCTTGGCGACCCGCAGCAGCTCTCCGGCGAGGCGCCACACGGCGGAGGCCTCCTCGTTGCCCCGCACGGCGAGGGCCTGGAGGTTCAGGGCGCCGTCCACGAGCGACATCTGGCCCAGGGCCAAGGCGGTGACGATCTGCACCACTCGGGCCCGGGGCAGGCGGGGGTGCAGAGTGGCGCTGCGGTCGGCGAGGGCCTGGGCCTCGGCCCAGCGGGCGCCCCGGGCGAGGTCGATGGCCTGGCGGGCGAGGCCGATGGCCGTGGCGCGGGCGGCGTCGCCGGGGGGGCTCGGCGGCGGGCAGTAGAGGCGCAGCTCACGCAGCCACTGGGCGAGGATGGTGGGGAAACGTAGGGACTCGCGGGCCCCGGCGAGCAGCTCGGCGAGGCCCACGGCGAGGCGCTGGGCCTCGGGGGAGCCCCGGGAGAAGCGCTCGGCGCGCCAGCGGGCCGCGCCGCGGTAAAACGCGGTGACGAGCTGCTCCCCGGTGATCGGCGCGTGCAGCGTCTCCATGGACAGCTCGGCGGCGGCGAGGGGGTTCAGCTCTTGGCAGCGGCGGGCGACGTGGGCGAGGCGCTGGTGCTCGGCGTCGTCCTGCGCGAGCGCCCAGCCAAAGTCAGGGGCCGTCGGCTCCTCGATGAGGACGTGCTCGCTCATCGCGCCGGTGAGGTGGGCGTCCTCAGCGAAGGGCTCAAGCCGCGCAGACATGATTCAGCCGCCAGGGTGTAGCGAAGGAGCCTATCTCCCCTTGGCGTCGGCGTGTAGCGATCCCTGAAGAACGAGCGCGGTAGAATTGGGTTACAGCGGTGCTCGTCCAGATTGAGGTTGGATCGCGCCGAAGGACGGCGCCTGGTTGGGCTCGCCGAGCCGACGCATGGGCGCTCATGCTGAGGTGAGGCGGGGCCGACCAGGCGTCGTCCGGCAAGCGAGATGGCCTTAAGCTGGACGAGCACCGCTGTAAGCCACGAAGAGCGCCCTCTTCAACTCCTGTGGAGCCACGATGCCCGCCCAAGCCCCCGACGTCTGGGTCTACGACAGCGTCCGCACCCCCCGAGGGCGCGGCAAAGACAACGGCAGCCTGTACACGACGCGCCCGGTGCGCCTGCTCGCGGGCCTGCTCGACGGCGTGAAGGCGCGCACGGGCCTCGCCGCCGACGCCGTGGACGACCTCGTCATCGGCTGCGTCACCCAGGTGAGCGACCAAGGCGCCTGCATCGCCCGCACGGCGGCCCTGCTCTCGGGCTTCGGCCTGCACCTGCCGGGCGTCACGCTCAACCGCTTCTGCGGCTCGGGCTTGGAGGCGATCAACCACGCCGCGGCGATGGTGGGCTCGGGCTTACACGACCTCGTGCTCGCGGGCGGCGTGGAGAGCATGTCCCGGGTGCCCATGGGCTCCGACGGCGGCGCGCTCTTCGACCCCGACCTCGTGCTCGACGTAGGCATCGTGCCCCAGGGCATCTCCGCCGACCTGCTCGCCACCCTGCGCGGCATCACCCGGGAAGACGCCGACCGCTTCGCCGCCGAGAGCCAGCGCCGCGCCGCCGCCGCCATGGCCGCCGGGGCCTTCAGCCGCTCCGTTCAGCCGGTGATCGATGAGAACGGCCAGGTCGTGCTCGCCGTGGACGAGCTGCCCCGCCCCGACACCACGGCGGAAAAACTCGCCAAGCTCAACCCGTCCTTCGCGATGATGGGCGAGCAGTTCGGCCTCGACGCCCTCACGCGTAAGGTCTACCCCCAGGTCGAGCGGGTGAACCACATCCACCACGCGGGCAACTCCTCCGGCATCGTCGATGGCGCGGCGGTGGCGCTCATCGGGCACCGTGAGGCCGGGGAGCGCCACGGGCTCAAGCCCCGGGCCCGGATCCGCGCCGTGGCGACGGTGGGCGACGAGCCGGTCTTGATGTTGGCCGGGCCCATGCCCGCCACGGAGCGCGCGCTCAAGAAGGCCGGGATGTCCATCGGCGACATCGACCTGTTTGAGGTGAACGAGGCCTTCGCCGCGGTGCCCCTGGCGTTTATGCAGCACTTCAACCTCGACGACAGCCGCGTGAACGTCCACGGCGGCGCCATCGCCTTGGGGCACCCCCTGGGCGCCACCGGGGCGATGCTCCTGGGCACGGCCTTAGACACCCTTGAGGACCGAGGCCTCTCCACCGCGCTCATCACGCTGTGCATCGGCGGCGGCATGGGCGTCGCCACCATCATCGAGCGGGTGTGACCATGGCCACCGAGAACGTCCCCGTCAGCGCCCCCGGCGTCACCGTCACCTTCGACGCTGAGGACGGCGTCGCCGTCGTCACCTTGGCCTTGCCGGGCAAGGTGAACAAGATCAACCCCGCCTTCGGGGCCGCGCTCTCCGCGGGCCTCGACGCCGCCTTGGGCCTCAAGGGCCTCAAGGGCGTGATCTTGGCCTCAGGCCACAAAGACTTCTGCGTCGGCGCCGACATCGACGTCGTCTACGCCTCGCGAGACCCGCAGGAGATCCTCGCCGTCGTCGGCCAGCTCAACGCGGGCTATCGGCGCATCGAGACCTGCGGCAAGCCCGTCGTCGCCGCGCTCACGGGCTCGGCCCTGGGCGGCGGCTATGAGCTGGCCTTGGCCTGCCATCACCGGATCGCGCTGGACAGCCCCAAGGTGCTCGTGGGCCTGCCCGAGGTCAACCTGGGCCTCATCCCCGGCGCCGGCGGCACCCAACGTTTGCCCTACCTCCTCGGGCTGCAAGAGGCCGTGCAGCACATCGCCCAGGCCCAGCCCGTGCGGGCGCCCAAGGCCGTGAAGGCCCAGCTCATCGACGCCTTGGCCGCCGATCGCCCCGCGCTCTTCGCCGCCGCCCGGGCCTGGATCGCCGCGAACCCCTCGCCCAAGCAGCCTTGGGACGCCAAGGCCCCCCTGCCCGGCGGCGTTCAGCCGGGCACCGAGGCCGCCCGCACCCTGGCCGTGGGCGCCGCGGCCTTCCTCTTCTCCAAGACGGCGGGCTGTTACCCGGCGGCGGAGGCGGCCCTGCGCTGCGTGTTTGAGGGCACCCGGCTCAGCTTTGAGCGCGGCTTAGAGATCGAGAGCCGAGCCTTCGCCAAGCTCGCCACGTCGGATCAGGCGAAGGACATGATCCGCACGCTGTGGTTTGGCAAGAACGCCGCCGACAAACAAGAGGGCCTGCCCCAGACCGCCGACATGTGGTTCACGAAGGCGGCGATCTTGGGCGCGGGCATGATGGGCGGCGGCCTGGCGTTTCTGTGCGCCAAGGCGGGCCTAGAGGTCGTCGTGCGCGACATCCGCGAGGAGGCGCTCCAGGCGGCCCAGGCCCGGGTCGAGGAGCAGGCCGGCAAGCTCCGGCACTTAAGCGCCCAAGAGCGCGCCGAGCTCGTGGGCCGCGTCACCTTCACCTTGGACCTGGAGCCCCTGCGCGGCGCGGATCTGGTGATTGAGGCCGTCGTCGAGAACCTCAAGGTCAAACACCAGGTCATCCGGGAGGTCGAGCCCCTGCTCGCCGAGGGCGCGGTCTTCGCGTCGAACACCTCGGCGATCCCCATCACCCGCCTCGCAGAGGCGGCGGTGAACAAGGACCGCTTCATCGGCCTGCACTTCTTCTCCCCCGTCGAGAAGATGCCGCTCTTGGAGATCATCCAGCCGGGCTTCACCAGCGAAGACACCCTCGCCCGCTGCCTCAGCTTTGGCCGCGCCATCGGCAAGACCTGCGTGGTCGTGAACGACGGCTACGGCTTCTTCACCACGCGCCTGTTCGCGGCGTACTTGCTGGAGGGCTGCCAGCTCGTCGCGGAGGGCCACGACCCTGTGCTCGTGGAGTGGGCCGCGCGCTCCTTGGGCATGGTGATGTCGCCGCTCAAGGTGTTTGACGAGGTGACGCTGACCTTGGGGATGCACGCCTTCACCACCCGGGAGGCGGTCTTGGGCGAGAAGCTCAACCTCGCAGGCCTCGACCTGGTGCGCGCAGTCGTCGCCGCCGGTCGGCCGGGCAAAGCGGCTGGGGCGGGCTTTTATGACTACGAGCACCCCCGGCGCATCTGGCCAGGGCTCAAGGAGCTTGTCCACGCCGAGACCCCGGCGGAGACGGGCGTGGCCCACCTGCAGCGGCGCTTGATGATCGCGCAGCTCGCCGAGCTGGGGCGTGTGCTCGACGACGGCATCTTACGCAAGCCCATCGACGCCGACGTGGGGGCGATCTTTGGCTTAGGCTTCGCCCCGAACACCGGCGGGCCGCTCTCTTGGGCCGATCGCCAGGGCCTGCCCCAGCTCGTCGCCGAGATGGACAGCCTGGCCGCGCGGTATGGCGCACGCTACGCGCCCTCGGCGACCTATCGCAAGATGGCCGCCGACGGCGCCCGCTTCTATGAGGGTCCATGATGTCAATCGACGCAGAGCTCCTTCGCCAGGTCATGGCGCGGGAGTGTGAGACGGTGAACGAGTACCTGGCCATGGCCGAGCGAGCGCAGTCGCCCGAGGTCAAGGGCCTGCTCCTGCACCTCGCCCATGAGGAGAAGGAGCACATCGCCGTCTGTGTCAAAGAGCTCATGAAGGTAGACGCCGACCACAAGATGTGGATGGAGAAGGTCCACGCGCCTTTAGACGCCGAAGGACGGCGGCTCAACACCTCGGCCTCGGGGGATCACAGCCCCGGGCCCAACCCAACGCAGCAGGTCGGCGCCGCCCCTTCGGCGGTCGCCGGCAAACCTCAGTTCACCATCGGCAGCCTCATCCGCTGAGCGGGGTCCTCGTATGAACCAGTTCTCCAACCACAACGACAACCCGCTGAACGAGGCCGAGTTTCGCCGGGTTCATGACGCCGTGATCGAGGCCGCCAAGCGCCGCCTCGTGGGCCGCCGCTTCATCGAGCTGTACGGCCCCATGGGACCTGGCGTGCAGGCCATCGCCTATGACGAGTTCACCGGCACCGACAGCGGCCAGCTCGACCTGCTCGGGGAGTCGTCCCCCACGCGCATCTTCACCGACCAGCGCCGCTTCCGCACCATCCCCATCCTCTACAAAGACTTCGTGCTGCACTGGCGCGATCTGGAGATGGCCCGGCAGCTCAACATGCCTCTGGACGTCTCGGCGGCGGCGGGCGCGGCGTCTTGGTGCGCCGAGCGTGAAGACCAGCTCATCTTCTACGGCGACGAGAAGCTGGGCTACGAGGGCCTGATGAACCACCCCCAGCGCCAGGTGGCCCCGCTCACCGACGGCTGGGGCCGGGCCGGGGCGGCCTTCCGCGACGTGGTGGACGCCACTGAGAAGCTCTTTGAGGCCGGGCACTACGGCCCCTACGCCTTGGTGTGCTCGCCGCGTCTGTACGCGAACCTGCATCGCCTGTGGGAGGACTCCCGCACCATGGAGCTCGACAACGTGCGCCGGGTGATCGAGGGTGAGGTCTTCCAGTCCAACGTGCTGCGAGGCAACGTCGCCGTGCTCGTCTCCAAAGGCCAAGAGAACCTCGACCTCGCCGTGTCCATCGACATGACGACGGCCTACCTCGGCGCCGAGCGTATGAACCACCCCTTCCGGGTGCTGGAGGCGCTGATCCTGCGCATCAAGCACCCCGACGCGATCTGCACCATCGAGGCGGGGGCCTGAGCGGCGCCGCGCTCACCGCCCTAAGGCGTCTCAAAGACGGCGGCGGCGGTGGGCGCGGTCAGCGCCCGCTCAAACAAGCGGTCGAGGCGCTCGGGGCTGGCCTCGGTGAGGGCCCGCTCGTGCTCGGGGCGCAGCGTGCCGAAGCGTTGGACGAGGGCATGGCGGAGGACGTCTTGCCGTCCCTCCTCAAAGCCTTCTCGCCGCGCTCCTCGTCTGCGCTGGCTGAGAGGTGCCCCCTGCGGCGCCGTCGTTGGACCCACTCATGCGTCGCGCTCATCGTCTTGGGGTGCGTTGAAGAGGGCGTCGGCGGTGGACAAGTGAGACATCCGCCTCGCCCACTGGGTCAGGCGCTCCGGGCTAGCTGCCGCGATGGCCTGCTCATGCTCGGGGCGTAAGGCGCCGAAGCGCATGACGAGCACGCTGAGGAGAAGGTCTCGCAAAACACCAAGGGTCTCTTGCCGCCCTTCCTGGCGCCCCTCCTCAAAACCCTCGCGCCGCGCTCCTCGTCTGCGCTGTCTGAGAGGTGCCCCCAGCGGCGCCGTCGTTGGACCCGCTCATGCGCCGCGCTCGTCGTCTTGGGGTGCGTTGAAGAGGGCGTCGGCGGTGGGGGCGGTGAAGATCAGGTCCATCCACTGATCCAGGCGCCGCGGGCTGGCGACCAAAATCGCCCGTTCGTGTTCGGCGCGAATGGCGCCGAAGCGGCGGCGGAGCCCGCGCCGGATGACGTCTTGTTGCACCAAGGGACGTGCCTCCTCACGCCCCTCTTGCCGCCCCTCCTCACGATCACGCTGCATCCAGCTCATGACTCAACCTCGTCGTCTTGGGGTGCGTCAAAGAGGGCGTCGACGGACGGCGCGGTGAGGAACGTGTCCGCCCAACGGTCGAGACGCTCGGGAGTGGCCGCGGCGAGGGCTCGTTCGTGCTCAGGGCGAAGGGCGCCAAAGCGTTGGATGAGGCAACGGCGGATGAGCTCTCGTATTCCTTCGTGTCTTCCCTCTTGCCGCCCTTCCTGGCGCCCCTCTTGCCGCCCCTCCTGACGCCCCTCTTGACGCCCCTCTTGCCGCCCCTCCTCACGCTCACGCTGCATCCAGCTCATGACCTGCTCACGCTCGGGAGGATGTAGTAAGGCCATCGCCCGCTCCGTCTCCGCGGGGCTCACCCGCGACTGGTTGAGGTAGATGGCGTATTTTAACACGGCCGCGGCCCAGTGGTCGCCGCGCTCACGCAGGGCCCGCTCGTAGAGGGGCAGGTGCTGGTTGAGGAGCGGGAGGGTGCGGCCCTCGTGGGCGTGGCGTATGAGCAGGAGCGCGAGGCGGCCGCCGCCTTGGCCGGGGAGCTGGTCGTCGGGGGTGACGCTGAGGTCTTCGAACCACAGCTCCAGCTCGGGGAGGTAGGGCTTGAGCCCGGCGATGGCCTCGGGCGGGGCGTCGTAGAGCTCGGAGAGGCGGCGCGGCGCCGTCCAGGGGCGCTCGCCGTGGGCGACCACCAGGGTCAACACCACGGGCAGGCGCGGCCCCTCGACCTGCTCCCACACCCGCATCGCCGCGCGTAAGGCCCGGTACGGCATCTGCGGATCGGGGCTCGACTGGTGCTCGATGAGGATCGTGAGGTGGGCGTAGCCTCCCGGACGCCAAGGCGCCTGAAAGTGCAGGTCGGGGGTGCGGGCGCGCAGCTCGGCGCTGTGCTGCTCTGGGGGCAAGGCGACGAGGCCGTCGAGGTCCAAGAGCGCCAGCACGGGCGGAGGCAGCAGATCCCGCAGCATCGCCGCGAGCTCGGCGGGCTCGCTGAACGTGAGCTTAAACAGGGCGTCATGAGGTTGGGTCATGCGCGCTCAGTTAGCCCAAGGATGGGCCTCAAACTGACCGATGATCACCTGAGGCGCTAATGTCGGCTCAAGACAACCACGGCGAGCACGACGAGGCCCGCGCCGACCAGCTCACGGGCCGAGGGGAAGTCGGCGCCGAGGGTCAAGGCCAAGATCGTCGTGGCGACCACCCCCGCGAGCACGCTCGCCGAGCGGTTCACGGGCACGGCGAAGCTCGACTCTCGGGGGTCCAAGAAGATGAGCGTGCCGAAGATGCCCGTGCCTTGGCTGAACGCCCCGATGAGCAGGGCCAAGATCAAGGCGAGGCCGGTGACGCCGCCGGTGAAGCCGTCGTGGAGCTGGGTCATCAGGGCCCCTTCGCCCCAGAACGCCAAGAGCCCCAACATCACCAAGGTGAAGGGCGCGACGACGAGCTGCTCTTCAGCGAAGTAGCGCCGGGTGACGGCGGGGTCGGTGGCTTTGCCCAGGCGGTCGATGAGGCGCAGGCGCACAAAATACGCCGCGAGATAGAGCCCGATGTCGATGCCCGCCGGGACGCTGAGCCCAAACCCCTCCACCTCGGAGGTCGCCACGATCAGCGCCAGGCCACACAAGGCGAGGGCGAACCACGCCGCCGGGCGCGGGCGTTTGTGGCTCAAGAGGTCCACCACCGGGGCGATGGCGAGCACCCCGCCGCGCATCAAGAGCATGGCGAAGA
>JAKLKE010000216.1 GCA_023150775.1 Myxococcota bacterium
GAACCGTCGAGGTGCTGGCCCGAGAGACGGCGATGTCTGTGCCCAACGCCTCCCAGCACCTCCAGGCGCTCCGGGCGGCGCGGCTCGTGGAGCCTGAGAAGCGGGGGCTCTATGTGACCTACCGGCTCGCTGAGGGGGTCGAGGGCTTGACCGTCGGGCTGCGGCGCCTCGCCGAGGCCCGGCTCACGGAGATCTCGGAGACGACCCGCTCGTTTCTGGAGGAGCGCGGCGCCTTGGAGCCCGTCTGCGGTGAGGCGCTCCTGGCGCGGGCGCGCTCGGGGGAGGTGACCGTGCTGGATGTGCGGGATGTGGAGGAGTATCGGGCGGGGCACCTCCCCGGCGCGCGCTCGGTGCCTCTGGCTGAGCTTCAGGCCCGGCTCGCGGAGCTGCCTCGGGACCGCGAGATCATCGCCTACTGTCGGGGTCCGTACTGTGTGCTCGCCATCGAGGCGGTGCGGACGCTGCGAGACGCGGGGTTTGTCGCCCATCGCCTGCACACCGGGCCGCCGGACTGGCGCGCGGCCGGGCTGGCGATGGCGTCGGGGGCATGACCCCCCTCGGGCTGCGGGAGAACCTCGGGCAGTTCAGCCTGCTCGTCGTCGTGAACGCCTTCGTCGGCGCCATGATCGGCATGGAGCGCAGCGTGCTCACCCCGATGGCGGAGGACGTGTATGGGCTTGAGGCCAAGGTGGCGGCGCTCTCGTTCATCGTCGTCTTTGGGCTGAGCAAGGCGCTCACCAACTACGTCGCCGGGCGGCTCTCGGACACGGTCGGGCGGCGGCCGGTGCTGATCGGCGGCTGGCTCGTCGCCGCGCCGGTGCCGTTCTTGTTGATGTGGGCGCCGTCCTGGGGCTGGGTGCTCTTCGCCAACCTGCTGCTCGGCGTCAGCCAGGGGCTCACCTGGTCCACCACGGTGATCATGAAGATCGACCTCGCCGGTCCCAAAAACCGGGGCCTCGCCATGGGGCTCAATGAGTTCGCGGGCTACCTCGCCGTGGCGGCCTCCGCCCTCGCCACGGGCGCCCTCGCCGCGCGCTACGGACTCGGCCCGGCGCCGTTTGTGCTGGGTGTGGCCTATGTGCTGTTTGGTCTGGGCCTGTCCGTGGGCTTCGTGCGGGAGACGATGGGCCAGGCGCGACAAGAGGCGGCGCTGGGCCTCACGCCCTCGCCCCACGACACGCTTGGCCAAGGCGAGGTGTTCCGGCGCACGACCTTCACCGATCGAGATCTCTCCGCCGTCACCCAGGCCGGGCTCGTCAACAACCTCAACGACGGCATGGCCTGGGGGCTCTTCCCGCTGATCTTCGCCGCCGCCGGGCTCGGGCTCGCCGAGATCGGCGCGCTGGCGGCGCTGTATCCGGCGGTGTGGGGGGCCTCGCAGCTCGTGACCGGCGCCTTGTCTGACCGGATCGGCCGCAAGGGGCTCATCGTCGGGGGCATGACGGTGCAGGCGGCGGGCCTCGTGGCCGTGGCGACGGGGAGCGCGCTGCCGGCCTTTGTGTTGGGTCAGGTGTTGTTGGGCGTCGGCACGGCGATGGTGTACCCCACGCTGCTCGCCGCCATCGGCGACGTGGCGCAGCCCTCCTGGCGGGCGTCGTCGGTGGGGGTGTACCGGCTCTGGCGTGATCTCGGTTACGCCTTTGGGGCCCTGCTCTCGGGCCTCGTCGCCGACGCCTTCGGCCTCAGCGCGGCGGTGTGGTGGGTCGGCGGCCTCACCCTGGCGTCAGGCGCGGTGGTGGCGACGCGGATGCGGGAGACGCTCAGACGACCGCTCACGGCGGCGCCTCAGCCCCCCGCCGGCTGATCGTTCGTCACACAATGGACCCCGCCGCCCGACTCCCACAGGCTCGTGGCGTCGATCATGTGCAGGTCTCGGTCGGGGAGCTGGTCGCTCAGGATCGCCCCGGCGTTGGCGTCGGCCTCCGCGTCCCCAAACGCCATGCCCACAACGAAGCCGTCGCCGACGAGCCAGTTCATGTAGTCCGTCTCCCCCGGCGCGGGCACACGCACCACCTCCAGCCCCGCCGCCTCGCAGGCGGCGGCCAAGGCGTCCTCGGTCTCTTTGCCCCAGGAGGTCTCGCCGATGGCCACGGTGTCGGCGTCGAGAAAACGTGCGTAGCCGTCGATGTGCCCGGTGGTGCCGTCGGCCGGGTCGTGGCCATAGGCCCAGAGGATCTGGCTGAGGCCCAGCGCCGCCTTGAGGATCGCCTCGTGCTCGGCTTGGTCGAGGCCGGGGTTGCGGTCGGCCTGGCAGTCCCAGTTGAGCAGCGCCACGCCCGCGCCGTTGACCTCCAGGTTGCCCCGCTCCAAGACGTAGCCGCCGTGGTCCTCCCGAGGCGCGCCGGTCGTCTCGGCCACAAAGGCGGGCACCACGTCGTCGTGGGCGTAGGGGATGTCTTCGCCGAAGTTGCCGCCCCAGGCGTCAAAACCGAAGTCCAGCACGGTCAGCGCGCCGTTGACCTCCACCCAGATCGGCCCGTTGTCTCGCATCCAGGCGTTGTCCGTGGGCACGAGCTGCCAGGTGAGGTCGGTCTCGACGACCCCTCGCTCGGCGAGCAGCGACTGTGCTTTGGCCTTGGCCTCCTCTGAGCCGATGAGCATGTGCACGGGCTCGTAAGCCTGCACCACCTGCACGATGTCGGCGAAGGCCGGGCGCATGGCGGCCTCCCAGGGGCCGGGCCACTGCATCCAGGTCGCCGCGTGGGGCTCCCACTCCGCGGGCACACGGCGCGTCTCCCCGGCCTCGGCGGAGTCGTCGAGGGCAGGGTCGTCTCCGGCCCCCGCGCAGGCCACGAGGGGGAAGATCAGCGGCAGGGCACGAAGGAGCGGGGTGGAGCGGGGAAGGGTTGCGCGCACGGGGTCGCCTCCAGTGGGCTCATCCTACCCCGGCACGCCAGCGCCTGCGCGCCCTCAATACGTCCAGGTAACCGTCGCCGGATCGAGGACACCAATGGTGGCCGTGGTCGTGTTGTAGTCGCTAAATCCGTGGGTCTCCGACGGCCCCCGGGACCTAATCGCCGTGATGCCGCCTTGGTACCAGACGCCCCAGGGCGAGGTCACCGTGTGTCTTGTGAGCTTCAGATCCGGCGGGATCACCGCTTCCCACTCAATCGGGCAGCCAGACGAGAGCAGCACCTCGTAGTCCGACTGCGAGAACGTCGAGATCCTGGTCTTCCCACGGTCGTCATAGCTGTAGGCAAAGCGCGCCTCGGCGACGGACCAGTCACAGTTGAACACGACGGAGCTGACGCTCACGGAGACGTCGCCGACGAGGGAGCGCCCGACGCCCGCTTGCTCGCGGGTCCTCCCGTAACTTGATGTGGCCGTGCGTTTGAAAAACGACGCCGAGCCGCTGTGTAAGGCGCTGCGCACGACGACGCTGCAGGAGGGCCAGCAGTCGTCGTCGTAGCAGTCGCTGAGCCCGTCGTCGTCGTTGTCGACCTCATCGGCGCAGTCCTCGACGCACGCGCTGTCCAGCGCGCAGTCGCCGTCCTCACAGTCCAGGAGGCCATCGCCGTCGTTGTCGAGGCCATCGGCGCAGTCCTCACACAGACCGAGCTCGTCGGTGTCCCCGTCACAGTTGCGGTCACGATCGTAACAGGCCTCGACGGCGTCGGGGTTCGTGGTCGGGTCGGCGTCGTCGCAGTCCCCGGCGACGGCGGAGGTCCCGGCGGCGTCCGCGCACACCAGCAAGATAGACGTGATGTCGCCGTAACCATCGCCGTCCGCATCAGCGTAGCGGCTGACGAGCAGCTCCTCATCGACGTCGCCGTCGCAGTCGTTGTCGAGCCCGTCACAGCGCTCCTCAGCGTCGGGAGATCGCCCGGCGTCCCCATCGTCACAGTCCAACGCGGTCTCGACGTAGCCCCCCGGGAGCGCGCAGGCCAAGCCGAGCACGTCGGGGTCGCCGTGCCCGTCGCCGTCGCTATCCGCGTAGTAGGTGGACAAGACGCCCTCGTCGGTCTCCCCGTCGCAGTTGTTGTCGAGGCCGTCACAGACCTCCACGGCGCCGGGGAAGACGCCTGGGTCGGCGTCGTCGCAGTCCAGCTCGGCGGTCGAGCCGTCGCCGTCGCCATCGATCGTGTCTTCGACGGCGGAGTCGGCGGGCTCGACGACGTCGGAGGGCTCTTTGTCGCCGCAGGCGGTGAGGGCGAAGAGCGTGAACAGGGTGGGGGTTCTCATGGCCTGACCTTCGGACCGGCGGAGGGGCGACGCCGATGCTCCCCATCATAGAGCCTAAACCTTCACCGTCCGATCATCCTGGGCGGGTCTCTCTTGAGCTTTTGTTGCCCGTCCAGCCCGGCGAGGGGGGAGCGGGTCGCGACGCTCGGACCCAACGGGGGGGGCGCCGCGCGTCGTGGCCGTGGTGCGTGAGGGCGGCTTCACCCCCGCCGCGCGCCGCCTCGGCCTGAGCAAACAGCGCCTCAGCCAGCGCATCGCCCGCTTAGAGGACAAGCTCGGCGTGCGGCTCTTGGAGCGCACGACACGCACCGTGCGCCCCACCGAGGCGGGCCTGGCCTACTTTCAGCGCTGCCAGGCCATCGAGGGCCAGATCAGCGAGGCCAACGACGAGGCCCGCGAGCGCCACACCTCCCCCGTCGGCACCCTGCGGGTCTCGGCGCCGGTGCTCTTCGGCCGCCGCTTTCTGGCGCCGGTCGTCACCGAGTTTATGGCGCGCCACCCCCGGGTGCGGGTGGAGCTGCTCTTGGCGGATCGTCAGGTGGACCTCGTCGGCGAAGGGTTTGACCTGGCGATCCGCGTCGGCCCCCTCGACGACTCCTCGCTGACCTCCAGGCTCTTGACCACGGGGCGGGTGGTCTTCGTCGCCAGCCCGGCGCTGCTGGCGAGGCACCCGCCGCCGCCGCCGGGAGCGCTCGGGGCCTTGCCCTGTGTTGGGATGTCGGCCCACGAGACCTGGTCCATGGGCGGGCGCCTCGTGCGGGTCGAGCCCACCCTGGTGGTCAATGACTTAGAGCTCGTGCTGGCGGCGACCCTCGCCGGCGTCGGCGTGGCGCGGCTGCCCACCTTGGTCTGTGGGGAGGCCGTGCGCGCCGGTCAACTGTGCGTCATCCACCAAGACGGCGCCGACGGCCAGCGCCCCCTGCACCTCGTCACCTCCAGCCGCCGGCTCTTGCCCGCCCGGGTTCGTGCCTTCGTGGAGCTGCTGCTCTCTCGGGCGGAGCTGCGGCTAGACGAAGACGACGAGGGCGGCGCGGAGACGGCGGCGCAGCAGGGTCACTCGCAGAACACGAAGGCGGTGGTGAGCGTGTCCGCCGCGACCTCCATGGCGTAGTCCTCCAGGAGGGTGTCTCCGCGATACCAG
This sequence comes from Myxococcota bacterium, assembly GCA_023150775.1. GTDB lineage: Bacteria > Myxococcota_A > UBA796 > UBA796 > CAJQPC01 > JADKFE01. Next base: position 5,324 of record JAKLKE010000216.1, read on the forward strand.
GTGCAGGTGGTGTACGGCGCCGGCGGCGTCACGGTGACGTTGACCGTGCCGGCCGTCACGTTGATGAAGTTGATCTGCGCAGTGGACTCGGACTCCGTGACGGTGACGTTGCTCGGGACGAAACGAGCGGGGCTCCGGTTGTCGCTGGCCAGCGCGACGGAGTAGGCCACGTCGAGGTCCACCGTGGCGCCTGCCAGCCGCACGGCGCCGCCCGCCTCATCTCGGGAGTAGACCTGGATGCCGACAATGCCCTTCGTGGGGTCGTAGGGGATCCCGAGCTGCGCGGAGACGGCGTCGCGGGCGGCGGTCGTGATCAACTGGACGTAGGTCTTGATGGTCTCGTCCAGGGTGAAGAGCAGCAGGGTGCCGTTCATGTAGCCGGGCGCCGTGGCGTGGATGGTGAGCGCCGAGTTCTTCGGGAGCTGCAGACGGACGTAGCCGTTCTCGTCGGTGATCGTGGTCTCACCGTCGAAGGTCACGGGCACGTCCTTGATGTACAAGGGCTGGAGCCCGTCCACCGCGGCGATGTCTGCGGTGACGGTGTCGCTGGTCTCGGAGTCTACGGAGTCCACGGAGTCCACGGAGTCCCCGCTGTTGGCCACGGTGTCCTCGGTGTCGCTGGCGCCTTTGTCGGCGCAGGCGGTGAGGGTGGACGAGAGGACGACGAGGATGAAGGGGATCTTGGACATGACACACTCCTCTTGGTGATGGTCTCGGCGATGGTCTCGGCGGCTCGCTCTGTGGGGCTGGTTCAGCGCCGTCTGGAGGCAGTATTCTTCGTGGGCCGAAGGCCGTCTGTAGAGAAATCTGGAGGCCCCCAAGATGGCCCCCGCGCCTCGCCGTTGGTCTGTACGCCGAGCGGCGAAGCGCCAGATCAGCCTCCTCTCCGGGCTATCCATTGATCACATCCTCTGTGTCGAGTTTTCGGGATGCGAACCCCCCGGCTCGTCGAGACGATTTGGGGGATGTCGGCGTCGTTTTGTCTCGCGCCAAGCCGCAAAGGCGCCAAGAGGTCGGTGGTGCGGTCAGCGGTCGTGGCGTCCCCAACGTGTGGATCTGAGCCGAGGTCTTGGCGGCTTGTCGGCTTGGCGCGATCTTCTGGCGTTCTGACGATCGCCGCGACACCCCCAAAGGGAAGCTCTCCTGGGGAGATTCAGAGGATGTGCTGGAGAGATGGCCCGCGCGAGGGTGGCCTGGGAGGGCGCAGGCCATGCTACGATGCGGACATGCTCCTGCTCATCTTCGCCGCGTGTACCGGCCAGTCCGCGACCAAAGACAGCCTGGCGCTCATCGACAGTGAGACGCCGCCTCGGGAGAGTGAGACGGCGCTCGACACCGAGCTCCCGGCGGGCCCGGGCTCGGTTCGTATCAACGAGGTCGTGAGCGCCAACCGTGGCGGCCTCAACGACGGCGACGGCGACTCGTCCGACTGGATCGAGCTGTACAACGACTCAGACGAGGCCGTGTCCTTGGCGGGCTGGGGCCTGTCTGATGACCCAGACGACCCCTTCGCCTGGACCTTCCCAGACACCACCCTCGCCGCGCGGGGGTTCCTCGTGGTCTTCGCGTCCGGCAAAGACACGTCCGGCCCTGCGGATGAGCTGCACACCAACTTCAAGCTGAGCGCTGAGGGTGAGCTGCTCTCCCTCACGCGGGCTGACGGCGCGCCGTCGGACACCTTGACCGTCCCCGCCCTCGCCGACGACCAGAGCTACGGCCTCGATGAGCCCGTCACCACGGCGGCGCTGCTCGGCCCCGGCAGCGCCGCGCGGGCCATCGGTGAGCCCGAGGGCGACTGGACGCTGGCCACAGCCGATGACTCGGCGTGGACCGCCGTGACCCTCCCCGTCGGCTTCGACGGCACGGTCTCCGGCGGCGTGCCCGGCGAGGTCGCCAACGGCGCGTCCGCGACCCAGTCTACGGACGGCTACGGCTTCTTCGGGTCGGCGGCCGTGGATGGTGACCCGAGCACCTTCACCCACACCGCCGACGCGGATCTGCTGCCGTGGTGGCAGGTGGACCTCGGCGCCAATTACGCCATCACCCGTGTCGAGCTGGTCAACCGCTTCGACTGCTGCGGTGATCGCCTCTACAACGTCGTCATCTCCGTGCTCGACGCCGAAGGGGAGCCGGTGTGGTCCTCGGAGATCTTCAACCCCACCCTGGAGGGCGAGCGCCCGACCTCGCCGGGCAGGGTCCTCGCCGTGGACCTCTCCGCGTACGGCACGAGCGTCCGGGTGGACAAGACCGCGGTGAACGGCGCCGGCTCCAGCGAGTGGCTCAGCCTCGCTGAAGTGGCCGTGACCGGGACCTTGGCGTCGCCCTACGCGGGCGTCCTCCGCTCAGACGTCGGCGACTTGATGACCGGGACGCGCCTCGGGGTACGCGCCGGGTTCACCCTAGACGCGGCGGCCCCCACACGGCTGCGTCTCGACATCGCCTATGACGACGGCTTCACGGCCTGGCTCGACGGCGAACAATTCGGAACCGGGAACCCCGGCGCGCCCATCGCCCACGACGGCACCGCCGCCGAGGCCAGCGTCGGGCCTGGCGCGGCCCTGGGCGCGGGGGCCCACACCCTGGCGCTCCTCGGGGAGAACGTCAGCGCGGACGACGACGACCTCCTCCTCGACCCCACGCTCACCGCCGAGTGGTTCACCCCAGGAGACCCGGCGTTTTTCAGCGTGCCGACGCCGGGCGCGCCCAACGGCGCCGGGTCTGCGGGCTCAAACGACACGCCCAGCTTCGTCCCGCCGCGCGGCTTCGTGGACAGCGCCCAGGACGTGGTCATCACCTGCCCCACCCCGGGCGCCACCTTGCTCACCACGACCACCGGGGCCAGCCCAAGCCCCGACAACGCCACGGTCACGCCCGCGGCAGACACTGAGTCCCTCGCGACCCTGACCGTGTCGGTCTCCACCACCGCCACGCTGCGCGCGCTCTGTACGCGGGACGGCTGGACGGACAGCGCCGTGGCCACCCACACCTACCTGGTCCTCGCCGACGTGGTGCGGCAGCCGGCGGCGCCCGCGGGGTTTCCTGCGGTCTGGTCGAGCCAAGAGGAGGGCGACTGGCGCGCAGACTACGAGATGGACCCCGACGTGGTGAACGACCCGGCGACCCAGCGGGAGCTTCTGGACGGGCTGCGGGAGATCCCCACGCTCTCCATCGTGACCGACGTTGATGATCTCTTCGGCGACGACGGGATCTACAGCAACAGCGCCAGCCGGGGCGAGCAGTGGGAGCGGCGGGTGTCGCTGGAGCTGATCCTCCCCGACGGCAGCACGGGCTTCGCCGAGGACGCGAGCCTGCAGATCCACGGCTACGGCTGGCGTTACCACAGCAACACGCTCAAACACTCGTTCCGCATCTCGTTCCAGGCGGAGTACGGCGCGAGCAAGCTCGACTACCCCTGGTTCGCCGATTCCCCGGTGGACCGTTTTGACAGCATCGTCCTGCGGGCCGGCGGCTCAAAGACCTGGCTCGACTTCCGTGATCCTTCGGCCGCCCAATATCTCCACGACGCCTTCGCCCGGGACACCGCCCGGGACATGGGCGTCATCGACGGCCACGCCACCTACGTACATCTGTACCTCAACGGCCTCTATTGGGGCCTCTACATGCCCGTGGAGCGGCCCGACGCCGGCTTCGCTGAAGAGCATTACGGCGGTGACGACGCCGACTACGACGCGATCAACCGCCGCACCACGACGAACGAGGCCATCGACGGCGACCTTGAGGCCTACAACACCATGCTGGCTCTGGCGGATGCGGATCTGTCCGATGACGCCAACGTCGCCGCGCTGGAACAATACCTCGACATCGACGGGCTCATCGACTGGATGCTGATCCACCAGTACATGACCAACTACGATGGTCCGTGCTGCTTCGAGGGGAACAACCAGCGGGGCATCCGCAGACGGGAGGAGGGCGCCCAGTACCACTTCTATGTGTGGGACATGGAGTACTCGCTGTGGACGGCCGACGCTGCGGTCAACGTCGAGATCGACGTCGCCGGGCACGCCTCCCACGTCTACGCCCGCCTGCGGGACAACGCGGCGTTTCGGGCGCGCTACGCCGCGCGCGCGAGAGCGCTGCTCACAGGCGACGGCGCCCTCACCCCTGAGTCGACCGCGGCCCGCTACGAGGCCCGCGCCGATGAGATCTACTCCGCGCTGCTCGCCGAGAGCGCCCGGTGGGGCGACACCTACCGCGCCGTGCCCTACACCCGCGACGTCGAGTGGCAGACGGAGTACGACCGGCTGATGCGCGACTACTTCCCCCATCGCACGCAGAGCTTGATTGACCAGCTCACGGCCGCGGGGCTTTACACACCTTGAGCGGCTATCCATTCCGCACATCCTCTGAATCGTGGGGTGCACGATCCCTAACCTGGGCTGCCAAGGATCTGTCTCGGGGGCCTGTCGTCGCGCTTCGAGGCGCAGGAGAACGAACCACAGAGGCCAGACACAGATGGGCTGGTGGCGCAGCGCGGTGATCTCCACTAAACCATCGCCACAAGACCTCCATCCCTCCGAGTCGCGGCGGAGGTTCGCCCCCTAAGCCAAGCTCTCTGTGT
>JAKLKE010000217.1 GCA_023150775.1 Myxococcota bacterium
CCCACTTCGCGCCCTCAGCGGCTTTGTTTCCGGCCCACTTTGCGCCCTCGACAGTCTTGTGTCCTGCCCATATCGCGTCCGCGGTAGCCTGTATCGCGGTCTCCCGCATCTGCTCAGTGCCGCCTTCGACAAGATTCATCGCGCCGCGCCCGACCTGGTAAGCGCCCATGGCCGCGTCAGTCATCAAGGTGGAAGCGCCGTCGTAGAGCGCGCCCGCCGTGTCCCCGACGGCGCCGATGGCCGTCTCGCCGAGGCCCAGCGCACCTTGGCCCAAGCCGGTGAGGGCCTGGCCTGTGCCTTGGAGGAGCCCGCCGCCCATGGTGCCGAGGCCCTGAAGATAGTCACCGCTCTTGAATTGCTCGAAGCCGGTGCCGAGGCCCTCGCCCGCGGTGTTGGCGCCGCTGGAGAGGCCGTTCCATGCACTCTGGCCGCTCTCAACGAGGCCGTTGCCCACGTTGACGATGCCCTTCCCTAAGCCTATGCCCGTCTGTAACGCGGCGTTGTTCCCCGAATAGTGCAGGCGCACGGCGCCGCCCACTATGTTGCGGAGGCCCTCCCAATAGTGGCGCTGGAAGCCACCGTTGGGGTCTTCGCTGTATTCTTGGGTGGTCTTGCCGCCTGTGACCTCAGCGATGGTTTTTGTGTCGTTGTCGTCGTACATGAGGGTCCTAGTATGACCCTGAGCGATGCCGTTGGGGGTGTGCTCGAAGAAGGTGCCCGGCAGAGGGGCCTCACCCGCCCGATGCATGATGTCCATGTTGGTCTGGTGGTGGCGCACGTCGATGTGGCCATCGGCGTTGGCCTGATTGAACTTGGCGGTGTCTTCGCGGTGCAGACCGCCGGCTTGGTAGGTGACGACCTCGCCGTTGCCGATGAGGTCGGCGTTGTCGGCGGCGGCACGCTGGGCGAGGTAGCCTCCCAAGGAGAACCCGGCGAGGGTCATGTCGCCTTGGCCCCCGGCCATGAGCTCGCGGATACGCTCGGAGTTGGGGTCGTACTGGCGTGAGCCGACAGAGGGCCCGAAGTCGGTGATGAGGTCGTTGCTGTCGCCGTGGGGATTCTCTAAAGTCATCTCGTGGGGCGTGAATGGCTCTGTGGCGCGGAACGCCATGATCGAGCCTTTGCCTTGGGCGGCCCCGGCTTCAGAGGGGTCGAGACGCACACCGTAGAGGCCAGTCGTGGGGTCGATCACCTCTTGGTCGGCGGTGACCTCGGGGTTGTAGCCCCAGCTCTCCAAGAGCTTGTGTTGAGCCTTGACCCGCTCGTAGTTCGCATCCCCTTTGGTGAGGTTCTGCGTCTTCGAGAGCTGCTCACGGACGAGGTTGTGCGCGACAAACTCCAAGAAGAAGTCGTCGATGGGCGCGCCAGGAGGGATGCCCAACGCATCGCGGTTGGCCTCGACGTACTCCGGCGTGTAGCGGCTGATGTCTTCGCGGCCGCCGTTGACGCCGGTTTGCGCGGCCACCGCGGCGTTGCCCATCGTGTTTTGGAGATCTTGACCCAGGTTGTTGAGGTTGACCGGGCCCTGCTGGTGGGCCGGGGCGTCGTTAACGTGCTCTTGTTGGGTGGCGCGAGACTTGGGCATGTTGCACACCGAGCGTAGGGAGGTGCAGAGAGCGCTTCTTCGCCTATTTAGGAATGCGCGTCGGAGAGTGTCAACAACTATCTGCGGTAGGCACAACAAGGTTAAAGAAAACGCATACTTAGAGATGACGATTCCCCGCTGCCGCGCAGAGAGTGATGAGGCCGTTTGCGATGGTCTTCCGCGCAGTGAGCGGTTTGTCGCCGACGTACACCTTGCGGGCGTCGCCGTGGGCGTCGATGTGTGTGAGCGGGGTAGACAGGGGGACTCCTTGAGCCGACTAAGCGAACCTTGCGGAAAGGTTCTCCCATCTCCGCTTGCTCACGGACCTCTCCGAGCGCGCCTATGCTGCCTTGCCAAGCACCCGAGCCTTGGCTTTGGCGTGTGACACCGACCTCTGCCTCTGCCTCTGCTACTCCAGCGACTCCCACAAGGACCGTGCCAAGGCCGCCCGGGTCTTGGCGTCTCTGAGTGATGAACGTTGGCCGCCCTCTCGTGCGCTCAGGCCACGGGGCGATGCGTGTTCAACAATCGCTCGTGATCGAGGGCCACCCAACGATGTGTGTTCAACAACCACCGTTGATCGAGCGCCTCCCGACGATGTGTGTCCGACACTAAGTCGTGAGTCTGGGCCACTCAGTCGTGCGTGTTCAACAATCGCTCGTGATCGAGCGTCACCCGGCGCTGTGTGTTCAACAATCGCCCGTGATCCTGCGTCGCCCAGCGGTGCGTGTTCAACAATCTCCTCGGTTTCGCTGACGCTGAACGCCGCGAGCGAGACAAACACCGCCGATTGTTGAACACGAGGCCCCGCGCCGCCCGCCAAACCTCGTGATCGTTGAACAAGGGCCGCTGAGCGAGCCCTCTACAACGGCGAATGTTGAACACAGCCGCCGTCGCACGCTCCGCCGAGGGGCAATTGTTGAACACAGCCCCCCGCGAACCCTCCCGGGACCGAAGAATATTGAACACACCCCCTACTGCGGCTGCCCCGTGGAGATCGTCAGGTCAATCCGCGCGTCCTCCACGATCATCGTCGGGTCCGCGCCCTCCTCCGCCACCCTGCGCAGCGCCGGCAGCATGTCGAAGGCCGTGCGAACCGCAGCCCGGAACACCGACTGCAGGTCCTGGGGGCTCACCCCGGCGGCGGCGACGGGCAGGGTCACCCGAAAGTAGAGCGTGCCGGTCTGGTGGTTGAGGCCGAAGCCGGGCAGGGCCAGGGCGTGGTTGAGGCGGGTGACGGCGGCCTCCATCGCCGCCACACGCTCGGCGGGCACGGTGACGGGCAGGGTGTGGATCACCTGGAGCACGCCGTCGCGGTCTTGCCAGCGCAGCAGAGCCACGCCCTCGTCGTGGTCGCGGCGGGTGGGGATGGTGATGACCTGCTCGTTGGGGTCGAGCTGGTGGGTGACCTGATCGCGGCGGAGCAGCTCGATGAGCTGGCCGTAGCTGCGCACTCGTTGGGTCTCGGGGATCATCGGCGCCTCATTCGGGGAGTCGGGGGGTGAATGTGGGGATGCGGCGGAGCGATGAGGCGGATAGATCGGCGACATGCCTACTCTTCTGCCTGCGCTCTCGGGTCTGCTGCTCTCTTTGGTCGGCTGCGGAGGCCGTCAGAGCCTCGACGCGGCGCCGCTCACCGCCTGGCCTGAAGGCCCGGTGATCTTGCTGCGGGTGGACGCGGGGCTCATCGTCGTCAACCCTGAAGAGGGCGGGCCCCGGCGCCTCACGACCACCCCGGCGACCACGGCTGAGGACGCGCTCAACGCCGCCCCGACGCTGTTCTCGCCCCAGCTCTTGACGCCCTCGGGCCTCGCCTGGACTCTGCCCCTGCCCAAAGGTGCGGGCGGCGCGAGCCTCAGCCCGGATGGGCGACAGGTCGCGTACACCGCCCCCGACGACAAAGGCGGCGCCCGGGTGCGGCGCATGGGCGTAGACGGGGCAGGGGACGCGCCGGTGAGTGACCAGGGCGGTGAGGTCACCTGGCTGGCGGACGGGCAGCTCGGCCTGCGCGACGGAGACGCCTTGGCCGGGCGGCACATCGTGCGTGTGGGCACCGACGGCGCCGGGCTCAAGGTCTTGGCCACGGGCGGGGCGCGCGCGCTCAAGAACCCGAGCTTCACCCCCGGCGGCGAGGCCGTGGTGTTCGTGGCGATGAGCGCTGGGGATCGCCCCGGCGAGAGCACGAGCGAGGTGGTCTGGGCGGACGGCACGAATGAGCGCGCGCTCTTGAGCCTGGGCTCGGGCTCCGACGCCTGGGCGCCGAAGGTCTCTCCAGACGGCAAGAGCGTGCTCGTGATGGCCCGCCCGCCCAACCCCGGCGGCGACCGCGCGCCGACCAACCTCTACGTCGGCGCCCTCGGCCCTGACGCGGCGCCGCTCCAGGCGCTCTTGCCCCTGGAGACCAAGACGCCGACGTTTTTGCCCATCAACAGCGCCTACAAGGGCGTCGTCGTCGCGGCGTGGTCGCCGGACAGCCAGCGCCTCGCCTTCGTGGCGGCCTTGGCCGGGGACTGCCGCAAAGGCGGCATGGGTGAGCTGGTGTGCAGCTATGACCTCTACGTCATCGACGCCGATGGCCAGAACCTGCGCCGCCTCACGAACGTCGGCTTCACGGAGCTCCCCGCCTTGCGCTGGGCGCGCTGAGCGGGGAGGGTGAGCCCGAAGGCGGGCCGTCACCAGGGCGTCACCCAGTCCCAGGCGCTCTTGATGCCGCCGCCGATGGCCGAGCCGACCTCGGCGGCCTTGTTGCCCGCCCACTGCGCGCCCTGAACGGCCGTGTTCCCGGCCCACTGGGCTCCGGCGACGGCCTGGTTTCCGGCCCACTGCGCGCCCTCGACGGCCTTGTTGCCCGCCCACTTCGCGCCCTCCCAGGTGGCCTCGGCGCTGCCCTCGACGAGGTTCAGCGCGCCGCGCCCGACCTGATACGCGCCCGTGGCGGCGTCGCTCACGAGGCTAGAGGCGCCGTCGTACAGGGCCCCCGCCGTGTCGCCGACGGCGCCGATGGCCGTCTCGCCGAGGCCCAAGGCCCCCTGGCCCAAGCCCGTGAGGGCCTGGCCCGTGCCTTGGAGGAGCCCGCCGCCCATGGTGCCTAAGCCCTGGAGCACGTTCCCGTTGGCGATCTGCCCGGCGCCGGTGCCGAGGCCCTGGCCCGCCGTGGTGGCGCCGCCGGAGAGGCCGTTCCAGGCGTCTTGGCCGCTCTGAACGATGCCGTTGCCCGCGTTGACGATGCCTTCGCCCAAGCCCAGGCCCGTCTGGTACGCGGCGTTGATCGGCGACATGCCCAGGCGCACGGCGCCGCCCGCTGCGTTGCGGCTGCCCTCCCAGAGATGACGCTGGAAGCCGCCGTTCGGGTCTTGGCTGTACTCCTGGGTGGTCTTGCCGCCCGTGGCCTCAGCGATGGTGGTGGTGTCGTTGTCGTCGTACATGAGGGTCTTGGTGTGACCCTCGGTGAACCCGGCGGGGGTGTGCTCAAAGAAGGTGCCGGGCAGGGGCGCCTCTCCGGCGCGGTGCACGACGTCCATGTTGGTCTGGTGGTGGCGCACGCCGATGTGGCCGTCGGCGTTGGCCTCGTTGAACTTCGCGGTGTCTTCGCGGTGCAGGCCGCCAGACTGGAAGGTGACGACCTCGCCGTTGCCCACCAGGTCGGCGTTGTCGGCGGCGGCGCGCTGGGCGAGGTAGCCGCCCAAGGAGTACCCGGCGACGGTCATGTCGCCTTGGCCCCCGGCCATGATCTCGCGGATGCGCTCGGAGTGGGGGTCGTACTGGCGTGAGCCGACGGACGGCCCGAAGTCGGTGATGATGTCGTTGATGGCGCCGTAGGGGTTCTGCGCCGTGGTCTCGCCTGGCGTGAAGGGCTCCGTGGCGCGGAACGACATGATCGAGCCTTTGCCTTGGGCGGCGCCGGCTTCAGAGGGATCCAGACGCACGCCGTAGAGGCCGGTGGTGGGGTCGATCACCTCTTGATCGGCGCTGACGTTGGGGTTGTAGCCCCAGCTCTCGACGAGCTGCCGCTGGGCCATGACCCGCTCGTAGCGAGGATCGTCCGGGGTGAGGTTCTGCAGCGTCGAGAGCTGCTCGCCCACGAGGTTGTGCGCGACGAACTCCAAGAAGAAGTCGTCGATGGGCGCGCCGGGAGGGATGCCCAAGGCGTCGCGGTTGGCCTCGACGTACTCCGGCGTGTAGCGGCTGATGTCTTCGCGACCGCCGTTCACGCCGGTCTGCGAGGCCACGGCGGCGTTGCCCATCGTGTTCTGGGGATCTTGCAGGCCGCTGAGGTTGACCGGGCCCTGCTGCAGGGCCGGGGCGTCGTTGACGTGCTCTTGTTGGGTGGCGCGAGACTTGGGCATGTTGCACACCGAGCGCAGGGGGGCGTTGAGAGCGCTTCTTCGCCTATTTAGGAACGCGCGTCGGAATGTGTCAACAACTATCTGCGGTCAGCACAACAAAGTTAAGAACAACGCATACTTAGAAATGAAGATCCCCCGCTGCGCCCCCGCAGACCCCAAGGATCGCCCCCCGGATGCTCAGCGATGCTCAGGGCTCGGAGCCCGTCGCGGCGTCCTCGCTCTCACGGCGCCATTCGCCGCTTCGCCCGCCCCGTTTCTCCAGGAGCCTCACCGGGCCGATCACCGGGCCCTTGTCGATGGCCTTGACCATGTCGTACACGGTGAGCAGCGCGGCGGTCACCGCGGTGAGCGCCTCCATCTCTACGCCCGTGCGCCAGTCGCAGCGTACACGCGCCCAGACCCGCACCCTCTGCGCCGAAGCGGGCTCTACGAGCACCTTCACGCCGGTCAAGGGGATGGGGTGGCATAGGGGGATGAGCTCGGCGGCCCGCTTGGCGGCGGAGATGCCCGCGAGCTGGGCGACGGCCAAGGCGTCCCCCTTCTTGAGGCGCCCGGCGCAGAGCGTGTCGTAGGCGTCGGCGGAGAGGGTGATGAAGCCCTCAGCGATGGCCTCCCGGGCGGTGATCTGCTTGTCGCCGACGTCCACCATGAGGGCGTTCCCGTGGGCGTCGATGTGGGTGAGCGGCGTTGACATGGGGACTCCTTGAGCCGACTAAGCTAACCTTGCGGGTATGTTCTCCCATCTCCGCCTGCTCACCGACCTCTCCGAGCGCGCCCACGCCGCCTTGCCCATCGCCCGGGCCTTGGCCTTGGCCTGTGACGCCGACCTCAGCCTCACCTACGCCAGCCGCTCCCCCGAGGAGCGCGCCGAGGCCGCCCGGGTCTTGGCGCCGCTGGTCGATGCCCTGCGTGAGGACGGGGTTCACGCGCGCCTGGAGCTCGTCGAGGGTGACGTAGACGACGCCGTGGCCCGCTCCAACGGCGCCACGAGCCTGCTCATCGTCGGGCACACCGGGGCGGGCGCCCTCGCGGGCCTCGTGCTCGGCTCAAACACCCGGCGGGTCATCCGCCAGGCGCGCTGCCCGGTGCTCGTGGCCGGTCGTCAGGAGTTTCTGGGCCTGCGCGCGCTCTGCTGCGCCCTGGAGCTTCATGGCCCCGGCCCGGTGAACCTCGCCGCGGCCTTGGCCCGGGCGACCGAGGCGAGGCTACGTTTTGTGCACGTCTACTCCCCGGAGACCGAGCGCAGCGCGGATGAGCTGCTCACGGCCTTGGAGGGCCACGTCGGCGAGCTCCTGGAGCCCGGCGCCGGGGGCGGCCAGCGGGTGAAGTTTGAGGTGGGCATGGCCGAGAGCGCCGTCGGGGGCGTGGTCGAGGCCACGCGCGGGGCGGATCTGCTCATCGTCGGCCACAACCTGGCCTCGGCGATCGTTCGTTTCGCCTGGGGCAGCAGCGCCGAGAGCATCGCCGAGCACGCCGACTGCCCCGTCTTGTTGGTGCCCGAGTCATGACCGGCCGCGGCCTGGGCCTCGCCTTGGTCGGCGTCTTGGCCGTCGCGCTCCTGGGCGTCGGCCTCGCCGAGCGGGAGGCCCTGCGGAGCCTCAAGCGCCAAGGACTGCGCTGGCAAGGCCTCGACCGGGGGCTGACCACACGCACCTTTCACGCGGTCACCGGGCCCGGCTTCAGCGCCGAGCGGGTGTCTGTAGACCTGCGCGGCGAGGTGATCACCGTTCATCACGCCCAGGTGGACGCCTTGGCCCTCGCCCAAGGGGACGGCGGTGAGGGCGGCGAGGGCGGCGGCGGTGAGGGCCGGGCGGCGCGGCTCAAGGACTGGACGATCGACGTGGACTCTCTGGGCCTCTACGCTGGGGAGCGCCTGCTCGTGGACGGCCTCGCCGGGCGTCTGGAGGGCGGCGAAGGCGCCTTGGTGGCGGAGGCGGGGCAGCTCACTCTGCCTGGCCCCGACGGCGCCCGGGCCGAGCTGCGCGTCACCGTGGCCTCACCCATCGCCGAGGTTCAAGGGGAGGCCGCGCTCACCCTCACGCTCTCGGATCCGCCGCGCCTCACCGTCGAGGCCGAGGCCCTCACCCTCAACCACCCGCTGCTCGCCGCCGAGCCCCTGCCGCTGCGCGGTGTGCGCCTGAGCCTCGCCGGGGATCCGCGCGAAGAGGCCCGGGGCCGCCTCGTCGTCCGGGGTGGCCCCGACGCCGACCTCACCCTGCGCTGCGTAGCACCCCCGGCCTGTGAGCTCCTCGTCGAGATGACCGACCAGCCCGCCGCCGTGGTGCTGAGCCCCTTCGCGCCGCTGGTCCCCGAGCTGCGCCGGGCCGAGCTCGACGGCACCTTAGGCGCCACGATGACCTTGTCTTGGCCGTCTCGGGCCTGGACGATCACCCCCCGCATGGCGAACCTGAGCGTTCGTGGCGCCGCCCAAGGCTTAGACGGCTTACGCGGCGGTCGGGTAGAGGTGCGGCGGCTCGACGGCGGCCTGCGCCCCATCGGCGAGGGCACGCCGGGCTGGACGCCGCTCAGGATGGTGAGCCCCTACCTGCCCGCGGCCATCGTCGCCGCCGAAGACGCCGCGTTCTACCGCCACGACGGCTACGACCCCGAGGCCTTGCTGGAGGCCCTCGCCGCCAACCAGGCCGCCGGGGAGGTGGTGCGTGGGGGCTCCACCCTCACCCAGCAGCTCGCCAAGAACCTCTACCTCAGCGGTGAGCGCACCCTCGTCCGAAAGCTGCGTGAGCTGCTCTTGGCCTTGGAGCTTGACGAGGCCTTGGGCAAAGACCGGGTGATGGAGCTCTACGTCAACGTCGTCGAGCTAGGCCCAGATCTTTGGGGCGTGGACGCGGCCTGTGAGCGGTACTTCTTGAGGTCGCCGGCGAACCTCAGCCCCGCCGAGGCCGTGTTCTTGGCGCTGCTCTTGCCGTCGCCCAAAGACGGCTACGAGCGCTGGTACCTGCGCGACCGCCCGCCCCGGGACGCCATGCGCCGCGTGCTGGAGAACATGGTCCGCGCCGGGGCCCTGACCGAGGCCGAGGCCCAAGCCGCCGCCGAGGGCCCGCTGATCTTGGTGCCCCCGGGCTGAGGCCCCCGCTTAGAGGTAGTGGCTCTCCAGGGGCGAGCAGCGGGAGGTGGAGAAGTTGATCGAGACCTCCCCCTCGTCGTCGCCGTCGCCGTCCACCATCTCCGTCTCGAAGCTGCCCCGGATCGACTCGTTGGGGTTGTGGCCGCTGATGCGCGCGACGCCTTCGTCGGAGCGGTAGACCTCGTAGTAGTCCGTGGCGTCGCCGGTGACCCAGCCCCACCACGAGAAGCTGTCGTCGTCGGGCCAGTCGGTGTAATGAATCGCCATGGCCGAGAGCTGATCGTCATCGTTGACGAGGTCCGTCCACTCCGTGCCCTCGATCTCGTCGCCGCCGAGGTCGTCATCGACGTCATCCACCCGCAGGGTGATGCGCCACTCCCAAAAGTCTTGGGGGAGATAGTCCGCCCAAAGATCAGCCTTCTCGTCGTTGTCGTCGGCGTCCTCAAGCTCCTCCAGCAGGTTGTCCATCTGCTCGCAGTTGAGCCCGCCGCCGCTGAGCACGAGGAGGATCACCCCGTCATTGCCGAAGTAGTCGTCGTCCTGCAGCATGTACGTCGAGGTGATCGGGGTGGTCTCCCCATCGACGGTGCCGTTGACGCTAGAGCAGGCCGTCGAGGCGGCCAAGACGCTGAGAGCGAAGACGAAGCGGGTCACAGATCCCTCCGGGATGGAAGCGCGGAGAGGGTAACACCTCAGGGGGAGGACTTCAGCGCCTTGACGGCCTGCATGGAGCGATCGAGCACCTCACGCTGAAGGCGAGAGCCCACCCGAAGGTGGAGCCGCCCGCGGAGCGCGTCGATAGAGTGCTCCGCGAAGATGAGCAAGAGCAGGTTGTTGGTGAAGGCGGTGGTGACCCCTTGAACTCCGGCGAATGTGAGCTCCA
>JAKLKE010000218.1:0-3880 GCA_023150775.1 Myxococcota bacterium
GCCGAGAGGATCTCGTCGTTGTTGCGCTGCTGGGGGATGTCGTAGTGGTACACCGAGGCGACCTTGCCCTCCTCGTCGATGACGACGGTGGCGCGGTGGGTGATGCCCTTGTCGGCGTAGTAGAGGCCGAACTTCTCAGACATCGCGCCCTTGGGGTGGAAGTCGGCGAGGAGCGGGTAGTCGATGCCCATGTGTTTGGCGAAGGCCTTGTGGGCCCAGACCGAGTCCACGGAGACGCCCAACACGACGGCGTTGGCGCCGTTGAAGCGGGGGAGGTCGTTCACGAAGCAGGCGTGCTCGTTCGTGCAGACCGGCGAGAAGTCGAGCGGGTAGAAGGCGAGGATCACCTTCTTGCCGCGGTAGTCGGAGAGCTTGTGGGTCTTGTCGTCGTGGCCCTTCAGCTCGAAGTCCGGGGCGATGTCACCGACTTGAATCATGGGATGCTCCTACGGTTGTTCAGGGGAGCCCGCTTTATCCGCCTGTGCGCGCAGGCGGGAGGTGGGCTCGGCAGAAGAGGACCGCAGGGCCGAGAAGTTGCGTCGAGGCGTTGACGCCCCCGCCCTCCTTGGGGCTACACTCTCTCCGCGCCGCTCAAATGGCGCCTAGGAGGGCAGATCAATGAGTGACGACAGCCTCTTCATCGAGAACCTGGGGGAATCGCTCACCGCCGCCGCGTGGCTGGCCGAGTACCCCACCCGCCCCGACGCGAAGCCGGAGGTGGTGGCGCTGATCCCGGCGAACCTGCCGACCCACGCCCAGGCCGCCCTGAGCGCGACCGAGCGCCGCCGCGGCCTGCTCGGCGCCAACGACGCCGCCCGCCGAAGCCGCCAAGGCTTAGACCTCGACCTCGACCGCGAGTACAAGCGCCTGCGCGCTGAGGTCGTCTACCGCGACGGCGACGACAGCAAGCTGCGCCCCCTCTGGGGCGGCGGCGCCTTGGGCGCCTCCTTGCTGCTCCCCTCCGACGAGCAGGTGCTCTGGGGCGACGCCTTCTTCGCCCGGGCGGAGGGCGCCACGGACGTGAGCTTGCCTAAGGAGCGGCTGGCGGCGGTGAAGGAGAAGAACGAGCTCCTCCGCGCCGCCGTGGTGGTGGAGAACGAGGCGGACGCGGCCCATGAGCACGCCGTGGGCGAGGCCAAGGCCGCCGTGAAGACCTTCCGCCGGGGCTACGGCGTGTTCGTCCGCGCCGTCATCTTCGAGCTCGGCGAGGAGGTGGCGCGGCTGGTGCTGCCCCACTTCGCTCGGGTGAAGGCGAAGGCTGAGGAGGTGGAGGAGGCGGCAGAGTGAGGCGCTCCCCGGGGTGATCGGCTGGGCCGATGGGCCTCGGGGGGGTTTGGGCGAGGGCGATCGGCTGGGCCGGTGGCCCTCGTCGTCGTTTGGGGGAGGGCGATCGGCTGGGGTGGTGGCGGTCGCCCGGATTCGGGTGACGGCGATCGGCTGGGGCGGTGGCCCTCGCCGCGACTCCCGTGAAGGCGATCGGCTGGGCCGGTGGCGGTCACCCGGATTCGGGTGAGGGCGATCGGCTGGGGCGGTGGCGGGCGCCCGGATTCGGCCAAAGGCGAGCGGCCGGGCTGGTGGCGGTTGCCCAGACTCGGCCAAAGGCGATCGACTGAGGCGGTGGCACCGTCCAAATTCAACGTGGATAGCCCTGGCCTCAGCGCTCCGTTAGTGCATTCGTGGCAAAGGCAATCATCGAAGTGACACCTTTGCGGACGACTCCTTCACCCCTGCCCTCCATCGGGAGCACGCATGGCTGTCTACACGCTTGTAACGTCGCCTGAAGAGGCCAAGGTTTTGCTCACCAGACAACTTGACGAGCTGACGCGGGAAGGGCCTTCGTTTATCCGCCAGTACGCCGACGATGGACCGTCGCCGACATACATCAAATGGAAGAATTACACCACCACGGTACTCCAAACCCTTTTCGAGCAGCAAGAGTCCGTGGTTCAGGAGGTTTTTCAGTACCCAGGTATTCCTTGGTTCTATGGCATGGACAACGATGGTGGTCTTTCTAAGTGTCGGGAGCACTTCAAAAAGGAGCTTGGGTCTATCCAGGTAGAGCTTGACTCCTTGATCGAGCGTCTTCCGCTTATGCAGCAAATCACGCCCACGACCTCCAACTTCCCCAGAAGTGCCGAAGTGGCCACCAACAACAGCCCCATCAAGATCTTCATCTCCCACAGCGCCAAGGATGAGGCGTTCGCCAAGGCCATCGTCGATCTGCTGAACGGCAGTCTGAACGTGGGGGACGATGCGATTCGCTGCACGTCCGTGGCACCCTACAAGCTCAAGCCCGGCGACAACTCCGCCGATACTCTTCGCGACGAGATTCGGTCCTGCGACGTGCTCATCGCCCTGCTAACCTCGGAGGCCTTGGCTTCGAGGTTTGTCCTCATGGAATTGGGGGCCGCGTGGGTGCTCAACAGGCGTGTCTGTCCGGTGCTGGCGCCGTCCGTCGATTGGAGCAATCTCCCCGGCCCGTTCGCCTCGATTCACGGCGTAAAGGCCAATGAACGGAGCGGCCTCCTGGACGTGGTGGAGGTCGTGGAGGCGGCCACCAAGTTCAAGCCCCAGTCCCGCGAGACGAGTGACGCCTGCCTCACGAACACCCTCGCCACCCTCAAAACGCTGTTCCCCGAGCCCCCCAGGCGAGTTAACCCCCCCTCCCCTCCCCATGAGCCCCGCCGACATGCGCCTCCTCCTCACCGCCGCCGCCCTCGCCGCCTTCGCCGCCTGCGTCCCGCTCCCCGCCGACAAGGCCGACGGCACCACGGACACCGCCACCGACGACAGCGGCGAGCCGCTCCTCACCGCCTCGGCCTGCCCGGCGTTCAGCGGGCTCGTCGTCGAGGGCGCCGCCTGGAGCTACGCCGCCACGGCGGACTACACGGCGAACTACGGCGCCACGGGCACGAAGGAGCGCACGTTGACCTCCTTCGTCGTCTTGGATGACGGCGGCGGGGCCCTGGGCGGCTCTACCGAGGCGCGCATCACCGTGCGTTTTGTGGAGGACGAGCTGGTCAGCGGCAACCCCAGCCACACCGAAGGCGCGGCGATCTACCGCTGTGATCCTGAAGGTGTGTGGCTGGAGCAGGTCGAGCAGGAGAACACCTTCTCTTGGGACGGCCGCGACTACGAGTCCCGCACCCTACACGTCTACGACGGTTACCTCTGGCTCCCGACCACCCTCGCCGAGGGCACGCCGTTCAGCACAAGCTGGAGCCAAGAGAACTACGTCGACGGCGAGCTCAACAGCACCACCGAGCACGAGGAGACCTGGGAGGTCGGCGGCCCCTTCGCCGTGACCGTGCCCGGCGGCACCTTTGACACCTGGCGGCTCACGAGCGGCCCGTACACGCGCCACCTCGCTGACGACGTGGGGCTCATCACCGACTTACGGTATGAGCTCACGGCGTGGACGGTGCCCTAGGCCGTATACACCTCGCCGGGATCACCGATGACCTGCGCGCCCGCGTCCGCGACGGGGCCAACGCTCGGCGCGCAGCCCACCTGAAGGCCCAAGAGGGCGAGGCCGAAGACACGATTCATGAACGTCCTCGTGTCTTCGCCCATCTTGGGCACCGCTGGGGAGTTGGGGAGGCTCAGTAGGGCCAGGGGTCGCTGTCGTCTAAACCCTTGACCACGATCTCAGGCAGGAGCACGGCGTCAGCAGCAAGACCATCACCAACGGTGAGCTTGATGCTGTAGCCCCCGCTCGCGTCTCCCCGGAAGGAGGCGTTCGCGGTGTCGCCGCCGACGATGTCCGCGTCGGTGAGATCCGAGCCCGTGGGACGGCTGGTGAATCTCCAACGATAACGAAGGGTGTCACCGTCCGGGTCGCTGCTGGCGCTTCCGTCCAACACGACGAGGCCGCCCACAC
>JAKLKE010000218.1:3890-9816 GCA_023150775.1 Myxococcota bacterium
CGTCGCGACCGCCTCGGGGCGTTTGTTGCCCAGGCCGCCGAACCCACCGAACCCGCCGCCGAAGGCTGGGGCTTTCATCAACCGCTGGGCGTTGTGCGACGCGGCGCGCTGGGCTTGTTCGCCGACGAGCGCAAAGGTCTGCGACTCATCACACCGATCCCAAGCGTCACACACCCGCAAGGTCAGGGTGTAGACGCCCTCTTCCTCAGGGATCAGCATGGGCCACGCGGTATCGGCGTCGTGGAGCTCAGCGTCGGGGCCGTCGGCCAGCGACCAATCGAATCGTAGGCTTTCCCCCACAGAGGAGGCGCCATCAAAGGCGTACACCTCGCCCGGGTTGCCAGTGATCTGCGCGCCTGCGTCCGCGACAGGGCCAACACTCGGAGCGCAGCCCACTTGCAGGCTCAGAATCGTGAGCCCGAAGAGACGAACCATGAGCGTCCTTCTTAGAATTCGTCCTTCATTGGGACCGCGTAGAAGTGTTCGGTGCCGACACCATCGAAGAAGAACGACATGTCGGGGTCTTCGAGGAAGAGTCGGAGGCGCGTGGGATCCGTCACCGCGAGCTGGATGAAGTGCTCTACCGCCTCAACCTTGTTGTGAATCTTCGCGTTCCAACCGATCAGGTAGTAGTGAGCATAGCCAGGATCATCCTTCATCATCGCGTAAGCCAGATCGACAAGAAGTTGCCCCACTGCTGAGTTGCATCGTGCGCAAAAGAAGTACCAGAGGACCTCTATGCGCTTCTGCCTCGCCAGTCCGGCCGTCTCAGCGTTCGCGAGCGCTGGCCGCAACGCGCTCTCCGCTAAGTCCAGATGTCGCTCATGCTTCCCCACCCGCGCGAGCTTCGCCAAAGCGTGCGCAAACCGCGCCTGCACAGGCGCCACCGAGGCCCGGATGTTCGGCGCGACCTCCATCAGCAGGCGCTCAGAGTCCTGGATGTTCTTGTGGCTGGGGTCGCCCTGTTTGGCACACCACGAGGCGTAAAACAGCCCTGACTCGGCGACGTCGATGAGCACGCGGTCGGTGATGTGTTTGAGCGGCCCCGCGCGTACGTCGGCGAGCAGGCGTTGGCCGATCTCAAACATCGACTCCGACAAAGCATCCGGCGCGGTGATGCGAAACTTCTGCACCGCATACCAGAACGCCCGGTGAAGCTCATCGAGGTTCGCCTTCGGCGACGCCGCCAGCGCCCGCACCGCCTGCACCGTGCTCATGCGTGTGGCGGAGCGCCCGGAGAGGTACTTCATAAAGAAGGCCATCGCCTCGGACGGGCTCTCGTCGAAGAGCTGGGCGAAGCCGTCGAAGACGAGCTCGGGGCGCTCGGTGGCCTCGGCCTCTAAGATGCGCTCGCGGGGGTCGGGGTGCTTGAGGCCAAACTGCACCCGGATGTGGTGGGCGAGATCGGCGAAGTCCTCTAAGAGCGGCCAGTCTTGGGTCAACGACACGAAGCCGAGCTGGCCCGCAGGGCGCACACGAAGCTCGGGCACGGCGGTGAGGTGGTGCAGCCACGTCCCTTCGCTGGCCTTGGGGTTCCACTCCGCCGCGCCGTCGAGCTCGATGAGGTGAACGGGCACTGAAGCGCCGCGGAGCGCGCTGACCTCGATCAACGCCCGACGCACCCGGCGCAGGCACACGGCGCTGCCCTCAGTCGTCACGATGAGGCGATCGACGAGGTTCCCGGCCAAGGCCACGCCGAGGCCGGTCGAGAGCGACGGCAGGCGCACAAGCACCAGGTCAGGGCGGCGGGGGCCGTGCTCGAAGCCGCGGATCAGATCGCGCAGCAACAACACATCGCGGCCCCCGGGGGGCGGCGGGTAACCCGTGGGCGGCTTGTCATAGGCGGCGACGAGCTCGACGGATCCTTGGGGCGCTGGGGCGTTGAGCAGCTCGGCGACCTGGGCGGTGATGGAGGCGCTGCGCGGCGTGCCTTGGTGTTCCCGCAGAACCCGCTCGACGGAGCCGTCAAAGGGGCCCGCGCCCGCGTCCACCGCCCAGCGGGTGAGCTCTCCGGCGCCCAGCTCGGCGTCTACGACAAGCACCTTGTAGCCCTGCTCGGCCCAGTGGTGCGCCATGACCAGCACACCCGGGGAGAGCCCGGGCCATGTGCGGTCGGCGGTGACACCAATGAGCGGAGCGGCGGCGGTCACTAGCACCTCAGGAAGATGTCGTTAACTACCACAGGCGGACAAATGGTGGCAAGCGGCAAGGCGCAATAAAGACGTCCTGGCCTACTCCTCCCCCGCGCCCTCGCCGTAGAAACGCTCCAGAGTGCGCATGAGCCAGGGGGCGTCGGCGAGGTGGCGGCGCAGAAGGCCCTCCACAGGCGCCCAACCGGCGACGGCGAGGGCGTTGAGCGTCGGCTGGTGAACCCGAGGATCGGCGTTGAGCACGTCGGCCAACACCAAGGGCCAGACCGCCTCGTCCCACTGGCCCCGGCGTAAGAAGGCCAAGCCGCGCAAGGCGTGGTGACGGACCTGGCGCTCGGGGCTCGCCAGCCGGGCGAGCAGAGCGGGGGCGTCCCAAGAGGGCAGGTTGGGCAAGGGCTCGGAGAGGCCGCGCACGCCCAAGACGTGCTGCTCGGAGTACACGAGCTCCCCGCCCTCAGGCAGGCGCCAGCACAAGACCCGGGCGCGCCAGTGGGCCCGGGGGAGGTCGTGGGTGAGCGTGCCCCCAGCGGCCTGGGCGGCGTCGTAGACCGCTTGCAGCGGCACCTCATCACGCAGGATGATGCTCATGCCTCGTCCTCCTCGTCGTCGAAGCTGTCGTCGTCATCGTCGCCATCGTCGCCATCGTCTTCGTCTTCGTCTTCATCGGGGTAGAGGTCGGGGGGCTCGCCCTGCTCGTCGTACCGGGGGCCGCTCACGCCGAACTGGGACATGCGCCGATAAAGATCGAGCAGCTCCTCGTCGCTCTCTTCAGCCCAGAGCTCTTCAGCCAAGGCGCTGAGGTTGTAGGTGATGCAGGCCGACTGCACCGCCGCGCGCACGTCCACGTTGGGGTGTCTGGCGTAGCGCCGCAGGGTGTCGGTGAGCGCGCCGAGATCGTGGCAGATCGTCGCGGTGTAGGCCTGCAGGCCCACGGGGAACGACTCCTCGTCGGGCGCTACGGTGATGGTCTCCGCCGGGTAGTGGTAGAAGCCGAGGATCGCCCCGAAGAGGTCCACGGGCAGATCTGGGGGGAAACCGCCGCCGAAGCGCTCGTTGAACGCCTGGCTGACCCCGGCGCCGAGGCTCGGGTCGTAGCGCAGCTCCATCACCCACAGGCAGCTTCGGTGAAGCTCCATCTTAAAATAGGAGTGGGAGAAGACCGTGGAGCGCGTGAACGAGCAGACCTCGTCGTCGCCCTGCTTCACGTACTCCCGTGAGCGGATCACGACGTCGATCTGGTTGAGGCCCTCAAGGCTCGGCTCCCACGGGTCTTCATCGTAGGCCGAGCCCCACTGGTAGGTGTCGGCGAAGGGGGAGAAGGTCCAGTGGCGCTGGAGATCGTGGGGATACGCCGCGACCAGCTCGCCGCTGTAGGGGTTGGGCACGCGGTTCTGCTGGATAAAGCCCATGCAGGCCCGGTGAACCCGGGGAAACTCCGCGCGCTTGAGCCGCGGGGCCTCGGTGTAGCCCTTCAAGAGCCGCGCCAGCTCGCCCAGGTCGCGGCCGCAGGGCAGCCAGAGGTAGGTGGGGTGGCTGTAGCACAGGGCCAGATAGAGCTGCTCGCCGTCGGTGAAGACGATGGGCGTGTACTCAAACATCGCCTGGCGGCCGTTGATCGTCGGCCCCGTGGCCACGGCGCGCATCTTGGGGAGATCGGCCTGGTGGGCCTCCCACAGCGCGTCCGTCCACAAGACCCCCAGGGGCCAGCCGCCCGCGTAGTGCTCAGCGACGGCCTCGTCTTGTTCGACGCGCTCCTGCTCGTTGAGCCAGCGGAGGTTCTGGGGCGCGCGGGGATCCTCACGAAGAGGGCTTAACCAGTCAGGAAGCGGGCTTTGAGTAGACATGACCGCAGGGTATCAAGACTCCGCGCCTCGCGGAAGATGAGCCAGCGCAACAAATCTAGGTCAACGACACGCCCGCCCACGCCGCGTCGGCCCCATTCTCAGGTAGAGTTCGGCCCTGAGGAGACCACCATGCCCGTTCGTCCGCCCCTGACCGCCGCCCTCGCGCTCACCCTTGGCCTCAACGTCGCCTGCAAAGGTGGCGACAGCAGCGGCGACAGCGCGGCGACGGGTGACTCCACGCCCGAGTTCCACCCCAACGTGCCCGAGGGCTACGAGTACAAGTGGGACACCGACGGCTGCGGCGAAGACGGCGACGACACCCAGGTCTACCGCCTCGCTGAAGGCGCCTCGACGGAGGACGGCCAGCTTCAGATCACTGAGCGCTGGTACTGGTTCTTCGGCGGCGCCTGGGAGGACGACTGCATCGACACCATCGTGTATGAGGGCGACCGCATCAGCGCCGGCACCCTCAACCAGCTCGGCCTCTCGGAGAACGAGGAGGGCTACGACACGATGATGACCAAGACTGAAGACGGCTGCCCCTCCGTGAACTACCTCTACCTGTGGGACCACCCCGACGCGAAGAAGGTGGAGTACGGCGACCCTCTGGAGCAGGCCACCCTCGTCGTGTTCGACACGCTCTCGCCCAGCGGAAACCTCAACGTCGACAACGCGATGATCGTGAACCTCGCCTATGAGGTGCGCAGCAACAGCTACTCCTTGGCCTCCAACTATGGCCGAGGCGTGTTTATGCCCGACACCGACGTCAACGAGCCCCCCGCCCACTACACCTGGGAGTCGGACGACTGCTACGGCGGCTGACGGGGAGAAGTGTGGGGTGTGGGTAGCAGCGCCGGGCGCTTGCGTCTATCCTAGTGGGCCCTCACCCCTCAGGACGGCCCCATGCGCAGCACCCTCCCGTTGATGATCCTCGGCCTCGGCCTCGGCCTCGCCTTCGCCAACCCCGCCCACGCCGCCAAGCAGTGTTTTTACAGCTCGGGCAAGGCGGGCGCGCTCACCGTGACCACCAGCGGCAGCGGCTGCGGCACGTCGCTGAGCTACGGCGGCCTCACCGGGCTGTGGTTGGGCAACTCGAACACCAACGAGTCCTGCACCTTCACCTTGAGCCACGCCGTAGACGTCTCGACCCTCACCGTGCCGATGACCGCGCACTCCAACGACGGCACAAGCTACGCCGAGACCGCCTACTTTAGCCTCGACGGCGCGGCCTACGCGGTCACCAGCGCCGACATCGACAACACCACGCCGACCGGCGGCGTCAACCTCACCGTGGTCACCAGCGGCTCGCGCTCCGGCGTCGGCTCCGCGGGCGGCGACGGCCGAGGCACGATCTCGTTCAAGAGCGCCAAGGGCGGCGTCACCAGCATCACCATCGCCCACGAGTTCCCGATCGCCAGCGCCAACGGCACGATCTACGCCGTGTGTGTCGATGACGCCGTCTACAGCGACCCCGACACCGACGGCGACGGCCTCGACGACGACGACGAGACGAGCATCTACGGCACCGACCCGCTGAACCCCGACACCGATGGCGACGGCCTCGACGACGGCGAAGAGGTGCTCACCCACGAGACCGACCCCCTGGACGCCGACACCGACGGCGACGGCCTCGACGACGGCGACGAGCTCGACACCACGGGCACCGACCCCCTGGACGACGACTCCGACGCGGACGGCCTCAGCGACGGCGCCGAGGTCAACACCCACTCGACGGACCCGAACGACGACGACAGCGACAGCGACGGCCTCACCGATGGCATCGAGGTCAACACGACCAGCACCGACCCCAACGACGACGACTCCGATGGTGACAGCCTCGGCGACGGGGTTGAGGTCAACACCCACGGCACCGACCCCAACGACGACGACTCCGACGGCGACAGCCTCGGCGACGGCGTCGAGGTCAACACC
>JAKLKE010000219.1 GCA_023150775.1 Myxococcota bacterium
TGGTCAACGCCTCCGGGGAGAACATCTACCTCGATGACGTCGAGTCCACCCTCGGCACTGTGTCGGGTGTGAAGGAGTACTCCCTCGTTGGCCTCGCGGACCCGCGCGGCGGCGAACGTCTGGGCCTGCTCGCGGTGCCAGAAGAGGTCGAGGGCCTCGATCGCAGCTCGACCCACGCCCGGGTGAAAGACGCGCTTCGTGACGCCGTCGCCAAGCTCCCGGCCTCTCAGCGCCCTTCTGTGATTCATCTCGTAGACGCCGATCTCCCGCGCACCAACACCCGCAAGGTCGTGCGAAAGGAGGTCAAGAAGGTCTTGGAGAAGATCGTCGCGGCCTCCTCAACAAAACCCCGGCGCGGCGAGAGCGTGGCGGAGCCCGTGGCCCAGGCCATCGCCCAGGTCGCTGGCGTAGACCCCGCGACGGTCACCGCTGAGACACGGATGGCGGATGAGCTGCACTTCGACTCCTTGATGTGGGTCGAGCTGGCCTCGGCCTTAGAGAGCTTGGAGGGCGGACAGCCCGACGCCGAGGCGCTCACACGCTGCGAGACGGTGGCGGACGTGGTGCGTCTGGTGAACGTGCCCAAACCGACGATCGTGCGGGAAGAGGACGTCCGCGACCGCGTACACATCCCCAACGTCATCGCCCAGCCGCTCAAGTCGGCCTTGGGCTGGGCCCAGCGGGAGCTGTACGGCACGGGCCTACGCACTGAAGTCATCGGCCAAGGCAACATCCCCCAGAACCGCCCGGTGATCGTGGTGAGTAACCACTGCTCTCACCTCGACATGGGCCTCGTGAAGTACGCGCTCGGGCCTTATGGCCAGAAGCTCGTCGCCTTGGCGGCGAAGGACTACTTCTTCGAGGGCAACAAGTGGGTGGTGGCCTATTTTGAGCAGCTCACCAACCTAGAGCCCATCGACCGCAAGCGGGGCTTCCGGGCGAGCCTGGAGCAGGCCAAGTCTGTGATCTCCAACGGCAACGTCGTGCTGCTCTTCCCGGAGGGCACACGACGCACAGACGGCGTGGTGGGCGAGTTTAAGCCGCTCGTGGGCTGGCTCGCCTTAGACACGGGCTTCGACATCCTGCCGATGCACCTGGAGGGCACGTTTGACGCCCTGCCCAAGGGCGCCATCGTGCCGCGCAAACGCGACGTGAAGGTGCGCATCGGCCCGGCGCTCACGATTGAGGAGCTGCAGCGCCTCACCCACGGCCTCAAGCACGGTGACGCCGCCCGGCGTGTGGCGCGGATGGCGCAGACGGCGGTTGAGGCCCTGCGGGATGGTGAGGTGCTGGAGCTCAGCCGCTGCGCGCCTGAAGACTTCATCGAGGTGGAGGCCCCCAAAGAGCCCGCCGTGGTGACCGCGCTCAAGGGCCTGCCCACACGCTTCGCGAAGGACCGCCTGGAGCGCCCGATCTCCTGGTACTTCTCCTTGGGCGAGAAGGACGGCCCCAAGTGGACGGTGATCCTGACCGAGGAGGGCTGCACGGTCTCCGAGGGGCGCCCGCCGGGCGGCTCCGCGGACTGTGTGGTGAAGACCTCGCCGGAGATCCTCACCCGCATCATCCGCGACGGCTACGTCCCAGATCCCGGCGAGTTCTTCTCTGGGGCCATCAAGACCAACGACATCCCGCTGCTCATCGAGTTCTCGCGGGTGTTTCAGCTCTCGGAGGTGTCGCTGTGAGGATCTGTGTCACCGGCGGCACGGGCTTTCTGGGCCGACACGTCGTCGAGCGTCTCAAACGAAACCACGAGCTCGTCGTGCTCGGCCGGCGCCCCTCGCCCATCGAGGGTGTGTCCGTAGTCAAAGGCGACGTGACCGATCGGGCCACGTTGCCCTCGGCGATGGACGGCTGCGAGGCGCTCATTCACCTCGCGGGCTTCGTCTCCCAGCACCCCGACGACGCGGAGCGTCTGTATGACGTTCACGTCCGGGGCACCGAGAACGCCCTTGAGGAGGCCCGTCGCGCGGGCATCAAGCGGGTGGTGTACCTCTCCACCTCGGGCACCGTGGCCGTCTCCAAAGAGGACGAGTTTATCTCGAACGAGTCCTCGGAGACGCCCAAAGAGATCATCTACCGCTGGCCGTATTACCGCTCGAAGCTCATCGGCGAAGAGACCGCCCTGGCCAAGAGCGACGCGGGCTTCGGGGTGATCTCGCTGAACCCGTCGCTCTTGTTGGGGCCGGGCGACACAGACGGCGAGAGCACCCGCTCCATCCGGATGTTTTTGGACGGTCAGCTCCCCGTGGCGCCTCCTGGCGGCTTGTCCTTCGTAGACGCCCGGGACGTCGCGACGGCGGTGGAGACGGCCCTGTGGCGTGGCCGCCCGGGCAGTCGGTACCTGCTCGGCGCGGTGAACATGACGTTTATGGCGTATTATGAGCGCCTCGCGCGGCTCACCACGCTCAAGCCCCCGGCGATGAAGGCGCCGCCGATCATGCGCACGGCGCTTGATTGGCTGCCCGGCTGGGGCAAGAACGGCTTCGGCTTCGGGTTCACCGTGGACCGTGTGAGCATGGAGCAGGCCTGCCACACCTGGTATCTCGACGACACCCGCGCCCGGGCTGAGCTGGGCTGGGCACCACGGGATCCCATCGAGACGCTCCGCGACACCCTCGCGGACATGCTCGACCGGTCGAAGGGTTACAACGCGGCGTCCCACCTGCGGGGTTAAGCCGGGGAGACGCCGAGATCAACGCCGCGTTTGGGCCCCCCCGACGAGATGGGCGGGCCCTGCGCGGCGCACAGACGACGTGAGGCTGGGATTCCCAGCCCAACCAATGGAGCGCAGATGTCCATCACGACGCACATGCTCACGGGGGCCACGGGGTTTGTAGGGAGCGCGATTCTGCTGGAGCTGCTCTTACGAACCAAGGATCCCATCGTCGCGCTCGTGCGCGCCTCCTCCGGCCAGACCCCGGAGCGGCGGCTGCACGACACGCTGGAGGCCGTCGCCCAAGGGTTTGGCCTCGATGAGGCGGCCTGGCGGTCACAGCTCGGGCGCCTGCGTGTGGTGGCGGGGGACATCACCGCGCCGGGCTGTGGGGTGGAGGAGACGCTCCCCGCGGCGCGGTGGGTGGTGTGGCACGCCGCGGCCTCGCTCCAATACCAGGATCGCCACCGCGAGCAGATCGAGCGCACCAACATCGACGGCACACGCAACACCCTCGCCCTGGCCAGCGCGCTCGGGGCCGAGCTCTTTCACCACGTCAGCACGGCTTATGTCGCCGGGCGACGGGTCGGGCTCGTGGCGCCTGTGCCGGGTGACGTGGCGCTCGTGAACAACCACTACGAGCGCAGCAAGGTCATCGGCGAGCAGCTCGTGATGGCCTCAGGGCAGCGGTACCGCATCTTTCGGCCGGGGATCGTGATCGGGCACAGTCGCACGAGGTACGCGCTGAACTACAACGGCATGTACGGCTTCTTGCGCGGTCTGATCAAGTTTCGTGACGTGCTCGACCGCACGCAGCCGGGCCTCTCCACCCGCACGGTGGTGCAGATGCGCTGTGACGATGTCGGCGAGCTCGGCCTCGTGACCGTAGACGAGGTCGCGCGGGAGGTGGTGCTCCTCGCGCAGCGGGACGCCCCAGCCGGGATTTACCACATCACCAACCCCTCCGCGCCGAACGTCGCCGAGACGATTCACGCCCTGTTTGATCTCGCGCGGCTCCCGCGCCCGACGCTCGTGGCCGACGAGGCGGGCTACTCTACCCTAGACCGTAAGCTCTCCGAGCGCCTGGAGTTTTACCGCTCCTACCTCGTGAACCCCAAACAGTTCTGCCGCGCCTCTGTGCAGGCGGTCTTGGGGGAGGATTCTTCGCCGGGCCTCGCGTTGCCGCCGGACCAGATCCTCCACTTCAGCCGAGGCTACGCCGCCCAGGTAGAGGCCGAGCGTGTGGATGTGCCGGTGTCACGATGAGCGCCCCGGTGCTGGTGCTCGGCACGGGGCGCTGTGGCTCGACCTTACTCTCGGAGATCTTGCGGGATCACCCGACGATCCTCAGCGTGTCGGAGCTCATCGCGTTTGTGACGGATCTCGGCAGCCGCATCCCCGAGGTGCTGCCCCGGGGGGAGGTGGACGGGGCGACGTTCTGGTCTTGGCTCGCCGGGCCTCAGCCGCTGCAGAGCACCTTGCTCGCCCACGGCTTACGCATGAAGGAGGTGATCTACCCCTTTGAGCGGGGCCGCTTCGCCCCGGAGGCGCTGCCGCCGATCCTCCAGGCCACCTTGCCCCACCTCGCCCCCGACGACCCCGACGCGCTCTATGACGCCCTCGCGGCGGAGGTCCCGTCTTGGCCGACCGCCACCGCCGCCGACCAATACCGTCGTCTGTTTGTGTGGCTCTGCCAGCGTCTCGGACGCCGTGTCTGGGCCGAGCGCTCCGGCGGCGGCCTTCGTGTCGCGCCGCGGCTGATCGCCGCGTTTCCCGAGGCGAAGATCGTTCACCTCGTGCGTGACGGGCGCAACACGGCGCTGTCGATGGCGTCGCATATCGGCTTTCGCATGGCGTTTGTCCACGCCCAGCTCGTGGAGCTTCTGGGCGTAGACCCCTTCCGTGACCCGAGCCGCCGGGATGAGGAGGATCTGTCGGACGAGCTCGCGGCGCTTCTGCCCGAGAGCTTCTCAAAGCGCGCGTTTGAGGCCTTCGATCTGTCGCCCGTCGTCTGTGGGCACTATTGGTCGGGGGAGATCACCCTCGGCCTCAACGCCCTCGACGCCGTCGCGCCCGAGCGTGTGCTGACGCTGCGTTACGAAGATCTGTGCGCCGATCCCAAGACCACGCTCACCCAGCTCGGGCGATTTCTGGAGGAGGAGCTCGATCCGGTCTGGTTAGAGGTGGCTGCGGCGCGGGTGGGGCAGGGGACCTCGGCCTGGGAGCGCCTGCCCGCCCGGGAGGCCGCGGAGCTCGACGAGGCCTGTCGGCCCGGCTTTGAGGCCCTCGCCGCGCGGGGGATTCCGCGAGAGAGGCCCCGTTGACCCTCACCACCGTCGCGGTGACCTTGATGGTCGTGCTGCTGATGCTCAGCCTCGGCCTTGAGCTGCGGCTGCAGGATCTTGTGGCGGGCGCGTCACGCCGTGGGGCGTTTCTTGGCGGCCTCGCGCTGAACCTCCTCGCGCTGCCGCTCCTCGTGTTCGCCTTCGGGAGCTCCGGCGCTGTGTCCGAGGACGTGCTCGTGGGGCTGTTGATCGTCGCCGTCGCGCCGGGCGGGCCCGTCGGGGCCGGCATGGCGCGTCTGTCCGCCGCGGACCTCGGCTTCTCCGTCGCGCTCCTCACCGCCCTGGGGGTGCTGAGCGTCGTCACCGCGCCGCTGGCGGTGGTGTTTGGGCTCAGCGGGACGGCGCTCCTGGCGCCGATGTTGACCACCTTGGTGCTCTGTCAGCTCGCGCCCCTCACCCTCGGCATGGCGGCCCGCCAACAATGGCCCGCCCGGGCGGCGGCGGCGGCTGGGCCGGTGCGTAAGGCGGCGACGGCGCTCTTGTTGCTCATCGTGGTCGGGATGGTCGGCCAGCACCTCGGGCGGCTTCTGGCCGCGCCCCTCGGCGTACACCTCGCCGTGGTGATCCCGCTCGGCGTGCTGCTTGGGCCCGTGGTGCTCGGCGTCGGGCCCGTCCTGCGGGGCCTGTTGATGGTGACGGCGGTGCGTAACCTGTCCGTCGCGCTGTTGTTGTCCGACCGGTATTTCTCCTCGGCGGAGACGCAGACCGTCGTGCTCGTCGCCTCGTGGTGGATCCTCGTGCTGCCGATGGTGGCGGCGGCCTTGGCGGGGCGCCGCGCGGCGGTTTAACCCGGGTTTTTAGTTGATTGGTCGGTCAACCAAAAATCGCGTCTACGGCGCCACACGCCCCCGGGCGAGCAGGCCCGCGACGATGGGCAGCGCCGCGCAGGCGAGAAGCCGGGTGAGGGTGAGCTTCGCGCCGAGCACGCCGGCCTCGATCGGCAGGCGCGTGAGGTTCAGCAGGGACAGGCTCGTGAGGTAGGTCACCAGCACACCCGGGCCCACCCCGGCGGCGGCCAAGGCGGCGGTCAGCGGCAGGCCCACGAGCGGGCCGCCCGGCGTGAGCACCCCAGCGAGCCAGGCGAGGCCGATCCCACGCAATGAATCGGGGCCGTTCAGCCAGCCCCGCAGCGTCTCGGTGGGCAGGGCGCGCTCCAGAAGCGCGACGAGCAGCGCCATCCCGCCGATGAGGGGCACGAGCCAGAGGGTGCGGGCGAAGGCGTCTTTTACCAGCGGCGCCAAGGCGCCGGGGCTCCGTCGCTCGGTCCACACCGAGAGGCCAACGATCAGGGCCACCCCCGCTGCGATGAGGCCCTTCATCACGCCTCCAAAATCAGCACATACCCCTCGTCACCGTTCACGAGCAGCCGGTCGCCGGTCTTGATCGTGCGGGTTCCCCCGTCCACCGACACCACGGCGGGGATGCCATACTCTCGGGCGACGACGGAGCCGTGGGTCATCAGCCCGCCGACGTCGATGACCACGGCGGCGGCGTGCACAAACAGAGGGGTCCAGCCGGGATCGGTGAACGGCGCGACGAGGATCTCCCCGTGCTTGAGGGTGTCTGTGTTTGGATCGAGGATCACCCGGGCGACCCCCTCGACAACCCCGCCCGAGGCCGGAACGCCGACCAAGGCGCCTGGGGGCAGGTGGTCTCGGCGAACCGGCGCCAGCACCCGGGCGCCGCCGCTCATCATCACCCGGGGCGGGTCGAGCTTCGTGAACCGCGCCTGCTCGTCGCGGCGTCTGTTCACCAGGGCGCGCAGATCCCCGGGCTCCGGCGTCTCTAACGCCGTGATGAGCTCGGGCAGGCTCAGCATGAAGGCGTCGTCCGCCGCGTTGAGTTGACCGGCGCGCACAAGCTCCTCTCCGGCCTGCCGCGCGGCGCCCAAGCCGAGGTCGAGCAGACGAATCATCCCAAACTTGGGGTGCTCCCGCAGGGCGAAGAGCTGGCGGTAGACCGTGGTTAGGCGCCGGGCCAGCGGCGCTTTGAGCCACCCCCAGGCCCCGCGCCGGGCGGCGGCGGTGAGGCGCTCCACCGCGGCGTCGCCGAGGGCCTTCATCTTGTTGTGGTGCGCGCGGTGCCCGCCGGGCTCCCCAGCGTGGAGCGCCCCGGCGATCACCCGCAGGATCACCCCCGGATCGTCACGATACCGCGGCTGGCCGATGTCGATCTCTCCGGGGCCTCGCATCCCGAAGCGGCCCAAGAAGGCGTCTAAGGCGAGGATCAGCGCCGCGCCGCCGGGCAAGCTAGAGAGCGCCTCCCGATCTTGTTCACCGCTGATGAGCGCGGCCTTGAGCGCGGGGTGAGGCCGGGCGAGATCGGCGAGATCACCCACCTCTAAGTCCATCTCGGTGGTGATGTTGTCGGCGAGGCCCCGGGTGAGGTCTCGTAGGGCGTCGGCGTCTGTGTTTGATCCCAAGAGCTTGACCAGCAGGCGCTCGGAGACCACCCCAGCGAAGACCGGCGCGGCCACGGGGAGCAAGGTCGGCAAGAGCCCCGAGACGAGTCGCCTGAACCGTTTGAGGCGCGCGAGGGGGCTTGGCTCGCCGAGCACCTGGGCGCGGGCGTCGTGGATGGCGGCGTCAATCCGGCTTGGCACCTGCTGGTGAAGCCGCCGGGGATCGTCCCCGATGAGCGCGCGCAGCATCCGACCCAAGACGGGCAGCAGCACAGACGCACCGGCACGGGGGCTTATCGGGTCGGACACCGTCTTGGGGCAGCGGCCCAGGGCCTCTGTGAGGTCTGCCGCGACGCGCCTGTCGATGTTCTGGACGGCGGCGAGGGCGCGCGGGCCGAGGGTGGGGTGGGTGAGCAGGGGGGTGACGTCAAAATACACCCGGCCCCCGGCCTCCCGCGCGAGGCGCCCCGGGCGCTCCTCGTCTAACGCTCGGCCGATGGGGATGGCCTGGAGCCAGATCGAGCGCCCCAAGGGGCTCATCGGCGCGGTCATCACCTGAACGTGGCCGAAGCTCATCAACACACGGTCGCCCAGATCTGGGCGCTGGGGCTCGGCGAGGGGAAAGAGCGTGGTGATCGGCCTCGTCTGGAGCAGAGAGAGCGCGCCGTTCGCGAAACACCACTCGATGTCTTGGGGCTGGCCGTAGTGGGACTCCACACGGTCGGCGAGCTGGCGCAGCGCGGCCAACATCGGCTCGGTGAGCGCAGGGCGTCGGGCCTCCTCCTCGGTGTGGGTTCGGGTGACGGTGCCGCCCTCGGGCAGGGCGTAGATGCCCAGGCGTTTGACGGCGACTCGGCGCTGTATGACCTCCCCTGTGGAGCGCCGAAGCTGGGTGAGATCGGCGTCGATGAGCCCCGAGACCAGGGCCTCGCCGAGGCCAAAGCCGGCGTCTACGCTCATCACGTCGCGGTCGCCGGAGATCGGATCGGCGGTGAACAGGATGCCCGAGACCTCGGGAGCAATCTGCCGTTGCACCACGACGGAGAGCCGCACCTGGCGGTGGGAGAAGCCCGCCCGCGCCCGGTACACGCAGGCCCGCTCGGTGAACAGCGAGGCCTGGCAGCGGCGCACGGCGGCGAGCAGAGCCTCGGCCCCACGCACGTTGAGGATCGTGTCTTGTTGACCGGCGAAGGAGGCGTCTGGCAGGTCTTCAGCGGTGGCGCTCGACCGCACGGCCCAGGCGCCGGTGGGGCCGTCGAGGGCGGTCCAGGCGGCGAGGAGCGCGTCGGCGACCTCTGGCGGGGTGGGCGTGGCCTCGATGAGCCCCCGCAGGGCCTCGCTCTCCCGGCGCATCCCGGGGAGGTCGTCGGGGCGGAGGGCGTCTAAGCGGTCTAAGGCGTCGTTGAGGCCGGGGACGGCGCTGAGCGCTCGGTCAAAGGCCTCGGTGGTGAGGCAGAACCCCGGGGGCACGGGCAGGCCCGCTTGGGTCATCTCGCCGAGGTTCGCGCCTTTGCCGCCGACCAGGGGCAGGTCGCGGGCGCTCAGCGTGGTGAAGGGCAGAACGAGGGCGGCGGTGTTCATTCAGCACCTCGGGGCAGGGCGCCTCGGAGGAGCACCGAGACGAGCTGCTCGGCCAAGGCGCGGGGTTCGGGGGGCTCGTGGCCCTCCATGGTCGGGAAGACGAGACCTTGGGCGAAGATCCCGGAGATGAGGGCCAAGGCCAGGGCCTCGGGGTCGCCCGGCGCGAGCTGGCCCCGGCACATCGCCGCGCCCAGGGCGTCCGCCAAGAGCGCCCGGGTGCCACGCTCGCGCTGTCGCACCGCACGAAAGGTCTCCCGGAGGGCCTGATCGGGGCCGAAGGCGATCTGAAGCATGGCGCGGTTACGCCAAATCTGCGACAAGGCCCGGGCGGTGAACTCGATGAGCTTGGCCTCGATGTCGCCGCTGAGATCGAGCTGTCGCAGAGAGCCCCGGGGCGTGCGCTCCTCGGCGAAGGCGCGTAGCAGGCCGTCGCGGTCACCAAACTGACGGTAGAGCGTGGCGAGGCTCACCCCTGCGCCTTCAGCGATGCGCTCCATCGTGGCGCCGCTGGGGCCGTGCTCTAAAAAGCAGGCCATGAGCGCGTCGAGGGCGCGATCTCTGGCGGAGCTCTCCTCTGGAGCGGCGAGGCCACGCTCGGCCGCCAAGGCGCTGAGCAGGGCCTCACGGCTGGGGAAGCGGCGGAAGAGGGTGGAGCGGGAGACGCCGGCGGCGGCGGCGATCTCATCCATGCTGGGATCGCCGCCGCCACGCAGCAGGGCCTCGGCGGCGTCGAGCAGGGCGGCGCGGGCTTGGGAGTCTTGGGGTCGGGACATGACAATATGATACGACATGAAATGAATGATGTCAAGTCATGTCGTATCAAATCTCATCCG
>JAKLKE010000021.1:0-239 GCA_023150775.1 Myxococcota bacterium
GCGCGGATGTCCATGAGCGAGGCTCCAGGAAGGTCGGAGAGAGGGGATCGGGCGGGCGGCCGCTTCGCGGCTCAGGCCTCGCCACCGAGAGAGAGGTTGGCGGAGAGGAGCTCTTGCCTCAGCGCGTCGAGGCGAGAGCGGACGGAGCCGTCAAAGACGCGGCCCTCAACCTCGGCGATCACGCCGCCGAGAATCGAGGCGTCGATACGCTCCATGAGGATGACGTCTTTGCCCACAGA
>JAKLKE010000021.1:249-35588 GCA_023150775.1 Myxococcota bacterium
GGCGCACCGACACTTTGAGGCCGTCGGACAGCGGCATCGCCGTGGTGACCTTGGCCCGCACCCGGCCCGACTGGGCGTCGGCGAGGCGCAGGTAGGCGTCGAGCACCATCGGCAACATCCCGGCGCGGCCCTTCTCCAGGACGACCCGGAGGAAGTTCGCGACGGTGACGCGCAGGTTGAGGATCGCCAGCACGTCGTTGAGCACCGCCATCCGCTCCTCAGGGGAGAAGCCGGGGTGGGCCAGCGCTGGGAGCAGGGGGCTCTCGCGGTCGGTCAGCAGGGCGTAGACGCGGAGCACGTCGGAGGAGGTGTGCTCGATGGAGCCCTCTTCAGCGGCCAGCTCGACGAGGGCCCGGGCGTAACGCTCGGCGGTGGTGATGTCAGCCATGAGCGACGGTCTCCTTCTTCGCGTCTTGGTTGACGACGTCGAGGAACTCGCGGGCGAGGCGGGACTGATCGTCGCCGGTCATGCGGCCCTTGAGCAGCTCCTCGGCGAGGCGCACGGCGAGCTCGGCGGCGTCTTGCTGGAGGCGGACCCGGGCGCGGGCGGTCTCGTCGCGGATGATGCGCTCGGTGTTGCTCTTGGTGAGCTCGACGTCACGTTTGGTGCGCTCGGCGATGTGCTCCGCCTCACGCTCGGACTCGGCGACGCCTTCAGCGCGAAGGGTGGCGAGCTCGGCCACGAAGCCGTCGAGGCGGGCCTGGAGCACGTCGAACTGGGCCTGGGCCTCAGCCTTCGCCCGCACGGCGTCGTCAAGCTCGGTGCGGATGGCGAGGGTGCGGTTGCGCACGGCGTCGTTGATCGCCGTGCGGCCGACGAAGTACAGGCCGCCGACGAGGATGACGAAGTTGACCGCGTGCAGGGCGATCTTGTCCCAGGGGACGCCGCCGTGCTCACCGCCGGCCGCGAAGGCCACGGAGGGGAGCAAGAGAGAGCAGATAAGGGCGCTGGCGAGGCGGTTCATGGTTCCTCCTCAAGCCGAGATGGTGCGGCCGAGCACCTTGCTCGCCGCGTCGTTCGCGATGATGCGGGAGAGGCGCTCAAGCTCTTGGCCGGCCAGCTCGGCCTCACCAGAGATGACCTCCACGGCGTCGTGAAGGCGCTTGTCGTTCTCTTTGCGGGCCTGGGCGATGCGCTCTTCGCGCTCGGCCAAGGCGGCCTTACGACGGGTGGAGCGGATGTCCGCGAGCTCGCCGCGGGCGACGTTCAGCCGGTTCTCGACCTCTTGAGCGGCGCGCTCAGCGCTCTGAACGAGGCGAGCCGCCTCCTCCTTCGCGCCCGTCGTCGCCTGATGCCGGTCCTCTAAGTAGGCCAACATCGGCTTGAACAGCAGGGCGTTCAACATCGCCAGCGTGGCCAAGAAGGGCACGAGCTGGATGAGGATGAGGGTTGGGTCGGGGGTGAGGGACATCCCCGAGGCGGCGTGGGCCGCGGGGATGATGAGCAGAAGAGCCAAGGTCATGCTGCGCTCGTGGAGGGGGGCAGACTGCGCTGGGCAAGCTCAGCGTGGGGCTCGGCTCTACCCCTCACGAGATGTGAGGAAGCGGGCTCGTTGGGCCACCTGAGCGGAGATTTCGAGGGGCGACGGTCGTAACCCACCCCCTCCCCCGAGGCAACCGTTGGCAGCGGCGGGATCTTTTTACAGCTCGATCTGAAGGCGCAGGCCGGCGTCGGCCCAGATCCAAGTGGCCACCCGCAAGGCGTCTTCGTCTAAGGTCTGGCCGCGGTGGGCGTTGACGTGGGTGCGTAGGCCCAGGGTGATCCCCGGGCTCAGGAGCACCTCGCCGCCGAGGCCGATCCGCCCGCCGACGCCGCCGATGCGGCTGCGGGTGGCCCGGGCCTCTTCAGCGGCGTCTTCAGCCTCTTGTTCACCGAAGGCGGCGCTGCGCACGCTCGCCAGGGGGATCACGCCGCTGACGCCGACGCCAAACCACGCCGTCGTCGCGCCGGTCTGCCGGGGCAAGAGGTATCGTTGCATGTCCAGCGCCGGGCGCACGCCGCCCATGGCGGTCGTCTCTCGGGACTCCAGCGTCCAGCTCACGTCGGTCGAGCGGGCCACCCCCAAGGAGAGGAGCCAGGCGGTCTTGTCGCCCTGGAGGCCACCGTAGGCCGTGAGCGCCGGGCGCAGCGCCCCGTCAAACTCCCCGGCGAGGGTGCCCGTGAGCTGGTCTTCAGCGATCCACACGAGGTCTGCCCGGGAGGCGGGCACCCAGTCCACGCCGAGGACGTAGTGGCGATCCGCCTGTGCGGCGGGCGCGGCGGGCGCGGCGGGAGGATCAGCGGCGTAGGCGGGGTTGACCAGCCCGAAGGAGAGGAGGAAGGATCCGGCGGCGAAGAGCATAGGGCATCATACCCTAGCCGGGACGCCTGGGCGCGGCGGGCTACATTGCCGCAAAGTGAGGCGCGTATGGTCATCCTCTCCGTCACCGCTGAGGGCTTCGCTGAGCTGGCCCCGACGCCGATCACCGGCCTGGGTCGTGTGGTCGTCGTCGGCGGGCCGCCCCGATCCCGAGAGGCCTTGGCTTTGGCCGTCGAGCTCGGCCTGGGCGCGCTCGACGCCGAGACCTGCCGCCTCACCTTCGCCCGCCTGGGCACGGCGCCCTCGGTGGAGCCCGACGCCGCCGGCGCCCCGGCCTCGGTGTCTCTGGGTGAGCCCGCCCGCCTCAAGCCGCTCCTCTCTAGCCACGGCCAGGCCACCCTGAAGATCAGCCTCACCCTGTCGGTGGACCCGCCGCTCTTCGGCCTCCTGCGGGAGCTCGCCGCGCGTGACCCCCGCCTCGTCACCGCCTTGGCCGACGAGGACGCCCGCCTCACCCTGCGCGTTGGCTACGCCTTCTCCGCCGACCTCGCCTCGGTGAGCCCGGCCCTGTTCTCGATTCACCTGGGCGAGCTGAGCCTGCGCCCGAACGAGGACAAGAGCCCCGCCTTTGACGCCTTGCTGCGCGCGCTCCGTGGCCGCGTCCGGGGACGTGGCCCCCTGGAGCTCGACCTCGCCGCCCTCGCCCGGGCCGAGCGCGCCGCCGAGCCCCGACAACGGGAGGGGGTCCGCCAGCTCCGCGCCGCCTTGGCCGCCCCGCCCTTCTCGTTGGGTGAGCTGGCCCTGATCGCTCAAGACGAGCTGCTCTGGGCGGGCTTCGGGCCGACCTTGTGCCCCGCCGAGGCCCACGGCCCCGGCGCCCTCGACGCCTTGGGCCTCGCCGCGGCCCTGCTCGTGGACCCGGCGGAGATCCTCGTGCTGCGCCGCCCCGAGGCCCTCGCTGATGACCCCGCCGCGCTGCTCGTCTGGCTCGTCGCCCAGGCCGAGGGGGCTGGCGGCGTCGAGCAGCTCTTCTTGATCGGCAGCCCTGAGCCCACGGTCCTCGTCGGCCCGCCCGCCCCGGCGTCGGATCGTGCCTTACGCTGGGCGGCCCGTTGAGGCCCGACCCGCCGAGCCTACGCCCCGCCCGCGGGGTGTGCCTGCGCTGCGGCTCCTTCAAAGATCGTGCGATGGGCTCTTGCCCGGCCTGCGGACACCGCCCCGAGGGTGACGAGCGCCTGCACGCCTGGCTCGTGAGCCGCCACCACCTCAGCGACGACGAGATGGCCGCCGCCGCCGAGCGCATCGGCGCCGGGGAGGAGCTGCGCCCGCCGCCTGAGCTCCTCGACCTCGCTGAACGAAACCTCTACCCCGCCGGCCGCGCCGTCCCCCGGCCCAGCGCCCCTGAAGATCCCGACCCGCTGTTCATCGACCAGCCCCTCGACGGCGAGACCCAGGTGCTTCTGGGCCTGGGCAACGTCGCCCTGAGCCCGCTCATCGGCTTCGTCACCTGGTGGAGCCTCCGCGACCGCCGCCCCCGGGCCGCCGCCCAGGCCCTCACCATCACCGCGCCGACCGCGCTCATCTCTTTGACCATCTGGGTCGCGGTGTGGTGGGCCGCCGGGTAGACAAGTCGAGTTCCTTGCGCCATCCTAAAGCTAGCTTCAGCACCCCAAGCCAAGGATGGCCCCCATGCGACTCTCGCCCCTCCTCGCCCTCACCTTGTTCTCTCTCGCCTGTCGCTCTGACGACAAAGACGTCGTGATCGACACGAACGTCGACACCGCCCCCCAGACCGTCGATGAAGACGGCGACGGCTTCACCGGCGAAGAGGACTGCGACGACACCGACCCCGCCGTGAACGCCGGGGCGGCGGAGACCTGCGACGGCCTCGACAACGACTGTGACGGGGAGGCCGACGAGGACGCCACCGACGCCGCCACCTTCTACGCCGACGCCGACGGCGACGGCTTTGGTGTCGAGGCCTACACCGAGACCGCCTGCGAGGCCCCCGCCGGCTACGCCAGCGAGATCGGCGACTGTGATGACCAAGACGCGGCGATCTACCCCGGCGCCGTTGAGGACGACTGCCTCGACCCCACGGACTACAACTGTGACGGGTCTTCTGGCCTCACCGACGGCGACGGCGACGGCTTCGCGGCCTGCGAGGAGTGCGACGACACCAACCGCGCGGTGAACCCCTCGGCCACGGAGATCTGCGACGATCTCGACAACAACTGCGACGGTGAGGCCGACGTCGGCGCCGTAGACGCCGGCACCTGGTACCAAGACGCCGACACCGACGGCTATGGAGACCTGGACTTCTCCGTAGAGTCCTGCGAGATCGACAACGACTGTAATGGATCCGTAGACGACGACGCCACCGACGCCGCCACCTACTACAGCGACCGCGATCAAGACGGCTACGGCGACCCCGCCACGGGCAAGGCGAGCTGTGAGCAGCCCACGGGCACCGTAGACAACGACGGCGACTGCAACGACAAAGAGGAGCTCGCCTGGGACGGCGCCACCGAGGTCTGTGATGAGGTGGACAACAACTGCGACGGCAGCGTCGATGAGGGCCTCACCTCCACCTATTACCTCGACAGCGACGAGGACGGCTACGGCAACCCCAAACGGTCAGTGACCGCCTGCAGCGCCCCGGACGGCTACGTCGAGAACACCGACGACTGTGACGACAGCGAGGAGGCCGCCTATACCGGGGCGTCCGAGATCTGCGATGAGATCGACAACAACTGCGATGGCCGCGTCGATGAGGGCGTCGAGAGCACCTGGTACCTCGACGTAGACGGCGACGGCTACGGCGGCAGCCGCTCCACCGACGCCTGCTCCCCGCCCACGAGCGACTACGTCGCCGCCGATGGTGACTGTGACGACGGCGACACCGACGCCTACCCCGGCGCCACCTTGGGCTGTGACGGCGGCGACTACGACTGTGACGGCGACGTAGACAACGACGCCGACGGCGACGGCTACGCCGACGCGACCTGCGGCGGCGACGACTGTGATGACAGCGACGCCGTGGTGCTGCCCGAGCTCGGCGGCGGCTGCGCCTTGGGCACGACCTGCCTCGACGTGCTCGCGAACGGCTACAGCGCCGGTGACGGCATCTACACCATCGACCCTGACGGCTTCGGCGTCGGCCTCGACCCCTTCGACGTCGAGTGTGACATGACCACGGACGGCGGCGGCTGGACGGTGATCGAGTACGCCGCCGACCTCACCTTCCAGCAGCAGTTCACCGGCGGCGACCGCTACCGCTTCTTGGGCACCGACTTCACCCTCGACCTCTCCGACGCCCAGATCACCGCGATCCAGGCGCTCTCGACCGAGGGCAACCAGACCTACGTCGGCCTCTGTGAGCACGTCATCCACTACTACTACAACGCCGGCGCCAGCTACGCCTACTCCTTCGGCTTCCGCTTCTTCGACGGCACTGAGACCCCTTACGGCATCTCTAGCTACAGCCCCTACGACATCACCGTGACCGCCGACGGCTGCGCCGGGAACGGCGGCGAGGCCGGGGCGCTCTCCAAGGCCACGACGTTTGAGATCAACAGCGTGAGGGTGCCCGTGGTGAACGTGCAGTGCAATGACTGTGGGGACACCACGCCGGAGAAGTTCGGCAGCCCCCTGATGTCGTACCCGGCTTACCTTCGTTAAGCTCCGGCGATGAGAGGCTTTACAAGCGCGTGAACCTCAGCCATCCTGGAGGCTCCCCCCGCCAGGATGGCCCCCGTGCTTCGCCCTGCTACGCTGCTCACGCCGCTCTTCGCCCTGTTTGTGCTCGCCTGTGACGACAGCAAAGACGCCACCACCGAGACGGGCATCTCGCTGGGCCAACACGACGAGGACGGCGACGGCTACCCCGATGAGGAGGACTGCGACGACAACGACGCCGCGGTGAACCCCGGCGCTGAGGAACAATGTGACGGCCTCGACAACGACTGTGACGGGGAGGTAGACCAAGACGCCGCCGACGCGAGCGTCGTCTACGCCGATGAAGACGGCGACGGCTACGGCGCCGGTGCGCCTGTGCTGGCCTGCGAGCCGCCTGAAGGCTTCGTGACCCAAGACGGCGACTGCGATGACACGGACTCGGCCTTCTTCCCCGGCGCCACGGAGACCGACTGCGCCGACCCCAACGACTACAACTGCGACGGCTCCGTAGGGTTTGAGGACAACGACGCCGACGGCTTCCCGGCCTGCCTGGAGTGCGACGACTCCGCCCGCGCCGTGAACCCCCTGGCCGTCGAGATCTGTGATGAGATCGACAACGACTGCGACGGGCAGATCGACGCTGACGCCATCGACACGACCCGATACCACCAAGACGTAGACGGCGACGGCTTCGGCGACCCTGACTTTTTCACCGACACCTGCGCCGCGCCCGAGGGCTACACTGAAGACGACAACGACTGTGACGACAGCCGCGCGGCGGTGAACCCCGACGCTGAAGAGCTCTGTGATGAGCTGGACAACGATTGTGACGGCGAGATCGACCCGCCGAGCGCTGTAGACGCCCAGACCTGGTACGGCGACGGCGACGGCGACGGCGTGGGGGTCAGCCGCCTCGCCGTGCGCGCCTGCGTGGCGCCGGACGGCTTCGTCGCCACCACTGAAGACTGTGACGATGGCGACGACTCGGCGTATCCCGGCGCCACGGAGGTCTGTGACGACGTAGACAACGACTGCGACGGCGAGACCGATGAGGGCGTGCAGACCGGCTGGTATGCCGATCTGGACGGTGACGGATACGGCCAAGACGCCACGGCGCTCATGGCCTGTGAGGCGCCGACGAGCCTCTACATCGCCACGGGCGGCGACTGTGACGACGGCGCGGACGACGTGAACCCCGGCGAGGCCCTGGGCTGTGACGGCCTCGACCACGACTGTGACGGGCTCATCGACAACGACGCCGACTTAGACGGCTACTCCGATCAGGCCTGCGGCGGCGACGACTGTGACGACAGCGACGGCGCCATCACCCCCGAGGTGGACGGGGCCTGCGCCTTGGGCGCCGACTGCCTCAGCATCCTCAACGCCGGGCGCTCCACCGGGGACGGGACCTATACGATTGACCCCGATGGCTTCGGCGTCGGCGCCGACCCGATCGAGGTGGAGTGTGACATGAGCACCGATGGTGGGGGTTGGACGCAGCTCGCCGATGAGGACTACAGCGCCCAGAGCTGCCCCGGCGCCTGGGCGAAAGACGCCAGCTCTGGCTATTGCCATCGGGGCACCGCCCGAGGCAGCGCCGCCTCCGCCGAGTTTGACAGCCTCGGCGTCACCTACGGCGAGGTGCGCGGCGCGCTCACGGCGTATCAGTACGCGAGCATGAACGGCTTCTGGTACACGAGCGGCCGCACCGTCGAGGACTATTATGTCGATGGCATCTCCATCACCCACGGCGTGAGCGGCGCCCGCACCCACATCTGGACCTACGCCGTGGGCATGACCTACAATGGGCGTTACGCCTACGACTGCCCCGACCGTGGCGGCACCGCCGCGCCCAGCTTCGTCGGCGCCAACTACACCTGCGACACAGGCAACCTCAGCACGACCACCTGGGGCTATCAGTGGTACAGCACCCCGGCCTTCGCTGGGGACAGCTTCCAGCGCACGCTCCCATCCTCTACAGACGACGCCATCGAGCTGCGCCTGATCGCCGACGAGGAGTCCTCAGCCCACACCTACAGCGAAGACGTCGGGGTGAGCGCCGTCGAGCTGTGGGTGCGTTAGCCCCGAATCCAGCGCGCCGCCCGCCACAGGCCGAGCAGCGCGAGGCCGAAGAGCGCGATGTCCGCCGTGATCCACTTCACGGCGTTCGCCGCGCAGGCGAGGCCGAGCACGGCGGGCGTCCTCGGCCAGACCTCGGCGGCGAGGCCCACAAAGAGCAGGTTCTCCGTGAGGTCTGCGGCGACGGTCACCGGCAAGAGCCACGGCAGCCAGCCCATCCGCGACGGCGCGAGCCGGGCCAAGGCGCCG
The DNA here is from genome assembly GCA_023150775.1 of Myxococcota bacterium. Classification (GTDB taxonomy): domain Bacteria; phylum Myxococcota_A; class UBA796; order UBA796; family CAJQPC01; genus JADKFE01. Next base: position 8,556 of record JAKLKE010000021.1, read on the forward strand.
GAGATCGCCACCCCATAGGCCAAGGGGTAGAGCACATCCAAGAAGGACGTCTTCACATAGGCCGCGCGGCCTTCAGGCCCCAAGGCCTCCAAGGTGGCCAGCAGCGTCTCGGGGGTGGCGGGGTGCAGGAGATCGGGCACCGGATCGACGCCGAACACCCCGACGACGACGACGTTGAGGGCGATCGACAGGCCCAGGGCGGCGGCGACGGCGGCGGGCAGCGCCCAGGCCGGGCGCCAGGTCCCCGAGAGCCAGCCGATAGCGCGGTCTCTCGGGGTCATCGGGTCAGAGCTCGGAGCGGACAGAGGCACCTCCTCGCCGCAGTGTAGCGCCTCCGCTCAGCGGTCCCCCTCAGCCATCTGGCGGAGCTGGGCGTCGCTCGCCTCATCCGCCGGGAAGAAGGTCTCGATGGTGAGCTCTTGGGCGGTCACGTCCAGCGGGGTGCCGAACGCCGTGAGCACGGTGAACAAGCGCAGATCGTAGGGTGGGCGGCGCAGGTGAACGGTCAGAAATGGCTGGGGCGCGAGGTCACGCAGGCTCCCCCGGCTGGGCACGTCGGGGTATCGGGAGAGCTCGGCGAGCAGGGCCGCGTGGCCCCGCCCTTCGGGGGCGAGCTCGGTCTCGCGGTGAAGCCGGGCGATGAAGCTCCAGCAGAGCTCCTCCCAGTTCACGATCACCGGTCGCAGGCCCTCGGGGTGGAACATCGCGTGAATGAGGTTCTGGGCGATGATCGGGTCGGGGAGGGGGTCGGGCATAAACGCCGCGAACAGTCGCGCCGCGCCTTGGTTGAGGCTGATCACCTCCCAGCGGCGGCTCAGGGCGATGGCGCCGTAGGGCTCTTGCTGCTGGAGCACGAGCGCCATCGCTCGGCGCACGGGGCTCATCGCCTCATCGTCCAGAGGCGTCTCGCCGTACATCGGCGCGAAGCCCGCGCTCAAGAGCATGGTGTTCCGATCCCGCAGCTCTAAATCCAAGGCGCTGGAGAGCAAGAGCACCATCTGGCGGCTGGGCCGGGCCTTGCCCGACTCCAAGAAGCTCAGGTGGCGGGTGGAGATCTCGGCCTCGGCGGCGAGCTGGGCCTGGGTGGTGGCGCGGGCGGCGCGCCAGCGGCGAAGGACGGTGGGGAAGCTGGTCATGCCCCGATCTTACCCCGGGGCGTCGGCGGACAACATTACCTCCGAGGTCATGGTGAGGTCAGGTCGCCTAGGGCATAAACAGGGCAGGAGGTAAAACGAACATGCGCTTCATCATCCCCCTCGTGGTGTTTATCCCGTTCACGATCTTCTCGGTGTTTGTCGTCGCCGACCAGGGCCTCTGGGCGCTGGTCGAGGCGCACAAGGCGGGCTGGGGCCTGCAGGTCTTCTTGGACCTGGTGATCTCGGCGACGATCTGCCTCACCTACATCGTGCCCGAGGCGCGGCAGAAGGGCATCAACCCCTGGCCCTACGTCGTCGGCACGGTGCTCTTGGGCTCGATCTCGCTGCTCGCGTATCTGTTGCACCGCGCCGTCGTCGAGCGCCGGGCGGCGGCCGCTTGAGCCAAAATAACAGCGCCCCCGGTGGGTCTCACCGGGGGCGTCTGTGTCACCTCACCGCCTCAAGAGGCGGCTGGGGCTTACCACTTCTCGTCGTACTCGGTGCCGCCCTTGTAGGTGCCCATGGTGTCATCCCCATCCGAGGGGTACTTCAGGGTCTGGGGGGGCCAGGTGGTGCCGCCGCCGTCGGCGCCAGCGCGGACGTTGGTGTCGACCTGGGGGGCCTCGGTCTCGATGAAGCGGGCGAAGAACGGGACGCGGGTGGGCTTGCTCATGGTGGGCTCCTTTGGCGAGTCACACTGAGCCGCGGGCGTGCGCTCAGCTTGAACATCACCTTATCGGGCCTCAACACGTTTGTGACCCTACGCCGACCCTTCACAGGCGCTCGATGTGGCGTGGTGATCCAAAATCAAACGCCCCCGGTGGGGCTCACCAGGGGCGTCTGTTTGTCCTCACCGCCGGGGCGGTCGGGGGCTTACCACTTCTCGTCGTACTCGGTGCCGCCCTTGAAGGTGCTGGCGGTGTCTTCGCCGTCGGAGGGGTACTTCATGGTGTAGGGGGGCCAGGTGGTGCCGCCGCCGTCAGCGCCAGCGCGGACGTTGGTGTCGATCGCGGGGGCCTCGGTCTCGATGAAGCGGGCGAAGAACGGGACGCGGGTGGACTTGCTCATGGTGGCTCCTTGCGGGGTTCGCTGAGCACTTCGTGTGTCCAGCTTGTTCGAGAGGTTATCCGCGCCTCGCGCCCCTGTGTCCCTCCCTCAACCCTACATGAGCCTGCGCCTGGGCGCCCCCGGCCTCGCTCAGTCGTCGTGGTCGCCGCGGGGCTTGATCGTGACGCCCCGGCGCTCGATGAAGCCGCCCTCGTCGCTGTCCGACGGGTACTTCATCGTCTCGACCTTGACCTCGGGAAAGTTGATCCCCGCCCGCAGGTTCGTCGAGATCGGGGTCGGGTCCAGCTCGACGAAGCGGGCGAAGAAGGGGACACGATCGTGGTGTTTCATGGTTTGTTCCTGGGCTCTGCGGAGGTTCTTGAGGCGAGGTGCCCCGGGCGCGGGGATCGTTAAGGGCCGTCCTGCCTCAACCCTTCACCCGCGCCTTCGCCTGCCCGACGCGCCCACCAGACCCCAACGAAGGGGATAATGGGGCGGACCACCCGTGGAGCCGCCGATGCCTGCAGCCCTCCTCATCAGCAACACGACGGACCCCTGGACCGCCTGGGTCGCCCGGGCGATCACGGCCCGAGGCGGCACGCCGCTCACGCTGAACCTCGACCGTTACCCCGAGGCCTTCCAGCTCGGCCTCGGCGCGGACGGCGCCACGATCCGCATCGACGGGCGCCTCTGGCGTGAGCACGAGCTGAGCGCGGTCTGGGGTCGTCGCCCTGACCTGCCCCGGGCGGTCTCGATGGACCTCCCCGAGCTCACCCGCCGCTTTATGCTCGCCGAGTGTGAGCGCGCCGTGATGGACTGGCTCGCCGCCCTGCATGTGCCCCACGTCGATGACAACTTCGTGGCCCGCGTCGCCGCGAACAAGCCCCGGCAGCTCCGCGACGCCCCCGGCTTCGGCTTCACCCTGCGCCCGACCTGGCTGGGCAACGACCCTGAGGAGGCCCGGGCCTTCATCCAGCGCCAGCCGGGCTCGGTCATCGCCAAGCCCTTCACCCCGGCCTCCGCCCCCGATGGCGCGGTGTTCGCCAACCGGCTCTCCGCGGACGACATCGAGGCCATCGACACCCTCGACACCTGCCCGATGATCTTCCAGGGCGAGGTGGTCGGTCGGCGCTGGGAGGCCCGGGTCACCCTCATCGGCGACCGGGTGATCCCCGTGGCCCTGGACGCGGTGATCACCAAAGACAAGCCCGACTTCCGCCGCACCTTCGACCAAGACTGGAAGCCGATCGAGCCCCCCCAGGCCATCGTGCGGAGCTGCATCAAGATGGCGGACGCCTACGGCCTGCAGTACGCCGCGTATGACTTCATCGTCACCGAAGACGGCGAGTGGGTGTTCTTGGAGCTGAACCCCGTCGGCGAGTGCTTCTGGCTCGACGAGATCGGCCTCGACGCCTCAGGCGCCATCGCCGAGCTGCTGTTGAACCCGGCGGAGCGGTGCCGGCCTGGGGCGAAGTGGGCGGGGATGCGGTGAGCTAAAGGCGCAGCGCCACCGCCCCCCAGGTGTTCGCCGCGCCGCCCGCGGTCAAGAGCGCCTGGGCGCCGTCCTTGGCCTGCCCCGAGCGCCGCGCGAGCGCCAAGGCCAGGGGCAGGTTGCAGGCGCCGAGGCTGCCGTGGTCGCTGAAGGTGTCGATGGTCACCGCGGCGTCGAGGCCTAAGCCCTCTCGCACCACCTCCTGCATCCACCCGGTCGGCTGGTGGCTCACGAAGAGCTCAACGTCGCCAGGTGACCAGACCGCTCGGTCTAGTGTCTCCGCGCAGGCCTGGATGAGCAGGTCGGCGTTCTGTAAGAGGTGCCGCGCCATGCCCGCCGGGTTCAGCACCCGCAGGCCGATAGGCCCCGAGCGCCACCACGGCGCCTCCTCGGCGGACACCACATAGTCGAGGTGCGCCGCGCCTTCGGTGCGGGTGACGCTGGCCACGACCCCCGCGCATGGGTCCGCCCGCACGACGACGGCCACGGCGCCGTCGCCGACCAAGGCCGAGAACGGCGAGGCTTTGGGCAACATCGCCGCGCGCTGGCTTGAGACGATGAGCAGGCCCGCCGGGCCCAGGCCGGTCATGAGCAGGCCCGCGGCGAGCTGGAGCTGGGTCAAGAAGCTCGCGTTCTCGGTGTCGATGTTGCTCACCAGGCACTCTCGGCGAAGGCCCAGCGCGCGGTGCGCGGCGAAGACGTTCTTGGGCACCAGGTGCCGATCGCCGCTGGAGTGCTGGAGCACAAAGCCGATCTCGTCAGCAGACACCCCGGCGTCTTCGATCGCGGCGGCGGCGGCGGCGATCTCTAACGTGTCGGTGCCCTGATCTGGCGGCATCACCGGCCTAGAGCGGCAGCCCTGAAACGGATCCTCCAGAGCGCGGAGCATCGCCACGTAGGCACGTCGCCCCGCGGGGGTGTCCGGCGCGAAGGACGGCGGCGGCGGTGGTCGCACCCAGCCCGCGAGGTCCTCTGCGGTCCAGGTCTCGGGGCCGTGGCGCGGCGGCAATGACAAGCCAAAGCCTAGGAGCTTCATCGGGAGCAGCATGGCTCAACCTCTTCCAGTGAAGGTGCCGAGGGTCTGATCACGCCCGGACTGGGCGAAGGCGGCGGACGGGTCGACGCGCAGATCGACGACGACCGGGCGGTCACCCCCGATCAGCGCAGGGCTGAGGGCCTCAAGGTCGGCCACGGTGTTCACCCGCAGCCCCACCGCGCCGCAGGACTCGGCCACACGCACGAAGTCTACGGCGGGGCCTGGCGCGCCGAGGGGCCGTTTGTACACCCGGCGAAACCCGGCCTCGACCATGTTCATCACGCCGTCGTTGAGCACGACAAACACGACGCCGAGGCGCTCCTGAACGCAGGTCGTGAGGTCCATGCCCGACATCCGAAAGCCCCAGTCGCCGCAGATGACGACCACCGGGCGCCCTGGCGTGGCGAGCTTGAGGCCGAGCCCCGCGCCGACGCCCGAGCCCATCGAGCCGAGGCCCAGCGCGGCGTAGAAGCCGTCCGACGCGTCGATGTGCAGGTGGTGCAGGGTGAACAGCAGGTGCTCGCCGATGTCGCAGGCGTAGCGGGTGTCTTTGGGGAGCGCCGCCTGGAGCGCCGCGAGGGCCGTGGCGGGGTGCAGCAGGCCACGCGGCTCCTCCGTCGGCGTCTCGCGGCGCTCGACCCCAAAGACCTGGGGCGGGGCCTGGGGCAGCCCTTCGGTGAGCAACGGCGCGAGCTCCTCCAGCGCGCCGACGAGGCCCAGCTCGACGGCGCGGTTACGGCCCAGGCGCCCGAGGTCCACGTCGAGCTGCACGAGGCTGGCGTTGGGGGCGAGGCTCGGGGCCCAGCCGTTCGTGCCGGTCTCGGAGAAGCCGCAGCCCAAGGCGAGGAGCAGGTCTACGTCTTCGCCGAGGGCCCGGGCCGCGCTCGTGTGACCGCCGTAGCCGCAGATGCCGACGGCGAGGGGGTGTGACTCGGGGAAGAGGCCTTTGCCTTTCGCGGTGGTGGCGACAGGCCACTGCAGCCGCTCGGCCAGGGCGAGGGCGGCCGCGGCGCCTGCCCCAGCGCGGGCCCCAGCGCCGATGACGATCGCCCCTCGGCGCGCGGCGACGAGGCTGGCCCGGGCCTCCGCCACGAGCGCGTCGTTCTCGCGCCAAACGCTCCGAAGCGGCCGACCGAGCCGGGGAAGGCGCACAGGCTGGTTCACCACGTCCAGGGGCAGGGTGAGCACGACCGGCCCGGCGACGGGGCCGCGGGCGGCGTCGAGCGCCTCGCTCAACAGGGCGCAGGCGTTGTCGGGCCGGGTGATCATCGCCGCGTAGCGGGTGACGCTGCGGCACATGCTGAGCAGGTCGAGGCCGAAGGCGCTGCCCTCTTGCAGCGCCCCCCGTCCATGCTGGCTGCGGGCGACCTCCCCCACGAGCACGACGATCGGCAGGCCCTCGGCGTAGGCCGACGCGATCCCCGTCAGCGCGTTCGTGAGGCCAGGGCCCGAGGTCACGAGCACGCAGGCGAGCTCCCCGCTCAGGCCAAACGCCGCCGCCGCGAAGGCCGCGTTGCTCTCCTGGGCGCTGTAGACGATCCGCGCCTCGGGCCGCTCCAGGAGCGCGTCGTAGATCGGCGAGATCGCCCCGCCGGGCATCCCGATGAAGGTGCGCACCCCTTGAGTGATGAGCACATCGACGAGCTGATCCGCGACACGCCGGGCGGGCGCCGCGACGACCTCTGCTGGCTGAATCATCTTGACTCCTTGGGACCACGCCGCATCGATCCGGGAGCGCCGAGCCAAACGCTCGACGTCCCCGCCCCCGTCACGGCGTGACAATGTGTAGTAAACATGCTTGGAACCTTAATTATCAGGCGTTTATGGCCTGCCACGACATCCTGTCTTCGCTGCTGAGCGCCTCTGTACGGCGCTCGGCCTTAGCATAGCACCGCCTGTCTCCGCTGAGGCCGCCCCGAGGCTCCACGCCCCCCGCCCCCCAAGCTCCACCCCTCAACCGATTTGATCCTCGATTTGATCCTGACAGGGGAGGTGGATAGGGTGCGTGGGACCTCGGGTCCGCCCCTTCCCTCGCGCGATCCAGCGCCGCGAACCCTGTCCGAGAGAACCCCATGCGCACCCTCCCTATGCTGCTCGCGCTGACCTTCGCCGCCTGCCAGCCCGCCGCCCCCGAGCGTATCCCCGGCGACATGCCCCGCGACGGCGTCGCCTTAGAGACCGTCAACGGCAAGCCCGTCACCCAAGGAATGCTCGACGCGCTCTTGGGCACGATCCCCGAGGCCACCCGCAAGCAGCTTGAAGAGGCCGGGCAGATCGACCGCGTGAAGGAGGAGCTGATCACCACCGACGCGCTCTACCAGGAGGCCCTCGCCAAGAACCTCCACAAAGACGCCAAGGTCCAGACCCAGCTCCTCATGGCGGAGCGCACGGTCCTCGTGAACCACCTCGTCCGCACCGAGGTTGACGCCCGCACGACGGACGAGGCGATGAAGAAGTGGTACGACGAGCACCTCGTGCAGTTCCGCAACGAGCAGGTCCAGGCCGCCCACATCCTCGCCAAGACCGAAGAGGAGGCCAAGGCCATCAAGGCCGAGCTCGACGCCGGGGCCGACTTCGGCGCTGTCGCCGCCGCCAAGTCCCAAGACACCAAGACCGCCCCCACCGGCGGCGTCATCGGCTGGCTCGGCAAACGTGAGCTGCCCCCTACCCTCTCCCAGCCGCTCTACGCCGCCGAGAAGGGCGCTGTGCTCGACCCCATCCAGTCGCCCTCGGGTTGGCACGTCTTCAAGGTGATGGACAAGCGTGAGGTCGTCCCCTTCGAGGAGACCAAGGATCAGATCAAGGGCAAGATGCAGTCCGAGATCGCTGAAGCCTACGTCAAGGAGATCGTGGAGAAGTCCAAGCCCGCGGCGGGCGCCACGGTGACCCCGGCGGCGGACGGCGCGGCGGCTCCTGCGGCCCCGGCGGCCCCGGCGGCCCCCGCGGCCCCCGCGGCCCACTGACATGAGCCGCCGGTGGGCGCTCATCCTCGGCGCCTCCTCGGGCTTCGGCGCGGCGGCTTGCCGCGCCTTGGCCCAGGCGGGCTACGACGTGATCGGCGTCCACCTCGACCGCCGGGCCACGCTCCCCCTCGCGGAGGCCGTGGCCCGGGACGTTGAGGCCGCCGGTCGGCGCTGCGTGCTCTACAACCGCAACGCCGCCGATGAGGAGGCCCTCAGCCTCACCCTCGACGAGGTCCAGGCCCTCCTCCAGGCCGAAGGGGGTCAGGTCGAGCTCCTCCTGCACTCCTTGGCCTTCGGCACCTTACAGCCCTTGGCCTGGCCCCCCGAGCGCCAGCTCCGCCCCAACCAGCTCCAGATGACGATGGAGGTGATGGCGCACAGCCTCGTGTGGTGGTCCCGGGGGCTCATCCAGCGGGGCCTCATGGGGCGCGGCGGTCGCATCTTCGCGATGACCTCCGCCGGCAGCCGCTCGGTCTTGCCGTCGTATGGCGCGGTGAGCGCGGCGAAGGCCGCCTTAGAGAGCCACGTCCGCCAGCTCGCCGTGGAGTTGGCGCCCTTGGGCGTCACCGCCAACGCCATCCTCGCCGGGGTCACCGACACCCCGGCCCTGCGGCGTATCCCCGGCCACGAGCGCCTCATTGAGCGCGCCTTGGCGGGCAACCCCCACGGGCGGCTCACCACCCCCGAAGACGTCGCCGCGGCCTTGGTCGAGCTGGCGCGCCCGGGCCTGTACTGGCTCACGGGCAACGTCCTGCAGATCGACGGCGGCGAGGCCATCGTCGGCTGATCCAGCGCGCGTTTTTTTGTGCCGCCGCGCCGGGCTGGTGGCACACTGAGCCGATGCGCACGCCCCACCTCGCTCTGACCGCTCTGCTCCTCAACGCCTGCAACGAGTACGAGCTCGTCGAGAAGGACGACAACGGCGTCGTCGAGGACACGGGCACGCCCATCGACCCGCCGCTTCAGACGCCGGAGCTCCAGGTGAGCCCCACGGCGGTGGCCTTGGGCGCGGTCTGCGGCGAGGAGTCCGTCGAGGTCACCCTGACGAACGCCGGGGAGGGCGCCTTGACCATCACCGCGCTCACGCCCAGCGGCGCCTGGACCTTCACCCCGCCGAGCCTGCCCCTGGTGCTCAACCAAGGCGAGCAGCACAGCCTCACCGTGACCGGCGGCCCGGGCTCCGGCGCGCTGACGATCCTGAGCGACGACCCCAGCGCGCCCACCCTAGAGGTGCCCTTGGCCTCCGACGCCAACGCCCCGCCGGTGCTCACGTTCTTGGCGCCGACGGACGGCAGCGTGCTCCCGGTGAGCGCCATCACCGAGCTCATCGCCACCTTAGAGGACGACCGCGACGCCCCGGAGTCCATCACGCTCTCCTGGGCGAGCGACGTCGAGGGGGTGCTCTCCACCGACCCGGCGAGCACCTCCGGCCTCGCCCGCTACGAGTGGGACGCGGCCACCCGGGCGAGCGGCGCCCACCTCGTCACGCTGACCGGCACCGACTCCTGCGGGGCGTCGGCGGAGGTGCAGGTCAACCTCTGCCAAGACGCGGGCTACACCGCCGACTCTCTGGACCTCGCGACCTGGTACTTCGCGGGCTACGCCAACTACGACAGCGCCAACGGCTGGGTCGAGCTGACCAAACCCCTCACCAGCCAGTCCGGCACGGCCTTCCAGACCGCGAGCACGGCGAGCGGCGACAACGTCGTGATCCAGTTCAGCTTCTTCGCCAGCGGCGGCAGCGGCGCCGACGGGCTCTCCTTGACCGCGCTGGACTCCTCCCGCATGACCGGCTTCGTCGGCGAGCTCGGCGGGGGCCTGGGCTACAAGGGCCTGCCCGGCTGGAGCGTCGAGATCGACACCTACTACAACAGCGAGTACTCCGACCCCACGCCGATGGATCACGTCTCCTTCCACCTCAACGGCGACGTCTACAACCCGCTCCTGTGGGCGACCTTGCCCGAGATGGAGGACGGCAAGTGGCACGAGATGTCGGTGTCTGTCTCCGGCACCACCGTCGTCGTCGATGTAGACGGCGTGAACTACATCAACGGCACGGTCTCGGGGATCACGGCGTTCCCGGCCTACGTCGGCTTCTCGGCGAGCACCGGTGCGCTGACAAACTCGCACCTCATCGACGCCCTGGAGGTCACGCGGTCGGTGTGTGAGGGGGACTGAGCGCCGCTGCCGAGCCGTCAGAGCTCCAAGGTCAGCGGCGCCTCCGCGCCGAGCTGCGCGGCGAGGCCCATGATGTCGGCGTAGTTCCAGATCTCCCGGATCTTGCCGTCAACGACATGCAGCAGCTCGATCCCCTCCAGATGCACCATGCGGTGCCGGGCGGGGATCCCGAGGAACGGGCCCCGCTGCACGGCGTCGAAGTGGTACCGCAAGACCGCCCTGTCTGGGGTGACCACCAGCTCATCCATCTCCCAGATGACGCCGGGGAAGGCCTCGTAGGCCATCTGCATCACGCCCCGGAACGCCTCGATCCCGACGATGTCGCCCACCCGCAGGTGGCTCACGAGCGCGTCGTCAAACACCTCACCGAGCGCGTCGAGGCGCCGGGCGTTGAGCAGCTCGACGTAGGTCAAGGCGAGGCGGCGGGCCTCGGCGACGGGATCGCTCATGGGCTTCCTCGGGACGGGGTAGGCGCGGGGAACGCGGCGGCCGCGATGGCGGCCAAGGAGACGAAGACGGCCTCGTGACGCGGGCCGTGGTGGCCCGGCGTGGGGTCTTCGCTGTCGATGACCCCGACCACCCGCCCGAACGCGCAGATGGGCACGGCGAGCTCGGAGCGGGCGGGGGTGAGGTCTTGAAGGTAACGGGGGTCTCCCAGCACGTCGGCCACCCGCAGCGGGCGGCCCGTGGCCGCGGCGACGCCGACGAGGCCCTCGCCGATGGCCTGGCGCAGCGGCGCGCGCACGGCGCCGTCGGGGCCGAGCTTGGGGCCAAAGGCCGCCACCTGCACGAGGGTGTCGCCGTCGCGTAGGTACACCACACAGTCGCTCACGCCCCCGGCGAGGCCGAGGTGCCGCGCCACAGAGCCCAAGGCCTCGACGTGGGCCCCCGGCGGGCTCGGCGGCGGACGGGCCGTGAGGCGATAGCCCAGCGCGCGCTTGGACTCCAAGAGGCGCGGCCGTGTGGGGTCGGGCTCAAGCTTCAGGCGCAGCCGGTAGATGAGGTTGTGCAGGGCGCCCGGGCGCTGGCGCAGGCCCAAGGCGACGCCGAGGCGCTCGGCGCTCACCCAGCCCCCCTCGGCCCGCAAGAGCCGCTCCAGCGCCAGGCGCTCCAAGGCCGTGAGCAGGGCGCCGTCGTCTAAGGCCCCGGTGGCGAGGTCCACGGTGCGCGCGCCGAGGATCAGCGGCGGGCGGGCAGGGGCCGCGGCGCGGGCGCGCTCGGCCTCGTCCACCTGGGCGTCGGGCACGAGGCGATACCCCGTGCCGTGCACCGTGAGCAGCACCCTCGGCGCGGCGGGATCCTGCTCGATCTTGCGCCGCAGCCGCCGCACCGTGGCGTCCACGGCCCGGGAGAGGCTCACGCCGCGGTGCCCCCAGACCTCGACGAGCAGGCGGTCGCGGTCGATGTCTTCGCCGGGCCGCGCGCCGAGGTAGGCCAAGAGCCGCGCCTCTTGGGTGGTGAGGCGAACCGTCCCGCCCTCGGCGCGGGCGAAGCTCTGCCGCGTGAGGTTCGCGGTGCCGGTCGCGAGGCGCAGCAGGGGGGCGGCGGCGGAGGTCATCGGCGGGGAGTGTAGCGCGTCGCGCGTCGTTGTGGGCTCACTGGAGCTGCGCGAAGAAGCCAAACGCGTCGGAGTAGTTCCAGGTGCGGGTGATGCGGCACTCCTTGAGGTCAAGCTCGTGCAGCTCCATGCCCCGGCCCACCACCGCCTGACCCTTCGCGACGTAGCCCATGAAGTCCTGCTGAAAGGTGCCGGTGAAGCTGTACTCCAGCGCCACGCGGTCCCCCTCGATCACCACACGCTCCGTCGCCCACTGGACGTCGGGCATCGCCGTCCAGGCCCCCGTGGTGAGGGTCTGCCAGCCCGCCAGATCATAGGCGCCGTAGGGGCTCTCGACGGCGTAGTCGGGGTGCAGCACGCTGGTCCAGTCGGCCTGCCGCTCGTTGAACAGGCTGAGGTAGTCGTCCAGGAGCGTGTCGATGTCGCAGCCCTTGTGATCACCTTTGTGGCCCCCTTTGGAGCCCGCCAAGGCGACAGGAGAGAGCACGAGCGACGCGGCGATGAGGAGCGTGAGCATAAGAGACCTCCAGGGAGGGCCGTCCATCGACCCCAACACCCCTTAGGGCGTCGCCACCGCGCGCTCCCGAGGCTGTGACGAGCTGTCACAGGTGAGAGCCTGGCGCGACCTAAGGTCAAGGATCGATGCCCTGGAGGTCACGCGGTCGGTGGGTGAGGGGTGAGAGGCGCTCAACCGATCGTGGGAGACGCTGACACCACAGGTGTTGGCCTATCCCCCGATGTTGAGGAGGCGCTGCTACCACAGGTGTTGGCCTATCCCCCGATGTTGAGGAGGCGCTGCCACCACAGGGGGAAGCCACCATAACGCTCTGAATGTTCGCTGGTGTCACCGGTGGAGGTGCCTCAACCCCGCGCCCCCCGCACCAGCTTCGTCACCTCCAAGATCGTCACCGGGATCAAGCCCAAGGCGAAGCACAGCCCCAGCTCACCCCAGCTCAGCGGGTGCAGGCCGAAGACGCTGCGTAGGCCGGGCACAAAGTGCATCCCCACCTGGGCCGCGCCGGTGAGCACGACCACGGCCAGAAGCCGCAGGTTGGACGCCGCGCCGAGCTGGGGCAGGGTGCGGGTGTCGCTGCGGGCGGCGAAGGAGCGCATCAGCTCGGAGAAGACGAGCGTGGTGAAGGCGAGGTCTCTCGCGGCCTCGACGGGGCCGTGATCGAGGGCCCAGAGGTAGACGCCTAAGGTGAGCGCGGCCTCGAAGGCCCCGATGACGCCCACCCGGATCCACTGCGCGCGGCCCAACATCGGCTCGGCGGCGTCGCGGGGTGGGCGCTTGAGCACGTCGTCTTGGGTGGGGTCCAAGGAGAGCGCCAGGGCGGGCAGACCGTCGGTGACGAGGTTGATCCAGAGGAGGTGAATCGGCAGAAGCGGCACGGGCAGGCCCGCGATGGCCGCGATGAGCATCAGGAGCAGCTCGGCGGCGTTGCCCGTGAGCAGGTACACGAGCGTCTTGCGGATGTTGTCGAAGATCGCCCGGCCTTCACGCACCCCGGCGATGATCGACGCGAAGTTGTCGTCGGCGAGCACGATGTCGGCGGCCTCACGGGTGACCTCCGTGCCCGCGATGCCCATGGCGACGCCGACGTGGGCCTCTTTCAGGGCGGGGGCGTCGTTCACGCCGTCGCCGGTCATCGCCACGATGGCGCCCTTGGCCTTCCACTCCCGCACGATGTTGAGCTTCTGCTCAGGGCTCACCCGGGCGTGAACACGCTCCTCAGCGCGCTCGCCCTCGGCCACGATGCCCATCTCTTTGGCGATGGCCAAGGCTGTGACCTTCTGGTCGCCGGTGATCATCACCGTGATAATGCCCGCGCCCCGGGCCTCGGCGACGGCGGCGACGGCCTCGGGGCGCGGCGGGTCGGCCAGGCCGATGAGGCCCACCAAGGTGAGCCCAGCCTCGTCCGGGCCCTCTCCTTGGGCGACGGCCAAGACACGCAGGCCCCGGGCGGCCAAGGCGTCGTTCTCGGCCTGGGCGCGCTCGGCGCCGCGCGCACACAGCGGCAGCACGCTCTCGATGCCGCCCTTCATGTACAGTCGGCCGCTCTGGCGGTAGATGGACATGCGGCGGAGGTTTGTGTCGAATGGGCGCTCAAACTCCCGGGGCTCGGCGGCCTCGATGGCCTCGCGGGTGACGCCACGCTCGGCGGCGAGCTGCAGGATCGCCAGCTCCGTCGTGTCGCCTCCACGCGCGCTCAGCTCGGCGTCACAGCAGGCGGCGGCGGCCCACAAAAGCGCGCGCTCGTCCTCGGCGACCAAGGCCCGGGCGGTCATCTGCCCGGTGGTGAGGGTGCCCGTCTTGTCGGTGCAGACCACCGACGTCGCGCCCAAGGTCTCGACCGCCATCAACTTTCGCACGAGCACATGGCGGGCGGCGAGGCGCTGCACCCCCACGGCCAAGGCGAGGCTCACGACGACGGGCAGGCCTTCAGGCACCGCCGCCACGGCCAAGGACACCGAGCTGAGCAGCACGTCGAGCCAAGGCTGGGCGCGGTACACACCGAGCGCGGCGACCAAGGCGACCACGACGAGGCAGGCCTTGATGAGCGCGCTGGTGACGTGGTTGAGCTGGATCTGCAGCGGCGTGAGGCCCTCGTCGGCGTCGCCCAAGAGCTTGGCGATGCGGCCGATCTCCGTGCCCATGCCCGTCTGGAGCACCTCGGCCACGCCGACCCCGGCGGTGATCGACGTGCCCGCGAAGACCTGGTCCCTGCGCTCGGCGATGGGCGCGTCGGCGGCGACGGGCGCCGTGCCCTTCTCGACGGACTCGCTCTCGCCGGTGAGCGCGGCCTCGTCCACCTTGAGCGCGTGGGCCTCGATGAGCCGGGCGTCGGCGGCGACCTTGTCCCCGGCCTCCAACACCAGCAGATCCCCGACGACGATCTCCGCGGCGGGGAGCTTCTTGAGCTGGCCGTCGCGGCGCACCGTGGCCCGGGGGGCGGTCATGGCGCGCAGGGCCCGCACGGCGTCTTCAGCCCGGGACTCTTGGGAGTAGCCGATCACCGCGTTCAGGAGCACGATGGTGAGGATCGCGATGGCGTCCACCCACTCCTTGAGCACCCCCGCGGCGATGGCGGCGGCGACGAGCAGGCCGATCACCGGGCTCATGAGCTGTCGGGCGAAGAGGCGCCAGCGGGGCGTCGGGTCAGCGCGGTGCAGCTCGTTGGGGCCGCCGTCTTGGAGGCGGCGGGCGGCCTCTTGGGCGGAGAGTCCTTGGGCGGAGGACGAGGCGGCGGGGACGATCGGCATGGTTTAGACCAGGGGGTGACGGCTCACGGGCTGCACTCGGGGGTGGTCCCCAAGGTTAAGCACATAGCGCACCATCTTCTTGCCATAGAAGTTAAACTCTCCTTTTGGCTCAAATCCCCAGGAGCGGAGCTGGCGGTTGGCGCCCTCGTTGTCGACCTCGGTCGTGATCTTCACCTGGCGGTGGCCTCGGGCGAGGAGATCATCGAACAAGACCTTGTTGATGTGCCCGGAGACCCGTTTTCCCCGAAGCTCCGGCGCGAAGGAACAAAACAGCGACTCCGCCGGTACGGGGTCTTGGTCGGCGTCGCTCACCTTGAAGTAGCGGAGCGTCTGGGAGAGCCGGCCGAGCACCTGGGGGCGCTTGAGAACGCCAGTCGCGGCGGCGGCGCCCAAGACGAGGGCCCGGGAGCGCATGAGCGTGCGCATCATGGCCTCGGCGTCGATGGACCCGGCGATGAAACCTTTGACCACGCCGTCCTCCTCATAGACGAAGCCCAGAAAGTAGGGGCTGTCGACGAGGCCGCGGTAGAGCTCGACCAGAAAGCGCCGCCCGAGCTGGGCCCACAAGGACGCGCCCATGGCGGCCTCGTGGAGCGCGGCGACGGGCTCGGCGTCGCGGTTCTGCATCGGGCGGATCGCGGCGAGCACCGCGGGGTCTACGGGGAAGGGCGAGAGGTCCGTGGGCATGGCCCCTTCTACCTTGTGCGCCTGCGCGGCGCTCGCAGGTTACGTCTCTGATCTCCCGCTGATCACCCCTCCGCTCTGGACAATCGCCTCATGCGCACCCCCTCCGAGACGCGCCTCTCCGAGCTCTTCATCGGCATCGCCGGGCTCATCGGCGCAGGCAAATCCACCCTCGCCACGGCGCTCGGCGAGCACCTCGGCCTGCCGGTGTATTACGAGCCCGTCGCCGACAACGAGTACCTCGCCGACTTCTACCGCGACACCGCACGTTACTCCTTCGCCACGCAGATCTACCTGCTTAATCGGCGCTTCGCCCAACACCAAGAGATCATCTGGCGCGGCGGCGGCGGCGTACAAGACCGCACGATCTACGAGGACGCGGTCTTCGCGAAGATGCTCTCCGAGTCTGGCCTCATGGACGCCCGGGACTACCGCACCTACCTCCAGCTCTTCCGGCACATGTCGAACTTCATGTGCCGCCCCAACGTGATCATCTACCTCGACGTGAAGCCCGAGCGCTCCATGGAGCGTGTGCGCAGCCGCAACCGCGAGGTCGAGAGCGGCCTCACCCTGGAGTACCTCACGGCCCTGCACGCCGAGTACGAGCGCTTCATCGGCGAGATCAGCCGCACCATCCCCGTGATCCGCGTGGACTGGGACTCCTTCCGCGACGTACAAGAGATGGCCCAGGTCATCGAGCGCGAGTACCTCACCGGCAACTTCTTGCGTGAGGTGCAGTGGAGCCCGGCGCGGGGGTGAGGGCCGTCTCCCGCTGTATCGTTTGCCCCCCACCCAACCCCGACGCGGGCAGCCATGTACCTCAAGCGCCTCACGCTCAAGAACATCAAGTGTTTCGCTGACGCGACGTTGAGCTTGCCCGGTGAGGGCGGCTACGCCGGATGGAACGTGCTGCTCGGCGTGAACAGCACCGGGAAGTCGACGGTGTTGCAAGCGGCGGCCCTGGCGCTGTTGGGGCCGGTGAGCGGGGGGCGACTGCTCCAGCAGCCCGCGTCTTGGGTTCGTCAGGGGCAAGCCTTTGGTGAGATCCAGGCGGAGATCGCCCACAACCCTGAGCTTGACTATGTGAGCGCCGGGCAGCAGCGTCGCCGATCGCCCTACCGGGCGCGCCTCATCGTGAGCGGCCATGGGCGGGTAGAGCTGGAGGACCTGGAGCTCGTGCAGCCGCAGCTCGCGCTCCTCCCCGCGGTGCAGAAGCGTCTCAACGCCGGCCCCTACTCCGGTCGCGCCGGGTGGTTCTCCACAGGCTACGGCCCCTTTCGGCGTCTCACCGGGGGCGGCGGCGAAGAGAACCTGAGCATCCTCTACGGCGGCGGCCGGGACGCGCGGCACCTCACCCTGTTTCGAGAGAGCGCGGCGCTCACCAACGTCGAGCGCTGGCTCACGGATCTGCACAGCCGCGCCGTAGACCCGGCCCTGCCCGAGCCCGTGAAGCTGGCCGCGCAGCGTGATCTGGACGTGACAAGAGAGCTCCTGCGCACGCTCTTGCCTCAAGGGGTCGTGGTGGAGGAGGTCTCTAGCCTCGGCGTCACCTTCCGCTCACCGCTGGGCGCGCGGGTGGGGCTCAACCAGCTCAGCGACGGCTATCGCAGCTTCTTGGCGCTCGTGATCGACCTGCTCAAGCAGCTCGCGGACTCCCGCAGCCTCGGCGTGACCCACGACGCCAACGGCGCCCCGGTGATCCCCGCCGAGGGGGTGGTGCTCATCGACGAGGCCGACACCCACCTGCACCCCTCTTGGCAGCGGGATCTGGGGTTCCGACTGTGCGCGGTCTTCCCCAAGCTCCAGTTCATCGTCACCAGCCACAGCCCCTTCGTCGCCCAAGCCGCCCGCCCCGACGGCCTGTTCTTGGTGCGTCAGGACGCCGACGGCGCGGTGACGATTACGCCCTCCGATCGTTCCGTGCGTGGCTGGCGAGCGGATCAAATCTTGCTCAGCGACCTCTTCGGCTTAGAGTCGACCCGCGACCCCGAGACCGAGGCCTTACTTGCCGAGCACGACAGCTTGGCCAGCATGGTGTCGCCAGACGTCGCCGCTCTCGCACGGCGGGAGGTCGTGCGCGCGCTCTTGGCCGAGCGTTTGACCGCGCCCGGGGACAGCCTCGCCGAGCGGGAACGCTCACGAGAGATGGCCGCGCTGGTGGAGGCGCGCCTCCGACGCTTGCGTGGCGACACGCCATGATGCCGCTGTCGCGCCTGCACGAGGAGCAGGCCTTGAGCGCCGAGGCTCGCGCCGAACTTAGCCTACGTCAGACGGAGGCGAGCCGACTGTCGCCGGGAAGTGTTCAGATCGACGCGCTGTGGAAGGTCCTAAAAGATACGTCCACTCGGGCCGAGCTGGTGAGCGCCCTGCGCGCTCTGTCCCATGACAAGTGCGCCTACTGCGAATGTGTTGATCCTCGCGACATAGAGCATTTTTACCCCAAGAATAGGTATCCCGAGCGGATGTTTCTATGGGTCAATCTGCTCTTCGTCTGCAAGACCTGCAACCTGGACAAGGGCAGGCGTTTCCCATTGGAAGGCACCCAGGCCCTCTTGATCGAGCCCAGCGCCGAGGATCCCGCCCGCTTCTTCTGGTGGGATCCCGTCACCGGGCGACCCCTCCTGGACAGCGAGCCGACGCGCCGCCGACGCGCTGCGGAGACGATCAAAATCCTCCCTCGGCTCAAGCACCAGGACCTCGCGGAGGAGCGACGCAAGCTGCGTTCGGACGTTTTGTTCTTGTTGACCGAGGTGCTGCAGGAGGTGCCCCGGCCTCCAGATGTCGTCGCGCGCCTTGCCACGGAGTTGTCCCCAACCCAACCACGGCGCAGCGTGCTCCGCCAGCTCGTGAGCGAGGAGCCCGCCCTCATCGCGGCGGTGCGCGCCCGAGCGCCCGAGCTCGCGCCCCTCCTCGACGCGCTGCCTCCGATGCCCCTCAGGCCCACCGCCCCCCCTTCCCCCGCCCCCCCGAGGTGTGAACCTTCCCCCGATGAGCCTCTTCCGCCCCGGTGAGAACGTCGAGCGGGTCGCCGAGGGCGTCCGGGCGCGGGTGATCATCGACGGGGAGGCCTACTTTCAGGCCCTCGCCGCCGCCGCCGCCGTGGCCGAAGAGCAGCTCCTCATCTCGGCCTGGGCCCTTGACCCCGACGCGGTGATCTTGTTTGACGCCGCCGGGCCGGTGCGGGTGGTGGACCTCTTCGCCCGGGTGCTGGAGCTGCACCCTCGGCTGCGCATCAACGTCTTGGCCTGGGACATGGCCCGCACGATGGCCTGGGGCCAGGGTGGGGCGCTGGCGCTGGACGATCCACGCCTCGCCGGGCGGCTGCGGGTGGTCTACGACGGCGGCACCCCCTTGGGCGGCAGCCACCACCAGAAGCTCGTCGTCGTCGATGACGTCGTGGCCTTCTGTGGTGGGCTCGACCTCGCCGCCGGGCGCTTTGACACCCCCGCGCACCGCGTGCTCGACACCCGCCGGGTGAGCGCCCGCGGCGGGCCTCTGCCGCCGTTTCACGACGTGATGATGATGGTGGACGGCTCGGCCGCCGCCGCCTTGGGCCAGCTCCTGCGCGAGCGGTGGTGGCGGGCGACGGGGGAGGCCCTGCCCACGCCGGGCCCTCGGGCGCCGATCTGGCCTGAGGGGGAGGGGATTGAGTGGGTTGACGTGCGGGTGGGCATCAGCCTGACCGATCCCAAGGCGAGCCCGCCCCGGCGCCAGGTGCAGGCGCTCTATGCAGACCTCATCCGCGCCGCCCAAGATCGTCTGTACGTCGAGAACCAGTACCTCACCTCCCGAGACCTCGCCTTGGTCATGGAGGCCCAGCTCAAGGCGACGGAGGGCCCGGAGCTGCTCATCGTCGGCCCGGAGCACCCCCGGGGCCCCCTGGCCGGGGTCACCGTGGGCCTCGCCCGCTGGCGGCTGTTTGATCGCCTGCGCCGCGCCGACCGACACAATCGACTGCGCCTGATGTGGCCCGTGGTCTCCCGAGCCCGGGGGGTGGCGCTCTACGTTCACAGCAAGGTGATGATCGTCGATGATCGGTATGTTCGTGTGGGATCGGCGAACCTCGCCGCCCGCAGCCTACGCGCCGACACCGAGGCCGATCTGTGTCTGGAGCTGACCCGGCCTGAAGACCGCGCCTCGGCCACGGCCCTGCGGCGGCGCCTCATCGCCGAGCACCTGAACCTGCCCGTGGAGCGTCTCGTTGAGGCCGAGGACCGCCTGGGATCCATGGTGCGCGCCATGGACGGCCTGCTCGGCGGAGATCGTACCCTGGTGCCCTTTGGTGTGGCCCCCGAGGCCCTGCGGGGGAGCTTCGCTGAAGAGGCGGAGCTGCTCTACGACCCGCCCGAGCCCTTCCAGCTCCCGGCGCTGATCGAGGCCGTGCTCGGGCGCGGCGCGCGGGAGCGCCTCACCGCGCGCCTGCCCCGGGGTCTGTGGACCGTGCTCGCCTTGAGCGTCGGCTTTGGACTGTGGCGGGTGGGGGTGCTGCGCCCCGACGACACGATCCGCCTCGCCGGGGCCACCGTCGAGGCCATCGCCACCACCTGGGACGGCTGGCTCCTCCTCGCGTTGTTGTGCGGCCTGGCCCTGAGCGTTGGTCTGCCCGTGGCCTTGGTGGTCACCTTGGCGGCCCTAGAGCTCGGCGTGCGGAGCGGCGGGGCCTTGGCGGCGGTGAGCCTCACCCTGGCGATGAGCGCCACCTGGGGCGTCGGCTACACCTTGGGGCGTCGTCGGGTGCAGCGCCTCGTGGGCAGCGCGCTCAACCCCATCGCCCAGGCCATCCAGCGCCGGGGCCGGGTGGCCTTCTTCTCATTGCGTCTCTTGCCTGTGGCGCCCTTCGCGCTGGTGGGCCTCGTCGGCGGCGCGGCGGGGGCGCCGCTGTGGGGGATGCTCTTGGGCTCGTGGCTGGGGCTTCTGCCCTACGTCGCGCTGTTTCTGGGCTTGGGCGCGTCGCTGCGGCGCTTCTCGATCTCCCCCGACCCCCTGGCCTTCGCCCTGGTGCTCGGCGCCGTCGCGCTCATCCGCGCCGCCCAGGCCGCGCTCTCCGCCGCCTTGGACCGGGCCGCCGCGAGTTATGGGACACCCCCGGAGGCCCGATGATCTTCACCCTCACGCTCCTGTCCTGCGCCGGGGGCGACAAAGCCCCCAACGACGACTCCCGGGCCGACAGCGATCCCGTCGATAGCCGCGCCGACGACAGCGCCCCCGTCGACAGCCGCGCCGACGACAGCGCCCCTGAGGACACGGGCGTGCCGGACCTGCCCTGGACAGACGACCCCTGCGCCCTCGTGGACGTGGGCGACGACCCCTTCGCCGCCCAGATCGCCGTGTGGAGCGCGCAGGACGACGCCGCGCCGCCGCCCAAGGGGGGCCTCGTGCTCGTGGGCTCCTCGACGATCCGCCGCTGGCGCACGGCCCAGCGGGCTTTGGGGCCATATGCGCCTCTGCAGCGCGGCGTCGGCGGCGCCCGCTCGGCGGACGTGGCCCGACACCTCCCCGAGCTGGCTATCCGCCACGCGCCCTCCGCCGTGCTCATGTTCGCCGGCACCAACGACCTCGCCGACGGGCGAAGCGTGCAGTCTGTGGTGGATAACGTGCGCTGCGTGGTGCAGCAGCTCCATGAGGCCCAGCCCGGGGCCAAGCTCTTCTTCGCGGGTATCACGCCGACGCCGTCGCGCTGGTCGATCTGGGCCGATCAAGACGCCGTGAACCAGGCCATCCAGAGCCTCGCTGCCCAGCACCCCTCCATCGTTTATATCGACACGGTGAGCGCCCTCCTCGCCACGGGCAGCCCGCCCGACGAGGCGTATTTTGTGGACGGCCTGCACCTCAACGCCGCGGGCTACGCGCTGTGGGACGCGGCGGTGATCTCGACGGTGCGCCCCAACATGCCCGACGTCGTCGCCGCCGCGCCGGTCGGCCCGCCCTCGGGGAGCTACCTGCGGGTAGACCTCGGCCCGTCAAACAGCGAGGACGGCGCCCAGACACCGAGCGTTGATGGTTTTGGCATCCGCTGGAACACCTGGCATGGCCTCCAAGGCGGCGCCCAGGCCCTCGCTGGGGAGGCGCTGCGGGGCCTCGTCACCACCACCGGGGCGGTCACGGGGGTTGACCTCGTGCTCTCCGGCGGCTTTCGCGCGAACGGCCTGCGCAACGGCGGCCTCACGAGCCCCTCCGGCGACAAGCTCGGCACCTTGGCCGTGTGGCAGGCCACGGCGGACTTCTTCTACACCGGCGACCCCGACGACCCCGGCGGCCTCATGCTCAGCGGCCTGAGCCCCGACGCCCGGCACACCCTGCGCCTCTTCGCCAGCCGCGCCACAGACGAGGAGACCCGCATCACCCGCTTCACCGTCGAGGGCGGCGAGGAGGCCGTCTCCGCCGAGGTCACCACCACGGGCCCCGACATCGGCGAGGGCGGCTATGACGGCAATGAGGGCGCCTTGGTCGTGTTCACCGGCCTCGTGCCCGACGCCTATGGCCGCCTGCACCTCGACGTGGACCGCGCCGCAGGGGCCTTCGCGTACCTGAACCTGCTGGAGCTAGAGGTCGAGTAGTTGGCCCTCTCTCAACCCTTCGCCGCCCTGGCCGGGGGGCGCTGCCGGGGATAGCCACGCCCCCAGACCCAACGCCCGAGGCCTCTGATGGACGTGCTCGCCGTCACCCACACCCAAGAGCCCAGCGCGGCCTGGGTCGCCCAAGCCATCGCCAGGCGCGGTCACCGCCTGATCCGCCTCGACACCGACCTCTTCCCCAACGCGCCGATGCTGCGCCGCACCCAGCGCGGGACGGAGCTCCTCTCGGCGATTCAGGTGGACGGCGTGTGGGTGCCGCTGGACGCCAGCACGTCGATCTGGTGGCGGCGGGTGAACCTCTCCTCCAAGATCGATCCCGCCATGGGCCAAGACGCCCACGCCGCGGCGGTCGAGGAGTCGCGGGTGACGATCCGGGGCCTCGCCAGCGCCCACACCGGCCTCGTCGTCGATCGCCCCCACCACATCCGCCTCGTCGGCGACAAGGCCCTGCAGCTCGGCATCGCCGCCCAGGTGGGCCTCGACGTGCTGCCCACCCTCGTGACCAACGACCCTGAGTCCGCCCGGGCGTTTTTCCATGAGCACAACGGCCAGGTGATCACCAAGATGGAGCACGCCTTCGCGCTCAAGACGGAGGACGGCACCGGCGCCGTGCACACCTCCGTGGTCAAAGAGGAGGATCTCGACGGCCTGGACGGCCTCACCGCCTGCCCGATGATCTTCCAGCCCCGGGTACACACCCGCCGGGAGTACCGCATCACCATCGTCGGTCAGCAGGTGATGGTGGGCGCCTTGGACTACAGCTCCGGGGAGTACGGCACCGACTGGCGCCTCGCCAGCCTGCGCGACAAGGGGGTGGTGCACGCCTGGAAGAAGGCCAGCCTGCCGGACTCTGTGTGCCAGGCGATGCTGCGCATGATGGACCGCCTCGGCCTCAACTACGGCGCCGCCGACATTCTGGAGGACGAGGCGGGCCGCCTGTGGTTCTTGGAGGTCAACCCCGCCGGGGAGTGGGCCTGGATGAACCACGCCGGGCTGCCCATCATCGACGCCCTCGCCGACCTGCTCACCGGGGCCGCGCCCGCCCGAGACTGCGTCGTCCCCAGGGTCTAGGGCTCAGGCTGTGAGGCCGCTCAGTAGAGCTCCTCGTCGTCCCCCTCGGTGGCGGTGACGATGAGGATGGCGTCGCCGCGCAGCTCAGCGTCTAAGCTCAGCCAGCTCTCCTCGATGAGCGCCGCGTGCTCCGGGGTGTAGGCGAGGATCGACAGGAGCTGCTTCACCCAGGCGTCTTCAGGGGCGACGTTCGCCGTAGAGAGCGGCAGATCCCCGAGCTTCTTCGTGAGCAGCTCTGTGGCCAGATCGAGGGTGTAGGGGTCGTCGGGCGGGTAGTGGTAGGCCCGGGTGACGCTCACGCCGAGCTTGAGGCCGTCGATCTCCACCAGCAGATCGGTCTTTTTTCCGCCGG
The DNA here is from genome assembly GCA_023150775.1 of Myxococcota bacterium. GTDB lineage: Bacteria > Myxococcota_A > UBA796 > UBA796 > CAJQPC01 > JADKFE01. The sequence continues at coordinate 31,912 of JAKLKE010000021.1, forward strand.
TGTCGGTGTAGACGATCTCCGCCTCGGTCTTGAGCAGGGTGGCCAGCTCGCAGCGGTAGAGCACCTCATACGCGAAGACCTCGGAGAGCAGGCTTGAGCCGCCGAGGTTGCCCGCCTCGTAGATGATCTGGCCGCCCTCGCTGAGCAGGCTGGCGTCGAAGGTCTCCGTGCCGAAGTCTAAGGTGTTGACGTAGAGCCCCGGCGCCGCGTCGCTGAGCAGGGCCTCGGTCAACACGCCGCAGTCACCGCTGAGCGCGCCGAAGCCGTCGAGGGGCTCGAAGCTGGGCTCGCCGGTGTCGCTGTCTTGGGTGTCGTCGGTGTCGCCGCTGTCTTGGGAGTCGCCCGTGTCGTCGGGATCGCTGTCGTCGCCGCCGCTGTCGCCGCCGCTGTCTTGGGAGCCTTGGCTGTCGTCCGTCGTCAGCGCGGAGTCGTCGCCCTCGTCTTTGGCGCCGGAGCAGGCGGCGAGGGGGGTCAGCAGGGCGAGCAGGGCGGTCAGGGTGGGGTGGCGCATGGCCGCAAGTCTAACGAGAAAACGGCCGCGTGGGCCTCGCAACTTTTAGGCCCGATGAAACCAAAGGTCAGAGGCGCGCTTGCGCCCGTCCCCTCCTCTCGTGTAGACTTCAAGCCCCTCCAACACCCAGGAAGATGCATGGCCTACGACAGCATCCCGTCCAAGATCATCTCGAACGGTCAGAAGTTCGCCGACAAGCCCGCCTACTTCGTGCGCGGCGCCACCGCCTGGGAGCCCACGAGCTGGAAGACCTACGCCGCCGAGTGTGTGCAGGCGGCGCGTGCGCTGATCAGCCTCGGGTTTCAGCCCGGCGGGACCGTCTCGATCCTCGGCTTCAACCGGCCGGAGTGGGTGATCCTCGACGTCGCCGCCATGTGCGCGGGCGGCGCCCCGGCGGGCATCTACACGACCTGCTCCCCCACGGAGGTGCAGTACATCGTCAACCACGCCGAGTCTTCAGTGGTGCTTGTCGAGAACAAGGCCCAGTGGGAGAAGATCCTCGCCAAGATTGACGAGCTGCCCCTGCTCAAGCACGTCATCCTGATGAAGGGCGCGGAGAAGGTCGAGCACCCCATCGTGCTCACCTGGGAGCAGTTCATGGCGAAGGCCGAGGGCACCCCCGAGAAGGAGGTCCACGACCGCATCGCCAAGCTGGAGCCCCAGGGCCTCGCCACCTTCATCTACACCTCGGGCACCACCGGGCCGCCCAAAGGCGTGATGTTGTCCCACGAGAACCTCTCCTGGACGGCCAACCTCGCCATCAACGACATCGTCGGCGGCGCGGGCCCCGAAGACTGCTCGGTGAGCTACCTGCCGCTCTCGCACATCGCCGAGCAGATGTTCTCTATCCACGCCCCGGCCTGCTCGGGCTACGCGGTCTACTTCGCCCAAGGCATCGAGAAGCTCGGCGACAACCTCAAAGAGGTCCAGCCGACCATCTTCTTCGGCGTGCCCCGCATCTGGGAGAAGTTCCACGCCGGTGTGTCCGGCAAGCTCAAGGAGGCCACGGGCGTCAAGGCCAAGCTCGTCGAGTGGGCGCGCGGCGTGGCGATTCAGGCCAACGCCCTGAACATGCGCGGCGAGAAGCCCTCGGGCTTCTTGGCCTTCCAGTACGCCTTGGCGAACAAGCTCATCTACTCGAAGCTCAAGCCCGCCGTAGGCTTAGGCCGCGCCCGGGTCTGTGTCTCTGGCGCCGCGCCCATCGGCAAAGACGTGCTGGAGTTCTTCTCTTCCCTCGACCTCACCGTGCTAGAGGTCTACGGCCAGTCCGAGGGCTCGGGCCCGACCACCATCAACCGCCCCGGCCGCACCAAACTCGGCACAGTCGGCCCGGCCCTGCCCGGCGTGACGGTGAAGATCGCTGAGGACGGCGAGATCCTCGTCAAGGGCCCGAACATCTTCTTGGGCTACTACAAAGAGCCCCAAGCCACCGCCGAGACCCTGGTGGACGGCTGGTTGTGCTCCGGCGACCTGGGCGCGTTTGACAGCGACCAGTTCTTGAGCATCACCGGCCGCAAGAAAGAGATCATCATCACCGCCGGCGGCAAAAACATCGCCCCCAAGAACCTAGAGGCGGCGATCAAACAGCACGAGCTGGTGAACGAGGCCGTCGTCATCGGCGACCGCCGCAAGTTCCTCATCGCGCTCGTCACCATCGACCCCGAGAAGGGGCCGGCCTGGGCCAACGCGAACGGCGTGAAGCCTGAGGAGCTGGCCAACAGCCCGGCCTTACAGAAAGAGATTCAGCGTCACATCGACGAGATGAACCGCGAGTTCGCCCAGGTGGAGCAGATCAAGAAGTTCAAGATCTTGCCCCGCAACTTCACCATCGCCGACAACGAGCTGACCCCGACGCTCAAGGTCAAGCGCAAGAAGGTGAACGAGAGCTGGTCGAAGGAGATCGAGGCGTTGTACGCGGAGTGAGCCGCGTGGTGTGAGACCGCCGCCGTCGCCTTCACCCGGGTTGGGTGGGGGTGGCGGCGGGTGGGTGAGGGGACCTCTTATGATTTGGATGTGGTTGCTCATCGGTTGCGCGACGGAGGAGGAGGCCAAGGCGGAGGTCGAGCTCTTCCGCGCGGTGCCATCTCGCTGCGACGTGGCGCAGTACTTTTACGGCGAGCCCCCTGCGGGTGACGATCTGACGCACAGCAAATTCTGGATCACGCGGTCGTGCCTTTGGAGACGCGGTGGGTCCGAGTGCGAGACGCTGCGTGAATCTCCGATCGGGGATTATTCCTGGCTGCTCGATCCGTTCTCTGAGCAGGGCACCTATTTTGCCCACCTCCAGTCCCCTTACGACCCACTCCAGCTCTTCGAGACCTGCAAACTCGTCGCTGGGGAGCCCATGACCCCTGTTCTTGTGGTGGAGCCCACAACCTTTGTCGGCGAGTCGCCTGTTCGTGCGCAGATTCACAACGTCCGCTGGATCTCGGACACCTCCGTCCTGATGTGGATGCACGCCGGCGAAGAGACCGAAGGCAAAAGAATCCTCTGTGTGCTGGGAGACCCCAACGCCGACGCATCAAGCGCCTGCCGCGAGGTCTCCGAGGCCTGGACGCGCGGGGAGTGACGCCTGCAGATGGTGGCGGTTGAGGTTCAGGAGGGCGCGGGAAGGCTGTGGCGGTGTGGTTTGCGGCGTTGTTGTCCTTGGTGGGGATGGCGACGTAGCTCAGAAGGGCGCGCAAAGCCGCAAAGAAGCCGGCTCTGTGATCGGTCGGTGCTGCTTGGCGCGGAGACGGCTTGGTGTAGGCCGTGGCGTTGAGGTTGGGCCTTTGCGGCTTTGCGGCTTTGCGCGCCATGCTCGGGCTCAGAGGGGGGCGGTGGTGGGGTTCGCGAGCAGGTGGGCGTGGAAGAAGAGTTTGAGGGCGCGCTCGTCGTCGGGGAGGTTGGCGAGGGCGGTGAGCTCTTCGGGGGTGAGTGGCGCGGGGAGCGGGTTGGGGCCGAGGGCCTCGGCGATGAGGCTGGGGTCGATGAACTCGCCGAGCTGGGTGTGGCGGGAATGCTTCCCCTTCGACTCAGGACGCGCGTCGGCGAAGAAGATGTGGAGGATGCGGCGATAGCCCGCGTGCACGTCGTCGGGGTCGAACCTCCAGATTCGGCTCAGCACCAAGCGCTTCTTGCTTTCGTCCATCGCAGACGTGTTCCAGCCCATGAGGCTTAATGCGTC